>NZ_JACJSP010000003.1:0-300000 GCF_014698235.1 Limnothrix sp. FACHB-406 | reverse complement strand
TTACAACACCACGTTTTCTTACCGAGCGCGGCTGAATTTCAACACCAGCTTTACCGGAAAAGACGAGTTGCGGGTGCGGCTGCAAAGCAACAACATCATCCCGATCGATGGGGCCGTGACCGGAACCAGCATGACCCGCCTGTCTTTTGATGGCAACAGCAACAATCGGTTTCGATTGGACGATTTGCACTATCGCTTCCCGATCGGGCACAAAACCCATATGTGGCTGATTGCCAGCGGTCAGGGAACTGACGGCATTGCCGATCCGTTGAATTCGTTTCTGCGCAGTGACAGTGCCGGTTCCCTGTCGCGGTTTGGTCGCTTTAGTTCGATCTACCGCAGTGTGCGCGGCCCCGGGGTTGCGATCGAACATGACTTTAGCGATCGGTGGTCGGTGGATCTGGCCTACCGTGCGCCCCAGGGCAGCAACCCGGATGATGAAGCGGGCCTGTTCAACGGCAGCTACGGCATTTTGGGCCAAATCCTATATCAGCCCAGCAAAAGCGCTGGCATTGGCTTCACCTTCGCCCACACCTACTTTGACGAAGCCGACGTGAACATCACGGACGGCGTGGGCAGTGCCTTTGCCCAACGGCCCTTTAATCGGGTTGATACGTTGGCCAACTCCTATGGGTTGATCGGCTCGGTGCAATTTAGTCCGCGTTTCAACCTGTCCGGCTGGGTGGGCTACACCGATGCTAAAGCCAAATCGGGCAACGATCGGGGAGCCAATGCCGACATTTGGAATTGGGCCGTCACGATGGCTTTTCCGGATCTGTTTAAGGAAGGCAACTTGGGCGGGATTATTTTCGGGATGCCGCCGAAGACCACCCAAAACGATGTGGACAGCCGCGAAGATCGCGATACCTCGTTCCACCTGGAGGCGCTCTACTACCACCAGCTCACGGACAACATTGCCATTACGCCCGGTGTGATTGCGATTTTTAACCCGGAGCACAACAACGATAACGAGACCCAAGTGGTGGGTGTGGTGCGCACCGTGTTCTCTTTCTAACTAAATCCGGTGTGGCCATTCAGCGTAAATACCTGATCCGGCTTTTTGAAAGTAGCAGAGGTGAATCATTGACGGGGAGCCAGCTTTTTCTGGGCAACAGCTCACTGCGGCTCACTGCGGCTCAGTCAATCTCCCCGCAACCGCTTGGCAATTATTGAGGACTAACCCATGACCCATCGTTTTCTGCCACTACTCTCTAGCTCCGCTCTGTTGCCTCTTTTGACCCTGATTTTGGGAATACCTACGGGGGCGATCGCCTCGGAAATTCCCCTGCTGACCTTGGACGATCGCCCCACGGTGGCCACCGAAGCCGACCTGCTGGGCACGGATCCCTTAGGCACGGATGACCTGGCCCAGGTCACCGCCGTTTCGCAACTCTCGGATGTGCAACCCACCGATTGGGCATTTCAGGCGCTGCAATCCTTGGTGGAGCGCTATGGCTGCATTGCTGGTTATCCCGATGGCACATTTAAGGGCAACCGGCCCCTCAGTCGCTATGAGTTCGCCGCCGGGTTGAATGCCTGCCTCGATCGGATCAATGAGCTAATCAAGTCCGCCACCGATCCGCTTGCTGCCAAGGAAGATCTGCGGAAATTGCAAAAACTGCAAGAGGAATTCGCGGCGGAGTTGGCCGGCCTGCGGGGGCGGGTGGATGCCCTGGAAGCCCGCACGGCAGAACTGGAAGCCAATCGCTTTTCGCCGGCCACCAAGCTCCAATCCGAGGCCATGTTTGCCCTAGCTGATGTGTGGGGCGACGAAAAGGCGGGCGGCGGCGATTTGGACTACAACGCCACCTTTGCCTATTGGGTGCGGCTGAATTTCAACACCAGCTTTACCGGAAAAGACGAGTTGCGGGTGCGGCTACAAAGCAACAACATTCTCCCGATCGATGGCGACTTGACGGGAACCAGCATGACCCGCCTGGGCTTTGACGGCAACAGTGGCGGCCAGCTCCGGTTGGGGGATTTGTACTACCGCTTTCCCTTGGGCGATCAAACGCGGGCCTGGTTAATTGCCAATGGCCACGGCACGGATGGGATCACGGATCCCCTGAACGTATACCTGCGGAGTGACAGTTCTGGGGCCCTGTCCCGATTTGGGCGCTATAGCTCGATCTATCGCGGGTTGCGCGGCCCCGGTGTGGGAATTCAGCATCGTTTTAATCAACATTGGTCGGCCGATGTGGCCTACCGTGCGCCTCGGGCCAGCAGCCCGGATGATGAGGCGGGGCTGTTCAATGGCAGCTATGGCATTTTGGGGCAATTGCTCTATCAACCCACCCCCAGCACCAGCATTGGCTTCACCTTCACCCACACCTATTTCGATGAAGCGGATGTGAACATTACGGACAACATCGGCAGCGCCTTTGCCCAACGGCCGTTCGATCGGGTGGATACTGCGGCCAATTCCTACGGGTTGATCGGTGCGGTGCAATTCAGTCCCCGTTTCAATTTGTCCGGTTGGGTAGCTTATACGGATGCCGAGGCCAAATCAGGGGGCGATCGGGGGGCCAATGCGGATATCTGGACTTGGGCCGTCACGATGGCTTTCCCGGACTTGTTCAAGGAGGGCAATGTGGGCGGGATTATCTTCGGGATGCCGCCGAAAACCACGCGCAACGACTTGGCCAGCCGCGAGGATCGGGACACGTCGTTGCATGTGGAAGCCCTCTACCGCCACCGGCTGACGGATAACATCGCCATCACGCCGGGCGTGATCGTGATTGTGAACCCGGAACATGATGAGGACAACGGTATGCAGGTGGTGGGCGTGGTGCGCACTACCTTTGCGTTCTAAGTTCTGCGTTCTGAGGTTTTTTCTAAGGGTTTTGCCTGTGTTGGGAGCCGATCGCCTGGTTCAGTTTTGGGCCGAGGCGATCGGCTGTTTTTGGGGTGGCTGACTGGGCGATCGGGGCGATCGGGGCGATCGGGGCGGAATCGAGCGGCTCACGGGTGCTTAAATGCAGAAATTGCATGAAATTCATGCTTGAAACGGATTCTGTAAAGTTTTTTGTAACTTGGATTACAAAAGCCCTGAGGCGCGATCGCTAGCATTTGCCCATTCTCAGCTCTAGCAACTACAACTTCTGACCGAATACTCCCTGGCCTCGGCCAGCGGTCAGAAGTTTTTACCCACCGGCATTGACCCCCTCGCTGGTAACTATGGCTCAAGCGATCGCCCCGGCAAGTTCCAAACTCACCAAGTTTGAGAAATTCAAAGCCGAAAAAGACGGACTGCAAGTTAAACACGAACTCGCCACCTTTGCCCGCTTGGGCTGGGAAAACCTCCCCGAAGATGACTTGAATCACCGTTTGAAGTGGCTAGGGGTGTTCTTTCGCCCGGTCACTCCCGGAAAGTTCATGTTGCGGATGCGGTTGCCCCACGGCATTTGCACCAGCGGCCAACTGCGCGTCCTCGCCAGCATCGTTGAGCGCTACGGCGACGATGGCAGCGCCGACATCACCACCCGCCAAAACCTGCAACTACGCGGAATTCGGTTGGATGACATTCCTGAAATTTTCCAACAGCTCGATCGCGCCGGCCTCACCAGCATCCAATCGGGCATGGACAACGTGCGCAACATCACCGGCTCCCCCGTGGCCGGCATTGATGCCGACGAGTTGATCGACACCCGGGGGCTGGTGCGCAAAGTGCAGGACATGATCACCAACAACGGTGATGGCAACCCCAGCTTCACTAACCTGCCCCGCAAATTCAACATCGCGATCGACGGCAGCCGCGACAACTCGGTTCACGCCGAAATTAACGACATCGCCTTCATCCCCGCCTACAAAGACGGCAAGCTTGGGTTCAACGTGGTGGTGGGCGGGTTCTTTTCCGCCAGCCGCGTGGCCCCCGCCATTCCCCTCAATGCCTGGGTGGATCCACGCGATGTGGTGTCCCTCTGCGAAGCGATCTTGGTGGTCTATCGGGATCACGGCCCCCGCGCCAACCGCCAAAAATCTCGGTTGATGTGGCTGATTGACGAGTGGGGAATTGAAAAATTCCGCGCCGTTGTCGAAAAGCAACTGGGATTTCCCTTGATTGCCGCCGCCGAGCAGGATGAGTATTGCTGGGACAAACGCGACCACATCGGCATCCACGCCCAAAAGCAAGTGGGCCTCAACTATGCCGGGTTACACATTCCCGTGGGCCGGCTGAATGCGCGCCAAATGTTTGACCTGGCGCGGTTGGCGGATATCTACGGCAGCGGTGAACTGCGCTTCACCGTTGAGCAAAACGTGATCATTCCCAACATTCCCGATTCCCGGTTAGCGGTTTTTACCCAAGAGCCGCTTTTGAAAACCTTTTCGATCGCCCCGGCTCCCCTCGTGCGGGAACTGGTTTCTTGCACGGGGTCGCAGTTTTGCAACTTTGCGCTGATTGAAACCAAACAGCGTGCTCTGGCCGTGGCCCAAGCCGTCACCGATCGGGTCAAGCTGCCTCGGCCAGTGCGAATTCACTGGACCGGCTGCCCCAACTCCTGCGGCCAGCCCCAAGTGGCCGACATCGGCTTGATGGGCAGCAAGGCCCGCAAGGACGGCAAAACCGTTGAGGCCGTGGACATTTTCCTCGGCGGCAAGGTGGGCAAGGAGGCCCACTTGGGCGATCGGGTCATGAAAGGCATTCCCTGCGAAGACCTGAATGATGTGCTGGTGGACTTGCTGGTGGAGCATTTCCAAGCCGAGCGCAAATCTCCCGCCCTGGCCGAGGCGTAACCCAACCCGGCCCTTAGCTCCCAACACCCAACACACCACTCGATCCTCCCCGATCGTTGACTCCCCCTCTTTACCTTCAAACTCAGCAACCATGAGCAGCTTTTCTCGCCGCAAGTTTTTGTTCACCGCCGCCACCGCTGCCGGAGCCACCGTTGCGATCCATGGTTGTGCTGCCGGAGGTGGCAACCAGGCCGCCAGCAGCCCGGCCGGTGGCGACTCCGCCGGGGGCAGCCCTTCGCCGGCCGCCTCGATCGCCCCGCCGGAAGTAACCAAAGCCAAGCTCGGTTTCATTGCCCTCACCGACGCGGCCCCCTTGATCATCGCCAAGGAAAAGGGCCTCTTCGCCAAATACGGAATGCCCGATGTGGAAGTGGTCAAGCAAGCCTCTTGGGCCGCCACTCGCGACAACCTGGAATTGGGATCGGCCGGGAACGGGATTGATGGTGCGCATATTCTTTCCCCAATTCCTTACCTGATGACCACCGGCAAGGTCACGAAAAAACCCGTGCCGATGAACATCTTGGCCCGTTTAAATACCAACGGTCAGGCTATTTCCCTCAGCAAAGACTATCTTGGTCAAAAAATCGGTCTTGACAACCAACCTTTCAAAGCAGCTCTGGCTAAAGCAAAGTCCGGTGGCAAAGATGTGAAAGTGGCCGTCACCTTCCCCGGAGGAACACACGATTTATGGATGCGCTACTGGTTGGCATCCGGTGGCATTGATCCCAACAAGGATGTGTCGGTGATTGTGGTTCCGCCGCCGCAAATGGTGGCCAACATCAAGACCGGAACCATGGAAGCCTTCTGCGTGGGTGAGCCTTGGAATGCCCAAACGGTATCCCAAAAGCTGGGTTTCTCGGCCTTGGTGACCGGTGAACTGTGGAAAGATCACCCGGAAAAGGCCTTTGCGATGCGTGCCGATTGGGTGGAAAAGAACCCGAACGCCACCAAAGCCCTGACCATGGCAGTGCTGGAAGCACAAATGTGGTGCGACAAGCCCGAAAACATTGCCGAAATGTGCGACATCATCAGCAAGCGCGAGTGGCTGAAGATCAAGGCGGAAGATATCTTGGGTCGCTCCCAAGGCACGATCGACTTTGGTGATGGGCGTAAGGAAGAAAAATTCCCGCTGGCCATGAAATTCTGGGCAGACTTCGCCTCCTATCCCTTCAAGAGCCATGACCTGTGGTTTGTCACGGAAGACATTCGCTGGGGTTACTTGCCGGAAAACACCGACACGAAAGCTTTGGTGGATCAGGTCAACCGGGAAGACATTTGGCGCGAGGCAGCTAAGGCGCTGGGTGTGCCCGAGGCGGAAATTCCCAAGGATACGTCGCGCGGGGTGGAAACCTTCTTTGATGGGGTGAAGTTTGATCCGGAAAATCCCAAGGCCTATCTCGATGGTCTGAAGATCAAGGCCCTGAAAGCCTAGGGCTGGGTTCTGAATCGAATGTTGTCAGGCAATCAAAACCTTTCATTCAGGAATGATTGCCATATTGAAGGGAGGGCTGAAGCCACCAGCAACGGTTTCTCTCGATCGAGATTAGACTGCGACTGCCCGATCGAGATTGCCCGATCAAAATTCCTGGGTCAGTCGCCTGAATCAAATCATTTGATCAGGCTTGATAATCTCATCGAGAATGAGCCGTTGTTGGAGGGTTTCAGCCATCTGCGAGCAAGCGCAACGATCGACTCAGGCTGACAACTTGAATGCCCATCGAATGCCCATCGAATGCTCAACGATCGATTGAGGATTTAATCACACTCAGGTTTGACCACCATGGCTGCAAGTAGTTCTAGTTCGCTCGTTGATTCGATTATTCGTTTTGTGCCGCTGTCTAAGAAAAATGCCCGCAAAGTGATTGCGGCCATTGTGGGAACGCTCATTTGCTTGGTGGCTTGGCAGGCAATTTGCTCAATTCCCGGAGCACCCTTGCCGGGGCCCCTGGAAGTGTTTGGCGACACCCAGGAATTGATTGTGGGTGCGTTCGATCGCACGGATCCCAACAGCACCGATGTGGGCATTTTTTGGCACTTAATGGCCAGCTTGCAGCGGGTGGCGATTGGCTTTTCAGCGGCAGCAATTATTGGGGTTTTAGTGGGCATTCTGATCGGCAGCAACCCGCTGATCTATGACGCACTGGATCCGGTCTTTCAACTCTTACGAACCATCCCGCCATTGGCTTGGCTGCCCATTTCCTTGGAAGCCTTGAAAAATAACCAATCGGCGGCGCTGTTTGTAATTTTCATTACAGCAGTTTGGCCGGTTTTGCTGAACACGGTAACCGGTGTGCAGCAAGTGCCCCAAGACTACAAAAACGTGGCCCGGGTGCTGCGTTTGGGGCGAGTGGAATATTTCCTGAACGTGCTGTTTCCGGCCACGGTTCCCTATGTTTTCACGGGTCTGCGGATTGGCGTTGGGCTGTCCTGGTTGGCCATTGTGGCGGCGGAAATGCTGGTGGGCGGTGTTGGCATTGGGTTCTTCATCTGGGATGCCTATAACAGCTCCCTGACCAGTGAAATTATCCTGGCGTTGATTTTTGTGGGCTTGGTGGGGCTGTTGCTCGATCGATTCGTGGCTTTTTTGGGCAGCATTGCCGTGCCGCCGGAACGCCGCTAACGGGCGAAGTTTGGGCATAGCTTTGGATAACTCACTCCTCGATCGCACAACACCGATCGCACAACACCATGACTCCTTTTTTGGAAATCGATCACGTTGACAAAATCTTTCCGCTGCCGGGGGGCGATCGCTACATTGCGCTCCAAAACATCAACGTTGAGATCAAGCAAGGGGAATTTATTTCCCTGATTGGTCACTCCGGCTGCGGCAAGTCCACCCTGCTGAACATCATTGCGGGCCTCGATCGCCCCACCAGTGGCGGGGCCATCTTGAACGGTCGCCAAATCGAAGCCCCGGGGCCCGATCGGATGGTGGTGTTCCAAAACTACTCCCTGTTGCCCTGGAAAACCGTCCGCGACAACATCGCCCTGGCCGTCAACACGGTGCTTAAGAATCTGCCCAAGGAAGAGCGGCGGGCGATCGTGGAAGAGAATATTCAGCTCGTGGGGTTGGCCCACGCGGCCGATAAGCTTCCCGGCGAACTGTCCGGCGGCATGAAACAGCGGGTGGCGATCGCCCGGGCCCTGGCCACCCGTCCCCAAGTGTTGTTGCTCGATGAACCCTTCGGGGCCTTGGATGCCCTGACCCGGGGCGGCCTCCAAGAGCAACTGATGCGCATTTGCGAAGAGAGCCATGTCACCTGCGTGATGGTGACCCACGATGTGGACGAAGCCTTGCTCCTGAGCGATCGGGTGGTGATGCTAACCACTGGCCCCGCCGCCCATGTGGGGCAAATTCTGGAGGTGGATATTCCCCGTCCCCGCAGCCGCATGGACGTGGTGAACCATCCCAGCTACTACAGCCTGCGCAACGAAATCGTTTACTTCCTCAATCAACAAAAACGTTCCAAGAAACGGAAAGTGGCGGCCCCTGTGGTGGCGGCCGGCAATGGCCTGGAAAAGGTCAACTTGGAGCTGGGTTTCATTCCCCTCACTGACTGTGCGCCCCTGGCGATCGCCCGGGAAAAGGGATTCTTTGCCAAGCACGGTCTAGAGCAGGTCACCCTTCAGCGCAAACCCAATTGGAAATCGATCGCCCATGGAGTCGCCAGCGGCCAGCTCGACGCGGCCCAAATGGTGACCGGAATGCCCTTGGCCATGACCCTGGGCAGCAGCGAAAGCGAACCCGTGCCAATCCAAGCCTCCATGGTGCTGTCCCGCAACGGCAACGCCATCACCTGGGGCAAACGCCTGATCGAACAGGGCGTGAATGACCTGGCCACCTTCAAGAGTTTGATTGAGCGGGATCCGGACAAGGTTCACACCTTTGCCATGGTGCATCCGGCTTCCATGCACAACCTGTTGCTGCGGCATTGGTTCGCCTCCGGCGGCATTGACCCCGATTGGGATATCAGCTTGGCCACCGTGCCGCCGCCGCAGATGGTCTCGAACCTGAAGGCGGGCAACATTGACGGCTATTGCGTCGGAGAGCCTTGGAACTCCCGAGCCGTGCAAGAGGGCATTGGTCAAATCATGGCCACGGATCTTGACCTGTTCCCGGGTCATGTGGAAAAAGTGCTGGGGGTGCGGGAAGATTGGGCCCAGGCCTATCCCAATACCCATGCGGCCCTGCTGACGGCCCTGCTGGAGGCCTGTGAATATTGCGATGATCATCGCAACCGGGCTGAGGTGTTGGAAATTTTGGCCCGCCCCGACTATGTGGGGCTGCCGGTGGAGATGATTTCGCCCGGGTTCCTGTCGCCGCTCGATCGGGGTGATGGTTCCGAGGCCCAAGCGCTTTACACCTTCCATCAGTTCTTTGTGAGCCGATCGGCCTGTCCCGACGCGGTACAGTCCCTTTGGACCCTGGCCCAGATGGCCCGCTGGGAAATTACGCCCTTCCCCCGCAATTGGGTGGAGGTGATGGAACGGGTGAACCCGACGGCCACCTATCTGACTGCGGCTCGCAATTTGGGACTGCCGGAGGTGGAATTAGACCGCAAGCCGATCGTCCTGTTTGACGGCCAAACCTTTGACCCCGATCGCCCGATCGACTACCTCGACAACCTGGCGATTAAACGCAATATCCGTGTGGCCGAAATTCGGGTCGATGAAATCTTTAGCTGCTCCGTTTCTCCTAGCTAAGGGGCCCGCCTGTGGCCCGATGCCGATCGCCCCAACTCTTCATCCTCTGACTCGATCGACCCCTTCCTCAGCCCTGGCAATCCTATGCAAACCCTCTCTTCTCAAACCGTCCCGCCCATGGTTGTCGCAGCGGAACCCGATTTTTTGGTGATTGACCAAGTTTCCAAGGTCTATCAAACGCCCAAGGGGCCATACCCCGTGCTGGATGGGGTCAACTTGCGGGTAGCCGAAGGTGAATTTGTTTCGGTGATTGGTCACTCGGGTTGCGGCAAGTCCACCCTATTGAACATGGTTTCGGGCTTTGCGGAACCGACGGCCGGTGAAGTGCGCCTAGAGCAGCAGCGAATCACTCGGCCCGGCCCCGATCGGATGGTGGTGTTCCAAAACTATGCCCTGCTGCCCTGGAAAACCGTTTTGGAAAATGTGTTGTTGGCGGTGAAAGCCGTTTACACCACCCAACCCAAGGAAGCACAGCGGCAATTGGCCCTGAAATATTTGGAGATGGTGGGGCTGAGTGAAGCAATTCACAAGCGGCCGGCGGAAATTTCCGGGGGGATGAAACAGCGGGTGTCGATCGCCCGGGCCCTGGCCATTTGCCCCAAGGTGTTGATTCTGGATGAACCCTTTGGAGCGTTGGATCCCATCACCCGCGAAGAGTTGCAAGACGAGTTGCTGCAAATTTGGCGGGAAAATCAGGTCACGGTGTTGATGATCACCCATGACATTGATGAGGCGCTCTACCTGTCCGATCGATTGGTGATGATGACCAATGGCCCCGCTGCCAAGATTGGAGAGGTGATGGATATTCCGTTCCCCCGACC
The DNA here is from genome assembly GCF_014698235.1 of Limnothrix sp. FACHB-406. NCBI lineage: Bacteria > Bacillati > Cyanobacteriota > Cyanophyceae > Pseudanabaenales > Pseudanabaenaceae > Limnothrix > Limnothrix sp. FACHB-406. The sequence continues at coordinate 289,741 of NZ_JACJSP010000003.1, read as the reverse complement.
GCGCGATCGGGCCCGACTTTTGGAAGATCCCAAATATTACGAGCTGCGCAACTACGCACTCGACTTCCTTTATAACCGCTATGCCCACGATGACGCGGCGGAATAGGGCTGAGGGTTGGCCCCCGATCGGCTCTTACGCGATCGGTTCCTACGCGATCGGCGCTTAATTGGCCTCATGGGCCTCTCTCCTCAGCTCAATGCTCAGTTCAACATTCAGCTCAACGCCCCGCCAGGGGCATTTTTTTGACTCATGGCCCGCTGGGATCGTTGCCTAGCTGCGGCTTGACTTATTTTCACAACGTAAACGTATTCGCAACTTAGAGGTTGTTTTAATTAATCCATGGAATCTGTCAGAACCGTTTGTCCCTACTGCGGCGTGGGGTGTGGTTTGGAAGTGGTGCAAGGGCCGGCGGGGCTGAAGGTGCGGGGCGATCGGGCCCATCCTTCCAGCCAAGGTATGGTTTGCGTAAAAGGGGCAACGATTTTGGAGTCGATCGACCGCGATCGGCTGCTGTACCCCATGTGGCGATCCGCTTTGGATCAAGACTTTCAGCGGATTAGTTGGGATGAGGCCTTTGAGGCGATCGTGCATCGCATCCAAACCGTTTTGGCCAACCAAGGGCCCGACGGCCTTTGTATGTATGGCTCCGGGCAGTTTGTCACGGAGGATTACTACACGGCCCAAAAACTGATCAAGGGTTGCCTGGGAACCAACAATTTTGATGCCAATTCGCGGCTTTGCATGTCTTCCGCCGTCTCGGGCTACTTACGCAGCTTCGGGGCCGACGGGCCCCCCTGTAGCTATGACGATTTGGAACTGACGGATTGCCTGTTCGCGATCGGGACCAATACAGCCGAATGTCACCCGATCGTCTTTAACCGGTTCCGCAAACACCACAAGGCCAACCCCGATCGGGTGCGATTGGTGGTGGTGGATCCCCGCTGCACCGAAACGGGCCAGGTGGCCGATCTCCATTTGCCCATTCGCCCCGGCACTGACATCGACTTACTGAACGGCATGGCCCACCTGCTGCTGAAGTGGGATCAGATCGATCGCGCCTATATCGAAGCCCACACGGGCGGCTTCGCAGCCTACGAAGATTTGCTGCAACATTACCCGCCCGATCGCGTGGCCGAGCAATGCGGCATTGCGGTGGAGTCGATCGAGGCAGCGGCGCGAATTTGGGCCCAGAGCGATCGGGTCTTGTCCCTTTGGTCTATGGGCATTAACCAATCCTCCGAAGGCACAGCTAAAGTTCGCAGCATCATTAACCTGCACCTGCTGACGGGGCAAATGGGCAAACCGGGCGCGGGGCCCTTTTCCCTGACCGGCCAGCCCAACGCCATGGGCGGCCGCGAGGCCGGCGGTTTGTCGCGGTTGCTGCCGGGCTATCGCTCCGTGACCAATCCCCAGCACCGGGCCGAAGTGGAGGATTTTTGGAACCTGCCCCCGGGTCGCATTTCCCCAACACCGGGCCGGGCCGCCTGGGAAATTGTGGAAGGGCTGGAGGCGGGAGCGGTGGGCCTGTTGTGGATTGCGGCCACCAATCCCGCCGTTAGTTTTCCCGACCTGAACCGCACCAAAGCCGCCCTGAGTCGATCGCCCTTCACGATTTATCAAGAAGCCTATTACCCCACGGAAACCAGTGCCTTTGCTCATTTGCTGCTGCCCGCCACCCAATGGAGCGAAAAAACCGGCACGATGACCAATTCTGAGCGGATGGTGACCCTTTCCCAGGCGTTTCAGCCCCCTCCGGGAGAAGCCAAGGAAGATTGGGCCATCTTTGCGGAGGTGGGCCGGCGACTTGGCTTCCGGGAGCAGTTTTGGTTCCAATCCTCAGCGGAGGTTTACGGCGAATTTGTGCAATTGACCCGAGGCCGCCCTTGCGACATGACCGGTTTGAGTCACGATCGGCTCAGAACCGCTGGCCCCCAACAATGGCCTTTTCCGGCGGATGGGGCGATCGACCCTTTGCAGCCAGCCCCCACCAAGCGGTTGTATACCGATGGACAATTCCATACTCCCGATCGGCGGGCTCAATTTCTGGCGGTTCACTCGCGCGGGCTGGCGGAACCACCCGATGCGGCCTATCCCCTCGTGTTGACCGTAGGCCGGCTCTATGGCCATTGGCACACCCAAACCCGCACCGGTCGGATTGAAAAAATCAAAAAGCTGCACCCGAATCCCTTCATCGAAATTCACCCCAAGGATGCGGAACCCCTGGGCATCCAGGAGGGCGACTGGGTGGCGGTGAAGTCGCGCCGGGGCGATGGGCGGTTTCCGGCCAAGGTGACCCGGGCGATCGCGCCGGGAACCGTGTTTGTGCCCATGCATTGGGGATCCCTGTGGGGTGACGGGGCCGAAGCCAACGCCCTCACCCACCCGGAAGCTTGTCCCGACTCCTTTGAACCGGAACTGAAGGCATGTGCTGTTCAGTTGCAAAAGCTGGCCTCACCGCCCAGCAATCTGGATAATTAAGTCTGCAAGTGATCCAACTCAACCGCAGGTGCTGAAATGTCGAAATCTGTCAGTAATGAAGCGATCGAAACCTTGGCCGCAGAGATTGGCGATGTGGCCTATCTGGACATTGCCAAATGGCATCTCGATTTGGCCCATGCCCATTTGCACAGTGCCCTCGCTGAAAAAATCTATCCCCTCTTGCTCGATCGCACCTTCAGCCGTGCCAAGCTGACCGCTTTGTTAGGGGAAATGGCGATCGAAATTGGGGCCGGCAAGCGATCGATTCCCCTGTTGGATTTCATTCCCGATCGGGAGGTGGAGCGGCTTTATCAGGCGATCGATGACTATCAAGCCAAGCTCTAGGGCGGCGAATCAGGGCGCTAATTGGGGGGACTCATTAAAAAACCAATGAGCCATTTTCGGTTACGGCCCCATCGCCCAGCCATCGATGCCAACCCTGCAAAATCCCTCCAAAATCATTCCCAAGCCACTCCAAAGTCAAGAAGTCCTCAAAGTTGGTACGCTAACTGACCGTTGCGATCGCCCGGGCCGTGCCTACAATATGGGGTTGTTTTCTCGCAGCTTGAGCAAAATACATGGGTCGCGCCAAGAAAGTTGTCCTCGCCTACTCCGGCGGTGTGGATACCTCCGTTTGCATTCCCTACCTGATGCAGGAATGGGGCGTTGAAGAAGTCATTACCCTGGCCGCCGACTTAGGGCAAGGCGACGAACTGGGCCCCATCAAGCAAAAAGCCCTCGACTCCGGAGCCAGTACTTCGCTGGTGGCGGATCTGCGGGCCGAGTTCGTGCAGGATTATGCGTTCCCGGCCCTGCGGGCCAATGCCCTTTACGAAAACCGCTATCCCCTTTCAACGGCCCTGGCGCGCCCGCTGATTGCCAAGGCGCTCGTGGAGGCGGCGGCGGAATATGGCGCAGACGCGGTAGCCCACGGTTGCACGGGCAAGGGCAACGACCAAGTGCGGTTTGATGTGGCGATCGCGGCCCTCGACCCCACCATTAAGGTGTTGGCTCCCGCTCGCGAGTGGGGCTTCAGCCGCGAAGAAACGATCGCCTACGGGGAAAAGTTCGGGATTCCCGCGCCCGTGAAGAAAAAGTCGCCCTTCAGCATCGATCGCAACCTGCTGGGCCGCAGCATTGAAGCGGGCCCCCTTGAGGATCCCTGGACGGAGCCGCCGGAAGAAATTTACCTGATGACCAAGGCGATCGCCGACACGCCGGATGAGCCGGACTACGTGGAAATTGGCTTTGAAGCGGGCACGCCGGTCACCCTGGACGGCCGCACCTTGGACTCGATCTCCCTGATTGAGGAACTCAACACCCGCGTCGGCAACCACGGCATCGGCCGGATCGACATGGTGGAAAACCGCCTGGTGGGGATTAAGTCCCGCGAAATCTATGAAGTGCCGGCCCTGTCGGTGCTGATCGCCGCCCATCGGGATCTGGAGAGCCTGACCCTGACCGCTGATGTGAGCCACTACAAGCGCGGCATTGAAGAAACCTACAGCCAACTGATCTACAACGGTCTCTGGTACAGCCCCTTGAAGGCGGCGCTGGACGGATTCATCAACGAAACCCAAAAGCGGGTAACCGGCACGGTGCGGATCAAGCTGTTCAAGGGCAATGCGGCGATCGTCGGTCGCAAGTCCGAGCAGAGTCTTTACACGCCGGAGCTGGCCACCTACGGGTCTGATGATGAATTTGACCACAAGGCCGCCGAGGGCTTCATTTATGTTTGGGGTCTGCCGACACGGGTTTGGTCAGAAAAACTGCGCCAAGGCTAGGACTCGCTGGTGAATTGCCTGAGACCCTATGGTCTGAAACTCTGATTCCGCCCTGAAGATCGTAGGGGGCAAGGGGCTTGATGGCCTGTCGTCATTTCCATCGCCGTAGGGGTTGGGTCTCCCAACCCTAACCCGAGCGATCGCCACAACCCCGCCCAGCCCTGGAACCGGGATCACAGGGGCTGGGCGTGGAGACCCCGCCCCTACGATTAAACCCATGAGGCCCTAACCCGTTTCAGCAAGTCCCGATCGGCCTGTTGGAACGGGTTTAAACTGGGAAAGCGACCCTGAGGCAAAGGTTCCCATGCTGTTCACTCAAGTGCTTCGGGGAAGGATTGCCCATTGGAGGTCTAAGCCCTCCCAGCGATCGCCCCAAACCGCAACCCCAACTCTGCCCGAGCGAGGGACTGACGCGATCTCCCCGCAACCCGCCCCGGGCGATCGATCGGGGCTATTGGGTCGATCGGGCTGGCGGTGGTCATCGTTGCAGGGGCGACTCACCCTTGAATTAGGGGCGATCGCGGTCTTGAGCCTGAGCACGGCGGCCCTTTGGTCCACCTGGCAAATGGAACAGACCCTCGCCACCGCCCACAAGCAAACCCTCAGTTATATTTCCCAGCGCTTTCCCGAGGAACTGGCCCTCTACGATCAGCACGAGGGGCTAGCCAGCGGATTAACCACCACCATCGATAAGGTGGCCATGGCGGGGCTGTTAGCTTGGGTCACCGATGATCAAGGGCGCTTGCTGGCCCAACCCAAAGATGATCAGAATTATCAAATCGTCCGAAATTTGGTGCAGTCTTTACCGGCCGCTGCCCAACGGTTGACCATTGTTCACCGCGATGGCCGAGTTTGGGTTTTATGCGAGCAGCCCTTGACGGTACGGGGCCGGGCGATCGGGCGGGTCTACTTTGCCCAAGACGTGAGCCATGATTGGCACAAGCTCCATGGCAGTTTGCGGCTGCTGTGGTTGGTGAATGGTTTAGCCATGGTGGTTGCACTGGGGGCGATCGGGCGGCGAATTCGCTTAGCCCTCCTGCCCTTGGCCACCATGAGCCAAGTGGCCAGCGCCGTTTCTGCCGATGACTTGGCCGGGGCCCGCCTGGAGTTGCAAGGGGCCCCCGATGAAGTTCGGGGCCTAGCCCAAGCCTTTAATGAGATGTTGGCGCGGCTGTCGCGTTCTTGGGAGCAACAACGACAATTTGTGGGCAATGTTTCCCATGAACTGCGCACCCCGCTCACGGTGGTGCTGGGTTATTTGCAAAGCCTCCTGCGGCGCAGCACCAACCTGAATGACTATCAGTTGCAAGCCTTGACCACGGCGGAAGCGGAGGCCGATCGCACCGTGCGCATGTTGCAGGATTTGTTAGATCTGGCCCGCATTGACAATCGGCAACTCCACTTGCGGCAAGCGCCGATCGTCCTTAATACCCTGCTGTCAGAGGTGACGGATTGGCAACGGCTGGCCTGCGATCGGCCCATTCATTTGCATTTGGTGGCGGAGGATGTGGTGGTTTTGGCTGACCGCGATCGTCTGACCCGCGCCATTCGGAATTTGCTGGACAATGCCGTGAAATATTCCGCCCCCGAGCAGCCCGTAACCCTGCAACTGAGCTATCAAGCGGGCTGGACCGCCATCGAAGTGCGCGATCGCGGGATGGGCATTCCTCCGGATCAACAAGGCCGGGTTTTTGAGCGCTTCTATCGGGGCGAAGATGAAATGACCCGATCGCGCGATGGCACGGGTTTGGGCCTGGCGATCGCCAAGGGAGCCGTGGAAGGAATGGGCGGCCGCATCGATCTGCAATCGCAACCGGGCCTGGGCAGCACCTTCACGATCAGACTTCCTCGCTGGCACATGTCCTCTGCATCCGATTCATCCGTTGATCAATTGATCAATTCGTGATTGATGGCCACTATGGTTTCACCCTTGAAGCTTAATCCCCCCACAGCCCGAATTCTGGTGGTGGAAGATGATGCCAATTTGGCGCGATTTGTGGCGGGAGAATTGGAACTGGAGGGCTACGGGGTAACCGTGGCAACCACAGGACTGGAGGGGCTGAACGCCGCCCGATCGCACCCGTCGCCGGATCTGTTGATTTTGGATTGGATGTTGCCGGGGCTGTCGGGCTTGGATCTTTGTTTGCGGTTGCGGGAAACGGGCTTACAGGCCCCCATTATTCTGCTGACGGCCCGGGATGAAATTCTCGATCGGGTCACGGGCTTGAATGCGGGCGCGGATGATTATGTGGTGAAACCCTTCAGCATTGCGGAGCTGTTGGCGCGGGTGCGGGCCCATTTGCGGCGAGTTTCGCCCCACGAACCCGATCAAATCACCCTGGCAGATTTGACCCTGAATCCGCTAACCAGGGAGGTGCAACGCGGGGGCGATCGGGTGGACTTAACGGCCAAGGAGTTTGATTTACTCGAGTTTTTGTTGCGCCATCCGCGTCAGGTGATTTCGCGCGATCGACTGTTGGAATCCGTTTGGGGCAATAACTTTGGCGGCGAATCTAACATCGTGGAAGTCTATATCCGAGCCTTGCGGATCAAATTAGAAATGGCCCAGCGCCCTCGCCTGATCCACACCTTGCGGGGGGTTGGTTATGTTTTGCGCGAGTCGCCCTGATTGCGCGATTGCTTGATCTAGCGATCGGGAGCGGAGCCTGTCCAGGTTTGCTCACCAACGATCACGCGGAGGGTTCCCCCTTCCCAATCTTGGGTGATCAGCGGTCGATCGGGGCGGGCTGGGTTGCGCGATCGATAGGCCGCAAACTGGCCCCAATCGAGCTTTTCCCCGTTGCGTCTCACAACGGGGCGATCGGGCCCCCGTTGGGTCACGGCCAGTTGATCGCCTTGGGAACCGGTGAAAGTGACCGTGTTTTGGTTCACAACCCAGCGCGATCGCCCCAACACCGCCGCCCGAAACGCAGCGAAATTCTGATTAGTTCCCGGTTCCCCAACTTCCATGGCCCAGCCCGTGAGGGTTCCGGCAGGTCGATCGGGGCGAGCTACCCACAGTTGATCCGTGGGATAGCGCTTTTGTAGCTTGGTCGTTTCGCTGTTGTTTACCTGGGGCAGCGTCAGCCCGATCGGGTAAATGGCAATCCAAGTTTCGGCCAACTGCCAAAACAAAACCGGCTGACCGGCGGCGGTTTGGGCCGTTTCGCTGGCGGCCGCTTGGGGCAAACTCCACTGAAACGGGGCCCGCCCGTCATTCAGCCACACCAACAGGGGCCCAAACTGCCCGATCGCGTCGTGGGTGTCCGGTTGGTGGTGGGTAGAAATTTTCTCGGGATTCACCCCGGAACCGGCCAGCAGGTAATCCACGCCCCGGCTGGGGTGGGTGGCTAGCAGTTTAAAACCGTTTACATCATCGATCGACCCTTGGGCCAGGCTGCCCAATTGGAAGGTGCGGCCAAAGTAGAGCGTTTCGTAATACAAGGGGCGATCGCGCGCGCCCGGTTTCCAATGTTCATAGGTGGGTTTGCCCGCAAACACCTCTTGGGGGTGATCGAACCGTTTGCGGGCCAGGGCCACCGCCACGGCCGGCGGTCGGTAACCACTGGTGAGGGCATGAACACCATCGGGGTCGGGATCCGGATCCGGGGCGATCGCCTCCCCAAAATATAAATTCAGTAGTTTGCTCGCCAAAGCCGTCAAGGGCGCATTTCCCTTGCTAGCGTCGCGTTTGCTGGGGCCCCCAAAGCCGCCGCGCCAATATTTCAACGCTCCGGTGATGCTTAACCAATCCAGGGCGGCCTTGGCAGTGGCCCGCATTTCCGGTTCCGGCGCAAAGTCGTAAAGATTCAGCCAGGCGGTGAACGTGTGGCCCCAGTAGGTTTCCGAGTCCCATTCTCCCTGACCAATTTTGTAAAGATTGCGGGCGAAACTTTGCAGGCGATCGCGGTAAATGGCGGCGGTTTCTCGGTTGCCGGCTTCCATGGCAAACAGATAAACGGCCGTTTCTCGCATCGATCGCAAATTATCGGTGTTGCGGCAATCTACCCAGGTGATGCAGTTATCGCGCGATCGATTCCAAAAGGGCTGCGGGGTGCTGAAAAACTGCTTCAGGGGATCTAACTTTGTCCAGAGGGCGGCTCCCTGCTTCATCCGATCGCGATAGGCCGGATCGAGAAATTGCCCAAAATAAAAATATTTGCGCACCTGCCCCTTCAGGGTGAAGGCGGGATAGAAATCAATGCCAAGGGTATGTTCGGTGCTGCTGGGGATCGGGTCGGGTTTTTGCAGGAAGGCGATCGCCCGATCGCGGTTGCCCGCCAAAAAGTCCAGCATGGCCTTGGGATAGGACTTTTTCTCATTTTCAAAATAGCCATTGCCGTAGGTTTTGGGGTTGGCAAATTGGGCAATGAGGGCCCGTCCCCGAGCTTGGTAGGCCGCTTCCCACTCGGCGGGCCAAGGGTTGGTTCCGTCGGGCGGGACGATCGGGACGTTGGTGGCGATCGGGCTGGGGTTGGGCGATCGCTGTTCGGGTGAGGATTGAGCCGATCGGGAGGATTGATCCGATCGGGGGGCTTCCGCCTGAACCGCACAGCCCGCCACCATCACCCAGCCGATCGTGGCCACCCATCCGTAGGTGCTAGTTTTTTTACTCACAGTTCAATCACCCTCGCCCCTCAGTCGGTAAGCTGAAAAGTCCTGTCTCTTCCTGGCACCCAACCCATGAGCGATCGCCCTTCCGTTGCCATCCTAGCGCCCACGCCTCGCGGTCTGCGGTTGGCCCAACAAATCCAAGCGGGACTGCCCGGCTCCGTGATTTGGACGAAGGATTCGGCCCGGGGCAGTGCGGCGGCGGGTTCCCAGAATGCCCTTCGCACCTACGAAGACTTTCGGGCCCTGGTGGCCGATCGCTGGGCGGCGGGGCAACCGCTGATTTTTGTGTTGGCGGTGGGGGCCACGGTGCGGGCGATCGCCCCCCATTTGCAAGACAAACGCACCGATCCGGCCGTGGTGGTGGTTGATGAAACGGGTCACCATGTGATCAGCCTTTGTGGGGGACATTTGGGCGGGGCTGATGCCTTGACCCGGCAGGTGGCGGGACTGTTGGCGGTGGAGCCGGTGATTACCAGTGCCGCCGAAGGGCAGCAGCTCCCGGCGATCGATCTGTTGGGCGATCGCTACGGTTGGCGACGGGGCCAAGGGGATTGGCTGGGGGTGGCCAGCGCGATCGCCCGGTTCGAGACCGTGGGCGTGGTGCAAACCTGCGGCTGGAATCTGTGGATTGAGGAGTTGCCGGAGTTTCACCCCTTTGTGCTCCTGTCGGAAGCGGACTTGGTGGATTTGGACGAGTTGCCCCCCAATTTGCGGGCGATCGTTTGGATTAGCGATCGCCCCTTGCCGCCCTTGCCCTTGCCCGCCGTGGCCTGGCATCCGCGCACCCTTTGGGTTGGCATTGGTTGTGAGCGTTACACCCCCGAAGGTCAGATGGCAGCGGCCTTGGCCCAAGTATTGGAGGAAGCGGATTTGGCTCCGGAGGCGATCGCCGGGATGGGTTCGATCGACCTGAAACAGGATGAGGTGGGTTTGCTGGCTTTGGTCGATCGGCTCGATCTGGCCGCCCGTTGGTTCACCGCCGCCGCCCTAGCCCCGATCGCCGTACCCAACCCTTCGGAGGTGGTGCGCTCAGAAGTGGGCACGCCCTCGGTGGCGGAAGCGGCGGCCCGGTTGGCGGCCGACGGAGCCGAACTGATCCGGGAAAAACAGGTGTTTCGGGCCCCCAACGGCGGCTCCGGCGCTTGCACGATCGCCCTGGCCCGGGCCGATCGGGAATATACCCCCCACCTGGGCAAGCTGTGGCTGATTGGTACGGGCCCCGGCTCCTTGGATCAGCTCACCCCCGCCGCCCGCGCCGCCCTCAGCCAGTGCGACGTAATCATTGGCTATCAACTCTACCTAGACCTGCTGCGCCCCCTGTTGCATCCGGGGCAAATCATTGAAGGCAGCCCCATCACCCGCGAAAAGCAGCGTGCTGAACGGGCGATCGACCTGGCGGAACGGGGGCTAAGGGTGGCTGTGGTTTCCTCCGGCGACTGTGGAATTTATGCCATGGCCGGGCTGGTGTTGGAATGTTTGGCGGCCCGCCATTGGGACGGCCAGACTCCACAGGTGGAAGTGTTGCCCGGCATCACGGCCCTGCAAGCGGCCGCCGCCCGCGTGGGTGCGCCCCTGATGCATGATTTTTGCGCCATTTCCCTGTCGGACTTGCTCACGCCCTGGCCCGTCATTGTGCAGCGGTTGCAGGCGGCGGCGGCCGGAGACTTTGTGGTGGCGTTGTATAACCCCCGATCGCAAACGCGCCAAACCCAAATTGAAACGGCCTTCGAGATTTTGCGAGCCAAGCGATCGCCCGAAACCCCCGTGGTTCTGGCTCGATCGCTCCACCGGCCCGACGAACAAATCACCATTGCCACCTTGGCTACGGTTGATTTACAGGCGATTGATATGCTCACCGTCGTTTTAATTGGCAACGCCAGCACCTTCACCCACAGCGGCAAGGTGATCACCCCCCGGGGCTATGCCGTGGCTAATGGGATCCTTGCCGCCACAGCCCCCGCCACCGATTGATGAGAAGTTGAATGATGAGAAGTTGAATTGGGGTCTCATTCAAAATGCCCTAAATGACCCAAAATTAGCGATCTCCTTCATCATTGCTCCACAATTCCTTCGCTTTCCGACCAATCTTTGAAGGTTGAATAAAGTGGCAGGATGCAAAGAAAAACCTGGGAATGATCGAAAAATGCCAATCGGCTCATTTTGGCGGAATTTTGAGCATATCGACCGCATTTTGCTGGTCAATCTGCCCCAGTCGCGACCAGAGTGTCAAAATTGACGCTTGGTCAGCTTTCTGAAAAAACACTTTTCGTCATTGTTTTAGACCTTGGCAGCATTGGTGAAAACTTAAACTGACCAGAGTTGCGATCGCATGGAATAAAGTTCCATTCATGATTTGCTAATTAGGCGCAACAAGTTATGCGGTAGCTTGACTTGTTGGTGGGTTTAAATGCGCAAAAAATTAATAGAATCAATATTTCTTGGGAATTTTTTCTAAATCATTCAATTACTTTTGGGTGATTAATCTCTTGAGAATTATTCCCTGAGTGGGTCGAGCGATCGCTTGATCATGAGTGATTTTTGTAAACATGAAAAAAATCTAAAATTTCTTAAAGACAGATCTGGTAAACATCCAAGCAACCAGTGGATTAAAAATACCAATCATTCATATGTTAGCCGGCAAGTCCTAAACTGTTCTGAGGAGCGGTTTTAGTCTGCGAAAGACGCGAGAGAGCAGATCCGAAGCCAACACGATCATCAAGAAAAGTTAATAACCGTTTGAAATCAATTAAGTTATTATTTAATAATTGAATATGTCCTCATGATCTCTGGGTTAACTCTCGCCATTTCTTCGGTAAATTTCCCGATTGCTGCTAGGCGACTGTTTGTAGACCACGACAACGTTTGAGCTTGCTCAACCTGTTCTCAAATCAGTTCAGTAGGAGGTGAACTTGGAGTATCAATTAATACATAACATTCACATCGGCTTTGGGTTCATCGCCATTGATTAGCAAAATCAAGCAATTTGGCGAGCAAAGTTGACCATCACTCAGGAATCTATCGCCCAGACGGAATCAGTTTTACAGCGGCAGAAATTCCCTGAAAACTGACTCAAGACCAAGATCAAACTACTGTGCCAATTTTGCGGGGCCTGTCGTAAAGCTTCAGGTCTTTGGGCAAAACTGGCGCAGCGGTTGCCATTGGGTTGAAGGTTGGTTTCATGACTGTCATTAAGGTTCGCAAGGGAGCATTAAGGACGATCAGGGTGGAATTGGGGGTGTGAGTCCAGGGCCAAGGAATTGGCCAGCGATCGATGAATGGGATCGATGAATGGTCTGAGGAATCGGTGACTGGTGAATGATTCTCGAATGATTATTTGAGGACGACGGGAGCGTCGTGATCAATTAGCCATGGGTCAAATGGGTCAATGGGTTGGATTGGGAGTGTCCATCGATGACTGAAGCAGCAACGGGATGGACAAAGGTGTCGCGGACGCTGGCGACGGTGGTGCAGCGACGGGCTTCGGGGGTGTTGGTGCTGGAGCGGGGGCCGAGTCGCTGGCGCTTGATTTTTTTGCAGGGTCGCTTGTTGTGGGCGATCGATGAGCAGTTTCGGATTCGCCGTTGGCAACGGGCCCTGAAGCGATCGGGGGTGAATTTGCAGCCGGTTCCGCTGACGGAAACGGCACGGCCCCTATGGGAGGTGTGGTGGTTGGCGACGGCGCTGTTGGCGGGCCAAGTCACACCGGCCCAGTTGCACTCGGTGCTGGAGTCGGTGGCTCAGGAGGTGCTGTTTGCGGCGGCGAGTGATCCCACGGTGGTGTCTCACTGGGATAAGTATGTGCCCGCTTTGCCGGACACGCGGGCGGTGGCGCAACAGTTGCTCGGCAGTGAGGCCCTGTTGGCGGTGATGCAGTCGGTGGTGAAGTTGCTGCAACGGTGGGAGTCGGTGGGGTTGTCGCCAGAGCAGGCCGATCGCGCGCCGCAGTTGGCCCAGTTGGATTGGTCTCCGTCCGCAACAACTCAAAATGACCGATCGACGTTTTTAACGTTGGCTCCGTTGCTGAATGGTCAACGATCGACCTGGGATGTCTCGCTGGTGATGAAACAGCCCATGTCGATCGTCGTGCATCTGCTGCATCACTTGGTGGAGCGTGGGGGCTTGGATTTTCTGCCCTTGGACGATCGCCCGGCGGATACGGTGCTGAATTTGCTGTTCACGCCGCAAGCAGCGCCAGTTAAGCCCCCACAGTCCGCAGCGCCCCGGGACAGAGCCGCCACTGCTCCAGGGCGATCGGGTGGGCCGGCGGCGACCCAGACCCCAACACCCCAGCCCACTCCAGCAACCCAAGCCCCCAACTCTGAACAGCCCTTGGTGATGTTGATTGACGATGATCCGATGGTGGGCAAGCTGCTGCGCCCTGTGGTGCATCGTTTGGGTTGTCGGTTTGTGCATATCACGGAGGCGACAAGGGCCTTGGCGGCGGCGATCGAGCAGCGACCAGATATGGTGTTGCTGGATTTGGTGATGCCGATTGTGAATGGCTATGAGCTTTGTACCCAGTTGCGACGGGTGAACCTGTTGGCCAATGTGCTGATCGCGATTGTCACCAGTAATCGCGGGGCGATCGACCGGGTGCGGGCCAAGCTGGTTGGGGCTTCGGTGTTTGTGCCCAAGCCTCTGCGCCTGGAAAAGGTGGCTGCGCTGCTTCAGCAATATTTGCCCGATCGATTGCAACCGCCACCCCAGGACAATTCCCAACGACCACAACCCTCGCCAACAACCGCAGGCACCCTCCCCACACCGCCGCGCAATGGTGGTGGCTGGCATCCGGCCCCCGCCGCTGGCATTCAACCCAACAACGCCGGCCCCCTGAATCGATACTTACTCGGTGAAGAAATGCTCAACAATCGCTATGAATTTGGAGTTTTGGCGAAACAATAGAGAAAGGATTGTATGGGGTTGCCACCTACGCTCGATCGGGATGTGGGAATTGTATGTGGGGACTATGTGGGGATTGGGGTTTAAGTTCATCCGTTGAGACAGACGGATGTAACAGATGGATCGGTAAGCCATGAAAAATCAAGCCGATTGAGTCTCATTTGCACTGAATTGGGATTGAGGTTCAGCTTGAGGTTCATCAACAAAAAACCACAATTCTTGCAGGAAATTGACAATTTGAAAGCTGCGAGATCGATATCAAACAGGGGCGATCGGGGCAAGTTAAAACTACTGATCCAACCGATGTCCTAAGCAATGACCCAACCGATGATCAAGCCAATCCCAGCTACCAATCCCAGCTAATTGAATTGATCAACCAGTGATTAGGCATCAGTCCGGCAATGATCAGGGTGTGCGATTGGGGTTGCCATTGGGCCCGTGGGGCCTGGAATTGAGAGAAATAATCGGGTTCGGGACACTGAACCATGGATTGTTCATGGGCCGGGGCCTGCACCATGGCCGGGTTCCGGCTGAAGCGTCAGCCGAGGCGGGCCAGGACGGCCAATTAAAAATTGGGTTTTTGGATGTGGGAGAACGTGGGCGATGGACGCACAGCAGCAAACCGCATTGATTCAGCAGGCTTTGGATGCCAATCCCCAGGCGATCGCCCTGCTCATTCGCGATCGACTGGAACCGACCATTACCGTGAAGGCGGCCTTGAAGGAGGGATGTTTATATCTGCTGCTGGCCAGTGAGCAAGCTCCTTCGGCCCGCTTGGCCTTGGAAACCGTTGAGCCGGCGATCGAGGATTTGGCCGTGGCCGGATTGAACCGGGCTGTGATCCAATCGGTGAAAGTGGGCGGCCAAGCGCTGGATGAGCGATCGCCCAAATGGTGCTATCACATCGACTTGCCGCCCTTGCCCTATGGCCAAAGTGGCGATCAGGAAGCAGACCCGATCGTCAACTTCTTGGAGTCCCAGGTGCAAAGCATGGCCAATGGGGTGGCGGCCTTGATCAGCGATCCGCCCTTGGCTGTCCTGTCGGGTGTTGCTGGGCCAGAGTCCCAAAATGGTCATGGGGTTGCGGTGGCCCCACCGGAACCCGCGATCGATCCGGAACCCGCGATCGAGGTGGGAGAAGACACAACCGAAGATGTAACCGAGGACTGCAATCAGTCAGCGGCAACGGATCTTGACCGACCGGATTTAGACCCGATCGCCCCAGAGCCGATCACCCCGGAAGTCAGCACGCCGGAAGTCAGCACGCCGGAAGAAGTACCAACGCCACCGTTGCCCATTCCCACTGAAGCAGCCCAACTGCAAGCCACCCTGGCCGCCCTGACGGGTTTGGCCAGCACCCTGGAAAAGGCCGCCGCTTCTCTGGTCACGGCTGTGGGGTCGATCGCTCCATCGCCGTTGGCAGCTCCCGAGTTGAGTGCTGCGGAGTTAAGTGCTGCGGAGTCGATCGCGCCGGCCGTTGAACCGGTGGAAATCCTCGAATCACCACCCGAGCCGGAACCCATCACAGAACCAGAGCGGGCGATTGTTGAGTCACCGCTAGAGCCAGAGCCAGCACCAGAACTCGCATCAGAAACCGAGGAACCCGATTTCGCGGTGGATGAACAGGATTTAGGGGCGATCGATGCCCTAGATTCGTTGCCCTCAGAGGAAACCAGCGACCTAGAACCGGAGACCCTCAGCCTGGATCCGGATGCCTTGGCCCTCACCGAAGCAGAGTTAGCCGACTGGGCCGCGATCGAAGAAGAAGGGATGGCGGAACCCAGCTCCGAGGCCGTAGCTCCAGAACCGGAACCGGCGATCGACTCCTTGCCTGAGCTGCCAACCTTGGTGGAACCGGCGATCGACTCAGAAGACCCGATTGATGAGTTCGCCAGCGATGCCGCGCTTGATGAAATGATCGACGAAATGATCGATCAAGTCATTGATGAAGCGGCGGAACTGGTGGCCGAGTTGGCGGCTGATTCCGAGCTGCTGGATCCCTTGGCAGATGCGGCACAAGAAACGGCAGATTTGCTGGAATCCCCTGACGCATTGGGGGATGACGGGGCGAGCCTGGACTTTGATCGAGAAACAGCGATCGACCCGATCGACCTCGCAGAGCCGCCCACGGAGTCAACGGAAATTTCCCCAACGCCAGAGCTAGAGCCAGAATCAGAGCCGATCGGGACAGTGTTGGCTGCGATCGCCTCAGACAACAGCAAAACCATCGCTGAAAAAGTGACCGACGCAATCAGCAGTCTGGTGCAGTTGGTGGAACATCATCCCAACGCGGATGTGAACACGGCGTTGGCGGCGATCGCCCGGTTGAGTGCCTTGGCCAGTCCGCCCCCGGTGGCAGCGCCGGAACCACCCCCTTCAGATCGATCGCCCGAACCCTCCTCGGAACCCTCCTCAGAACCTTTAGATGAAGGAGAGCAAGCTGCGATCGATTCAGCGAATCTGGAATTACCCGATCCAGAATTCCCCAATCCAGAATTACTGGATTCGACGATCGTTGATCCAGAAACTCAGGAACTAACTGATCCCGAACCGATCGATCAAGACCTCAGTGATTTGCAATTGAATTTGACTGAATCAGATGAATTGAGTGACTCGACTGATTTGATTGATGCGCAGGACTCTGACCAGTTAATCACTCTAGATCAGCTACCGGAATCACCAGAAATTGCAGAACTCACTCAGGAAGAGGCTGACCCGATCGGGGAACTGAATGATGAATTAACCAGTGATGAACTTGACGATCAATGCAGTGATGAGTTGACTGGTGAACTAAATATTGAGTTAACAGGTGATGTGCTCAGTGATGAATTTGGCAATGAACTGAGTGATGAATTAACGAGCGATGAATTTGGTGATGAGCTGAGTGATGAATTAACAGGCGATGAATTAACGAGCGATGAACTGGGTGATGAACTGAGCGATGAATCAACAGGCGATGAACTGAGCGATGAATTAACAAGCGATGAGCTGAGTGATGAATCAACGGTCAATGAACTGAGTGACGAACTGGATGATGAATTAACGAGCGATGAATTTGGTGATGAACTGGATGATGAATTAAGCCTGCTTGATCAAGATCCAGCGGGTGAAGATCTAACCAATCCACCAGCCAGTGCAGACCCAGAAATCGCACAACCTGGCACAGCCGCAGCGGAACTGATTGCAGAACCCACAACCATCAGCCCTCGGGAAGCCCTCAGCACCATTGCGCAACTGACCCAACTGGCAGAACATCGCAGCGATTTGGATCTGAACGCCGCGATCGCCACGATCGCCCGTTTGGCTGGCTTTGCCCCCGAGCCGATCGCTCCCCCACCAGAACCACCTCCCGCAGCGGCGGCCTCCACTGAATCGACAGACCCGGAATCGGCAGTAATTTCTGAATCGGCCGCAATTGTTGACGAATTGGCAGAGAGTGCTGAATTAGCTGAATCAGCAGATGCTGAATCCGAATCGCTGGATTGGGTGGAACCCGAAGAGGCGATCGATTCCTCGGATCTCTCGGATCTATCCGATGATTTATCCGATTTGTCAGATCTGGCTGATCTATCGAATTTGGCCAATTTAGATTCAACGGCCGTTGAGGTAACTGACCCGATCGAGTCAGCTTCTCCCGAGGTGGTGGCCGACGACTTAGCCAATGAATTAGCGGAAGATGATCTAGCTGAATTAACTGATTTGGCTGAGGAAGTTGAGCCAGATGATTTATCAGACTTGGCCGATTTATCAGACCCGATCGAGCCAACCAATGTTGATGAAGATGATCTAGCTGAATTAACTGATCTGGCTGAAGAAGTTGAGTCAGATGATCTAGATGATCCAACCGATGATTTAGATGATTTATCCGATGATCTAGCCAATTTCACCGAATTCCTAGAGCCGGTGAATTCAGAGCCGATCGAACCATTATCCGACCCGATCGAACCGGTGCAATCCCCGGAATCTACCGTTGTTTCGGATGAGCGCAGCGGTTTGGTCAATTTGGTGGCGCAGTTATTAGCCGAGTCCAGCGATCCCCGATCGGCGCTGCTGGCCCTGGCGGAATCCTTGGGTGATGGCGCGTCGGCTGCCCCTCGCGAGCCGGAGCCTGTCCCGATCGCCCCTGCGGAACCTGCTGAATCTGTCCCAGCGGCCGAGTTAGCGGCATCCACCGAGCCGATCGCAGCGGCTGCACCCACCGAGGTAGTTGAGGCCACCGAATCTCATGCCTTGACGGAATCGACTGAAGCGGCCGACTCAGAGGCATTACCAGAACCACTACCAGTGTTGGCCGATGTTCTGGATTTGCCTGAGGAACCGGAACCCGATCCCGCCGAGCCGTTGCCGGAGCTGCCGGAGCTGCCGGAATTGGTGGAGTCGCTGCCGGAGGCCCCCGCCGTCATCGCCTTCGATGCGGAACCCGATCTGGGGCCAGATTTGGATCAAAACGATCAACCCTTGGGCTTTTTCGGGGATGACGACGATGAGCCTTCGGGGTTCTTTGGGGATGAAGGATTCGCGGCCCTGGTGGACATTGCTAACCAAGCCCTAGCCGCCGACACCGCCGCTGAAGTGCCTGCGACTCCGGTGGCAGCGGTGGCTTTCGAGCCTGCGCCGGTTCGTGAATTGGTGGATGAATCGGTTCGCGCGCCGGAACCGCCCTTGCCGGTGGTGGAGGCGGCCGAGCCGGCCCCGATCGCCCCGTCGGAGCCGGAACCCAGCGCCCCCCTGGATCCGCTCACCCAATGGCTGCAACAGGGCGACGGATCCGCCATTTTGAACTTGCCCACCAGGTCGGCCGGCAGCGCCCTGAGTACCGATGGCCAGCGTTTCCTGCGTTTTCACCTGGGCTTTGAGGATACGGCCCTGCTCCCGATCGATGAAGTGCGGGAAGTGCTGCGAATTGCGGCCACGGACATTCTGCCCGTGCCACATATGCCAGAATCGGTCTTAGGGGTGTACAACTGGCGCGGTGAAATCATTTGGACGATCGACCTTAACCAGTTGGTGGGTTTCCCGGCCATTGCGCCGGATTTGACGGCCACCTCATCCGCCATCGCCATTGTGCTGGAGTGTGATGGCCAGAATCTGGGGCTGGTCGTGCCCCAAATTGAAGATATCGAGTGGCACGATTCTCCAAATGTTCAGCCGCCCAGCGCGGGTTTGTTTCCCGATCGGCTCTTGCCCTTTGTTCAGGGCTACCTCAGCGAGGCCAGCAGTATGGTGTTGAACCCCAGCGCGATCGCCAGGGCCAGCGCCCAACAGGCCGGCTAGGACGCTTGGCCATCGGGATCGGGATTGGCCCTCGGGGCGATCGCGCCAATCCTGCCCCGCCATTGCTGGGAAATTTCCCAGTCCTGAGCCTGTTTTCCCAACTCACCTTTGCTCAAATCCGCTTCTGCTCCTTTGTAACTTTTGCAACCTTTGTAACTTTGTTTGATTGTTTGATGTTGCTTCATGTTTTTGGACATGGCTTGACGTTCCCTTGCTTGATGTTGCTTGGCTCCCCTTGCCCCGAGGGCCCCAGTGTGGCCGTGATTTCCACCGTGATGGGGAACTGCTGAATGGTTGCTGGTCTCTTGGCTGGCGGCCTGGCGGGCCCACTGGTAACGGCTCCCTGACTCTCTGTTTTTCCGATTGCTCTCTGGCCTAAATTCCTATGACTGCTTACTTTGATGCTTCGCGCACGGTTCGTGACGATCGCCCGGCCCGCAACGGCACTCCCCCCGTTGAACATAGCCCCGCTCCTGATTTGCGCCGTTTCCAAGATGCAGTCGATGCCCTGAAGGCGGAGTTGGAACGATCGGGCCGGCCCGATCGATTCGTGATGGAAAAGATGGAGCAAATTGAGCAGTTTGCGGAGTCGATCGGCACGGCCCTGGTGACCACCGATGGGGAAGCGGCCAGCGGGAACCGCCTACCGGTGGATGGGATCGATCGCACTATCGAAGACAGCCAAAGTTTGGATGAGCTGCTGCGGCGGCTTTGCCAAGAATTGCGGTTGCAACTCTCGGCCGATCGGGTGGCCATTTACCGGTTCAATTTCGACTGGACTGGGGAATTCATCACCGAATCCATGGCCCCCGGTTGGATGGCCCTGGTGGGGAACACCTTCCGCGACACCTACTTTGAAAGCACCCAAGGCAACCGCTACAACACCAAGGATGTCTACCAATGCGAGGACATCTATCGCGGTGGCCTCAGCGCTTGCCATGTGCAGCTCATTGAACGGTTCCAGGGACGAGCCTACATGATTGCGCCGGTTTTCCAGGGCGATCGCCTGTGGGGGTTGCTGGCCATTTATCAAAACAGCGGCCCGCGCCCCTGGAGTCCCCTGGAAGCGGAGCTGGTGAAATATGCCAGCGATCAGGTGAGCCGCAGCATTGCCCAGCTCAGCGCGATCGAGAAACTGCAAAAACAAGTGGGCCGCCAACGGGCGATCGCCACGATCGTGGACAAGATTCACCAATTCCTGGATCTGGCCACGATTATGCAAACCACCACCGACGAACTGCGAATTTTGTTGGAGTGCGATCGCGCCGCCGTCTATCGATTCAGCGACGACTGGAGCGGCGATTTTGTCTCGGAATCCGTGGGTCGGGGCTGGAAACCGCTGTTGGGCAAAACCTTCCGCGACAGCTATTTTGAGCGCACCAAAGGCGGCCGCTACATCAACGGCGAAACCCTGACCGTGGCGGACATCCAAACCCAAGACTACGATCCCTGCCACCTAAAACTGCTGGAACAGTTCCAATGCCGGGCTTACATCATCGCCCCCGTGATTGCCAGCGATAAGCTGTGGGGACTGCTGGCGGTCTATCAAAACGATCGGGTGCGCAGTTGGGAGCCGGAAGAAACCGACCTGGTGACCCAAATGGGCCAGCAAATGGGTGTGGCGGTGCAACAGGCGGAATATCTGAAGCAGCTTCAGGATCAAAAACTACAGCTTGAGCGCAATGTGCAGCAAGACCGCGCCCTGCTGACGGTGATGAACAAAATCCGCGAATCCCTGGACATTGACAGCCTCTTTGCCACCACCACCCAGGAAATTCGCCAAATTTTCCAGGCCGATCGCGCCTGCATCTTCCGGTTCGATCCGGACTGGAGCGGTGAGTTTGTGGCCGAAGCGGTCACCCCCGGTTGGCAACGACTGCTCGATCGCGATGGGGCCGGCCTGCGGGATGGCAACAACCGACGGGGCGGGCGCTCCCTGGCCCGCGTCGAAGACAGCTATTTGCAAGACAACCAGGGCGGTCGCTATCGCCAGGGCGAAACCCTGCTGGTCAACGACATTTACCAAGCCAACTTCAGCCGCTGCTATCTTGACCTGCTGGAGCAATTCCAGGCCAAGGCCTACGCGATCGCCCCGATCTTCAAGGGCAATGACCTTTGGGGCCTGTTGGCGGTTTACCAAAACAGCAACTCCCGCCAGTGGGAAGAACTGGAAGGGCAGATTCTGTCTCGGTTGGGAACCCAACTGGGCTTGGCCCTGCAACAGGCCGAGTATGTGGAACAGCTCAAAACCCAAGCGGCCCAGCTCCAAAAATCTGCTGAACGGAATAAGGCCATTTCCGCGACGATCGACAAAATTCGTGCTTCCCTGGACATCCGCACCATCTTCCGCACCACCACCACGGAATTGCGCCAAATTCTGGAGGTCGATCGGGTCGGAATCTATCAATTCCAGCCTGACTGGAGCGGGCAATTCATGGCGGAATCCGTCGGCCCCGGTTGGTTGCGGCTGTTGGACTCTCCCGACAGCGATGGCAGTGTCCAAACGGAAATGAGCGATTGCGAAGCCATCAACAGCTTGACCCAAGCTCGCCCCGCCAACGCCGGCCGAGTGCGAGACACCTACCTTCAGGAAAACGAAGGGGGCCGCTATGCCCGAGGCGAAAGCTTTGTGGTTCCTGATATCTACAAAGCCGGGTTCACCCCCTGCTATTTGAGTGTGTTGGAACGGTTCCAAGCCCGCGCCTACGCCATTACCCCGATCTTTCAGGGCGATCGACTGTGGGGGCTGCTGGCGGTTTACCAAAACAGCGGCCCGCGTCAGTGGGAAACCTCAGAAGTGGAATTCGTGGCCCAGGTGGGGGCACAGTTGGGCATTGCCTTGAAGCAGGCGGAAACCCTGGCAGAATTGCAGCGGAAATCAGCCCAGGTGGAAGAGGCCGCCCAACGGGACAAGGCCGCCCGCGAAGCCCTGCAACAGAAGGCCCTGAACCTGCTGATGGCGGTGCGGCCCGCCCTGGAAGGGGATCTCACCGTGCGCGCGCCGATTACCGAAGACGAAGTGGGCACGATCGCCGATGCCTACAACAACACCCTGCAAAGCCTGCGACAGATTGTGGTGAAGCTGCAAGAAACGGCGGCCAAGGTGTCCAATACCTCCACCACCAGTTCCAGCGCCATTGGTGAGCTGTCTAACCAAGCCCAGCAACAATATCGGGCCCTGCTGGAGGCGGTGCAGCGGGTGCAAACCATGGCAGAAGCTAGCACGGACGTGACCCAAAACGCCCAGCAGGTGACCCAGGCGGTGCAACGAGCCACCAACACGATCCAGGAAGGCGATGCAGCCATGAACCGGACGGTGGATGCCATTCTGTCGATTCGGGACACGGTGGCGGAAACGGGGCGTAAGATTCGGGCCCTGAGCGAATCGTCCCAAAAGATCTCGAAGATCGTGAGCCTGATTGGCAACTTCACCACCCAAACCCAACTGTTGGCGCTGAATGCTGCCATTGAGGCAACGCGCGCCGGGGAATATGGTCGTGGCTTCACGGTGGTTGCCGATGAAGTGCGATCGCTCGCCCGCCAGTCGGCCGATGCCACCACGGAAATTGCGGCCCTGGTGGAAGAGATTCAGGCGGAAACCCAGGCGGTGGCCCAGGCCATGGAAGCGGGGATTCAGCAGGTGGTGGCGGGGACGAATCTGGTCAGCGATACCCGATCGAACCTGAGCGAAATTGTGGATGTGACGGCCCAAATTGGCCAGTTGGTGGAGGGCATTAACCAAGCCGCCGCCAGCCAAACCCAACAGGCCCAAGCGGTGGCCCACACGATGACGGAGGTGGCGACGATCGCCGATCGCACCTCTTCCAGTTCCGTGGCCCTGACCGCTTCCTTTGAGGATCTATTGGCCATGTCCCAAGAGCTGCAAGCCAGTGTGGGCCGGTTCAAGGTCAACTAACGGCTGAATGCCTTAGCCCCGATCGCCAGGGGGTGATCGGGCCGCTCCTGAGTTGCGCCTCGGTTGCCCCCGATGCCCCCTGTTGCTGCTTTGCTTAACCCCCGTTCGTTTTTCCAACAGACCAAAACCAGGTCGTTTCCGGTAGCCCCCTATGCTCGATCCCGCCATCCGCGAGGAAGCCTACGGATACTTCCTCAGTGAGTCCCAAGACCTGCTGCGATCGATCGAGACGGATTTGTTGCAACTGCGCGACGATCCCTCGAAACAGCGGATCCATGCCCTGATGCGTGCCACCCACACCCTGAAGGGGGCTTCCGCCAATGTGGGGTTGGAAACCATCTCCACGATCGCCCACCACATGGAGGACGTGTTTCGGGCCCTGTTTGACCCGGAAGCGGAAGTGGAGGTGGAACTGGAGGGGCTGTTGTTTCAGCTCTATGAATGTTTGCGCTTGGCCCTGACCACCCAATGGGAACAGGGACGGGAGGCCGATCAAGAGGTGTTGGATCAGGCGATCGATGCCTTTGCCCGGATCCAAACCCTGTTGGGAGACTGCTTTGAGCGCGAACAAAAGTTGCCCACCTCTGCTGAACTGGGGTTTGACCTGGTGCAGTCGATTTTTGAAACGGGGGTGAAGGAGCGGATCGATCAGTTGGCGACGCTGGTGGCGGCGGGGGATGGGCCGGCGGCCTTGGAAACGGTGGCCACCCAATCGGAGGTGTTTACGGGCTTAGGGGAATCCTTGGGGCTGCCGGGGTTCCAGGCGATCGCGGAGGCGGCACTCCAGGCCGTGGCTCACCAGGGCGATCGGCCCTTGGTGGTGGCCCAGGCGGTGTTAAGCAATTGGCAAGCGGCCCAAGAGGCGGTTTTGGCGGGCGATCGCACCCAAGGCGGTGAAGTGTCGGCGGAATTGGCGGCCCTGGCGGGTCAGGAGCCGGAACCGGGAGACCTGGGCGATTTGACCGAGGGCACGTTGGATCTCAGCATGGATCTCAGTGATGAGATGCCGGCCGGGTGGTTGGACTTGACCGAGGGCACGTTGGATCTGACCACGGATTCCCCGCCAGCTCCCACACCTGCCCCCCCGATTGCTGGGGGATCGCCTGCGGTTGCCGCACCTGCTCCAGCGCCCGTTGCCGCACCGGTTCCGGCCCCGCCCAATTCCCCGCCTGCCCCTTTGGTGACGGCGGAAACGGCCCCCCGTGGAACTCCGGAACCGGCCCGATCGGCGGAACCGCAACGGGTGGACAGCAAACCGCTCACCCCAACTCCCCTGATTCGGGTGGAGATCGATCGGCTGCAATCCCTGCAACACCTGGTGGGGGAGCTGTTGATTAATGAAAATCGTCAAAGTTTGCAGGATGAACAGTTGCGATCGGCCCTGGAACGGTTTCGCCAAGGTCTGCGCCAACACCGTCGCCTGCTGGCGGAAGCACGCGATCGACTGGAAAAGCGTCCCACCGATCGCCGATCGCTCAATGGTTCTCCCGCCGCCACCAGTGCCAACGATCTGATTTTGCAACAGTCGATCGATGCGGCCCTCGACAGCGCCGAGCGGCTAGATTCCACGGCGGAAGTGGTGGAACGCTATGCCCAACAAACGGCCACCACCCTCGACAAACAACGCCGATTATTGGGCCAGGTGCGCGACAGTTTGATGGATACCCGAATGCAACCGGCGGCGGCCGTGTTCGATCGCTTCGGGCCCCTGGTGCGGCAACTGTGCGCCCGCTATGGCAAAACGGTGCATTTGCGAGTGGTGGGGGAGCGGGTTGCCATTGACAAGGTGGCGATCGAGCAGCTTTATGATCCCCTGCTGCACCTGGTGCGAAACGCCTTTGACCATGGCATTGAAGCGGTGGAAGAACGGCGCGATCGGGGCAAACCCGCCGAAGGGACGATCGAGCTGCGGGCCCAACAACAGGGCAACCATGTGTTGATTTGGGTGGCCGACGATGGCAAAGGCATCGACCCCCAACGGCTGCGACAGAAGGCGATCGAACGCGGTTGGCTCACGCCCGATCGGGCCCAAACCGCCTCAGACCAAGCCCTCTTGGATTTGCTATTTGAGCCGGGCTTTTCCACCGCCGATAAAGTCACCGATTTGTCTGGGCGCGGCGTGGGGTTGGATGTGGTGCGATCGCAAATGCGATCCCTCAAAGGCTCCGTCACCATCCAATCGAGTCCCGGGCGTGGCACGGCCTTCATTCTGCGCGTGCCCCTGAGTTTGATGACCGCTCGCCTGTTGGTTTGCCAGGCCGATCGCGCGGCCTACGCCCTGCCCTCAGAAAGCGTCCGCCAAATTCTGATTCCTCAACCGGAACAAACCCAAATGCTCGGGGGACAGCGAATTTTGCGGTGGCGAGCCAGCAGCGAAGATCCCGAAATCACCATTCCCATTCGCAAACTGGCGGAACTGATGCGCTACAGTTCCTTGGCTCCGGGCCTGTTGCGATCGGACATGGGCGCAATCACGCCATTTTTGAGCAATCGCCTCGCGCCCTTGCTGTTGATGGATGCCGGTGACACCCCCGTGGCGATCGAGGTGGATGGGGTTGTGGGTGAACAGGAACTGGTGTTGCGGCAACTGTCGGAAGCCCTGCCCGCCCCGCGCTACATCTATGGCTGCACCATTTTGGGCGATGGGCGCATGGTCTTGGCGATCGACGGTAACGAACTGTTGACCCAAGTCGAGGCCGTGCCGATCGTTGCTGCCGCGCCTCCGGAGTTGCCCCAGCCCGCCGCTCCGCCAGCGATCGCGCCGGAATTGCCCGCTGAGTTGCCCAATGCCCCGATCGCGCCCCACAGTCCCACCACCGCCCAAGGCAGCAAAACCCTGCTGGTGGTGGAAGATTCCGACACCGAGCGCCGCCTTTTGACCCTGACCCTGGAGCGCCAGGGCTATCGTGTGGTGCAAGCGGTTGATGGGTTGGAAGCCTTGACCCAGCTTCGGCAGCGCTCCGATATTGATCTCGTCATTTCTGATATTGAAATGCCGCGCATGACGGGTTTAGAGTTCTTAAACGCCCGCCGCCAGCATCCCAACGCCGCCCAAGTGCCCGTGATCCTGCTGACTTCCTGTAGCGGCACGCAATATAAACAGGTGGCCCTGAGTTTGGGGGCCGCAGACTATATGCTGAAGCCCCACGTTACCCCGGAGTTGGTGGCCAGCATTGAACGGTTAACGGGCGATCGAGCGGCGGCAGTGGTTTAGGCCTAAGGGTGACCTCAATCACCTCAATCATCCATGGAGCGATCGGGCAAAAACCAGCCAGCTCCTAGCTCCGGCGGCTCTTGTTGGTGGCCAGCTTCAAGAAACTCTGGTAAGTAGTGGCGATCGCCTGGACGCGACGGGCCTGATCCGCATAGACACATTCCCATT
The DNA here is from genome assembly GCF_014698235.1 of Limnothrix sp. FACHB-406. Lineage (NCBI taxonomy): Bacteria > Bacillati > Cyanobacteriota > Cyanophyceae > Pseudanabaenales > Pseudanabaenaceae > Limnothrix > Limnothrix sp. FACHB-406. Next base: position 263,393 of record NZ_JACJSP010000003.1, on the reverse strand, counting down.
GCGTGACGGCGCGACCTTCCCGGGAGCAAATGCCCAACAGGCCCGAAGCCCGGTTCGTGCCATTGCGGATGTCCAACCGATCGTTGCTGTCTAAATAAAAGGAAGCCGTTCGGGCCCAAGCATAGGCCTCCAGCCCTGAGAGACCCCCCCGCCGAGCGATCGCCAAGGCCTGGGGGAACCAGCGGGAGTGAACCGGGCTGGCTTGGTTATACAGGTCGATCGCGTTGACCAAGGCTTGCAAATCTTCGTAGGGATCAATGCCAGCGGCATACAGATCCGTGAGGGCCGTGGGCAACCGCCCAGACAACCGCTCCACACAGGCGCGATCGGCCACGGCCAAGTTACCGCCACTGCGGCCCTGGTCACTGCAAGCCCCGTAGTTGGTGACCCGCTGCCCCCAAGACAAATTGCCCGGATCCGTGTGGCCGTAATAGTTCGGCGTGGGCTGCACAAACAAACTGCCGTTTTGCACCATCAACCGATAGTTTCCTTCGGCCACGCCCACAGCCACCACACCCATGGAGGTGGGGCTTTGGAAAATTTGGGCATAAACCGGCAGATCTTTTTGCAAATTAAACGCCCGCTGGGGAGCCTGCTCCATCCAAAACATCGTTTGACCGTTGGGAGCCGGTCGGGTGGGTGGCGCAGTGGGCGGCTTGGCATTGCTGGGTTTCAGCGGAGCGGCCGGCGTGGGACGGGCGGTGGTTGGGGCCGCTGCTGGGGCCGACTGGGTTGGGTTGGGTTGGCTACCGGTGGCTGTGCCTCCGGTGGCCCCTGTGCCGCTGTTGGGAGCAGCACCGGTTTGGCCGGGTGCTGCGCCGCTGGTGGTGGGAACCGTGGCCATGGATTCCAGGTTGGCGGCAAAGGGATCCGAAATGGGCACATCTCCGTTGCTGCCGCCGGTTGGCTGACTCGCGATCGAGCCGGAACCCGATCGGGAAGCATCATCACCGGGTAAATCAAAACTGAGAGGCGACACCGGCAAGGGTGTGCTGGCCTCCGTTTTGGGCTGGGTTTGCTTGCCGGCCGTGAGTGGCAGGGCAATTAACACGATTGCCGTGCCCGCAACGCCAAGGGCGATCGACCGTCCCCACAGGATACGCCCAGGGGAAGCTGGACTAGACACCAGGGAGTTTGCAACAGATTTCACGATCACAGGTTGCCAACCCAACGTTGACAAGAAAATAGAACAACCTACCGAGTGTCTACTTTAGCTTACGGTTTCAAATTGCACAGAATTATTTCGGGATCGTTGTCTTATAGGCGCGAATCGCTGCTTGTGTGCCTTGTTGTGCGCCTTGGCCGTCGTCAAGGGCGCTAACCTGCTGAAAAATCTGATTTGCCAGTTCTGTCACCGGCAAAGCACAGTGACCGGCAGCTTCCGCCACCAAACGCAAATCCTTTTGCATGTGGGCGATCGCAAAGCCCGGGGCCAAATCCTCCGCCAAAATTTTCGGCCCCAAATTCGCCAAGGCCCAAGATCCGGCCGCTCCGGTGCTGCAAACCTCAATCACCAACTGCGGATCCAAATCCTGGGCAGCGGCCAATTGCAGGGCCTCGCACAGGGCCAGCATGTGACCAGCGGCCAACACCTGGTTGCAGAGCTTCACCGCTTGGCCGCTGCCGATCGGGCCGCAGTGGCGAATGGTTTGGCCCATGGGAGCCAACCAAGGGCGCGATCGCTCAAAATCCGCCAGCTCACCCCCCACCATGATCGTCAAGGTTCCCCGCTGGGCCCCCACGTCTCCCCCGGAAACCGGCGCATCCAAAAACCCAAACCCCAGCGATCGCAAGGCTGTTCCCAGCTCGATTGCGGCCACACTCCCGATCGTGGTGAAATCCACAAACAGCGCCCCGGTTCGCGCCGCCGTTGCCGCGCCGCTCGCTCCCAACAACACCTGCTGCACATCGGGCACATCGCCCAAACAGGAAAAGACCAAATCCGCCTCGGCCACCGCTGCGGCCAAGTCGGGAGCGATCGTCACGCCCGCCGCCGCCGCTTGGGCCACCGTCGGGCGATCGGGCGTGCGATTCCAGCCCCGCACCGTTGCTCCACTCCGGGCCAAGTTGGCAGCCATGGCGCTGCCCATCACGCCCAATCCCAAAAATGCAATTTCGGCCATACTGTCTACTTCTTTGTTCCTAGTTCCTATTCTTGACCGGTCAGGATTCTTTGTTCGTAAGGAGTTCGTAAGGAGTTCCCAAGGAGATTGATGCAAGGGATCTGTGGGTTAGTTCCGGCAACAGCATCCCGATCGCAATCCCGATCGCACCCAAAACAATTGCTAATCAGGGTTCGATCGGGGAGGGGTACGGGATAGGCGATAATTGCCCTGGCGCTTGGGTTGCGCCGTTCCCGTTGTCTCCGTTGCGCACCATGTCCTACTTCGTTTCGCCCCGCTTCACCGAGAAAGTCGCCGTCCATGTGGTCAAGAACTTCTTGAACTTGCCCCGTGTGCCCGTGCCGCTGATTTTGGGCATTCATGGCAAAAAAGGCGAGGGCAAAACCTTCCAGTGCAACCTAGTCTTTGAGCAAATGGGCATCGACGCGGTGCATATTTCCGGCGGCGAATTGGAAAGCCCCGACGCGGGCGACCCGGCGCGGTTGCTGCGGTTGCGCTACCGGGAAGCCTCGGACATGGTGAAGGTGCGCGGGCGGATGTGCGTGCTGCTGATCAACGATATTGATGCGGGGGCGGGCCGGTTCGATCGCCTGACCCAATACACGGTGAACACCCAATTGGTGAACGCCACCCTGATGAACATTGCCGACAACCCCACCAACGTGCAGTTGCCCGGCAGCTACGACAGCGAGCCGGTGCGCCGGATTCCGATCATCGTCACGGGCAATGACTTTGGCACGCTCTACGCGCCCCTGATCCGCGACGGGCGGATGGACAAGTTCTATTGGGAACCGACGGCGGCGGAACGGCTGGAGGTGGTGCGCGGCATGTTTGAGGGTCTGGGTTTGGCCGATCGCGCCGTGGCCGAACTGGTGGAAACCTTCCCCAACCAATCCGTGGACTTCTTTGGGGCCATGAAATCGCGGGTCTATGACGACCTGGTGCGGCAGTTCATCCAAGACACGGGCTTGGCGCAGGTGTCGAATCGGCTGCTGAAATCCAAGGAAGCGCTGCCCCAGTTTGCAGAACCGCAACCGACCCTGGAGCAACTGAAGACGATCGGGGCGGCCCTGGTGAAGGAGCAAGATCGAATTCGGGAGCTGCACTTGGTGGCGGCCTACAATCCCCACGGCGAGGCCAATGCCGCCAGCGAAACGGTGAGCCAAAACGGCCAAGGCGAAACCAACGGGCTACAGGGTCGATCGCGCCCCTACAGCGCCACTGCCCAACCGGAGCCGATCGCCGCCGAGCCGGCCGTGGCCACCCACACCCAAACCCAACCGATCGCCCCGGAAGCCAAACCCAGCGGCGTGCCCCGGCCCAAGCTAGAACCGGAGTTGCCGCCCTTGAGTGGCAATCCCGATTTGGAAGCGAAGTTGGAATATCGCAGCAGCCAGCGGCCGAAGTTGGTGCAGCCCTTGGGCCCGACGATTCGATCGCAGCTTGTGCCGATCGTCAACAACGGCTACCGGCTGGGAATCGAGGTGGCCGACAAGCGCCACTACAACGCGAATTCCTGGCAATGCTACGGAACGGCGGAACCGCACCAGGAAACCGAGGCGATCGGGAAGTTGGAAACCTGCCTGGCGGAAAACCTGGATTGTTATGTGCGATTGGTGGCGATCGACCCCGATCGTAAGCAACGGATCCGCGAAGTGATCGTCCAGCGCCCGCAATAGCCCGACCCCAAACCTCGCAGGGGCGCAAGCACAACCATTTTCACGCCGTCTTCGAGCAGGGGTGGGTCTTCGAGCAGGGTTTGAAAGTTCTGTTTGACGCGATCGAGCAGTTGTTGTTCGAGGGCGCTGAGGCTCGCTTGGGGCGATCGCCACTCGGGAAAAAAGTCGGCATCATCGGTCAGTTGCAACCCAAAGTCTTGTTTCAGGTTCCGAAGGGTGACATCTTGGGCAGCAATAATCTGGATCATGATGCTTGCTGTTAATCGATCAGGTTTGGTTTGTATCATCGACTGTGTGATATTCGCGGAAGCTTGAGCTACCTTGAGAGAAAAGCTTGAGTGATCGTTGCTATGCAGCCACCCTTTGATGATGCTTTGGCTCATATCGCCCACTCCCACGGTCATGCCGATTATGCTGCTATAGAGCCAACTCATCAGCATGATCAAACTCAAAGCGGGTTGGATCTCAATTCCCCGATCACTGATCCACACCCAACTCTTTTAACCTCAGATCTACTAGCTCATGAGTCCTCCTTGGGGTTCGGAGAGCATCCGCCGACTACAGCTAATCATGGCTTGGGTCATACAGACGTTCTGAATCTGAACGATGATCGCGCCTGGGGACAAGAATCGGCAACGTGGAATCCAAGCCTCGATTATCCAAGCTTCGATCATGGTGGCGTTTCTCCTTTCCGTGATTCGTCGATTCACGGTCATGACAGCCACACGCTCGAATCAACCCATGATTCACACCTTACTTCATCGCTCGAATTCCTCGCAAATTCCACTTCTTCCCACAGCCTAGAAACCCACTCTTCCGCCTGTTCTAGCCCAATTCATCCCGGCGACGATAATAGTGTCAAGATCTACGACGATGGCGATGTTTACTGGCATCGTTATGGGGGAGGCAAAGTTGGCACGGTGAGTGGACATAAGTATTACGACTGTTCGGGAAATCTTCTGGGTACACTTAAAAGCAATCTAGAGGTGGTGAATGCCAACGGTCATGTTTTGGGTTATGTCACACCCGGAGGCTGTGCCTATGCGGGAACCGGCAATGATGCGACTTTGTTTGCGAGTGGACTTTCGGCTCGCTGGGCAGCCGCGACATTAATTTTCAACCTGTCCCGTGCTTAATTTCTCATCGTTCCCACGCTCTGCGTGGTAACGCATCCCCGACGCTCTGCGTCGCGTATCCCGTAACCGTTGATTAGCCCTGCAAACACTGTCACCGGGACGCGGAGCGTCCAGACGGCATTCCCACGCAGAGCGTGGGAACGATCAACAACCTTCAATTAACCGAAAACCAATGGGAAGTCTTGTTTCGATCGACTCGTCCCGCAGCGAGATGCAAAAATCAACCAACTGGTTTGACAAGGCACGACGCTGGGCGAGCAGTTGGCTCACACCGCCGAGCTATCAACAGCGAGCGGGAATGCGTGAAGCGGCGGACATGCAGCGCGAAAACGCCATGGCAACGTTGATGACGAACGTGAGATTGCAAGAGCAAAATCACGCTCATCAGGAACGACTCCAGAGTCTGGCGATCGCGGCGGCGGATGCGCGGGCTGATCTTGATCGGGCCTTCCAAGCAGCGCAACAGCGTCGCCAGATAGAATTTAACGCCCGGATTGAACGGGAACGCCAGGATCGGGAAGATGACCGCCTTGCTCAGCGCCTGAGTCATGATCTGGTCATCCAAGAAAAGCGGATGAAGTTCGACATCGCCCTGGCGGAATTCCAAAAAGCCAAGGAACTGATGTTAGCGGAACTGCACTTCATACGACAGCGTGAACTGGCGGACGATCGCGAGGTGAGTGCGGTGTATCCGCTGACGGTGACGGTGCGTAGTTTGCGGGACACCTATGATCGGTACTATGCAACCCAAAATGTGGTTCCCCCGTTGGTGGCGATCTCGCCGTTGGCGTTGGAACACGAACCGTCGCCTCGCGCCAATGTCGATCGCGGTTTTGTCAACATCAGTAATCGGATTGCCGACACGATCAGCCGGGTGTTTGGCGATCGGTGTGGTGCGGGTTCGTCCCATCCGGTGAACTACCAGGGTAACGGTTGGCGTAGCAAGCAATTCAGCGGCAAATCGGCGATCGACAATCTCCACACCGCCCTGCCCTTTGCGCCCGTCATCGTTCTGGAGTGCAAGCTCAACGGCAACAATATTGATTTGTACATTGGTCGCTGCAACCGCAGTGAGGGCAGCAGTTACGAACAGGTGTTTTCCATTTCTTGGAAGGATGTGCTGTACCCCACGGCGAAGCGCTATGCGGCGCAATGGCGGGATGATCGTTTGAAGTTGATCGATCGCGGCCGTAGCTTAGAGGAAATTGCCCAACGCCGGCCAGTTGATGAAGCCAATTTGAAAACACTGGAACGGGAGGAAGAAGATCGTGAGCTGAATATGTTTGATGAAACTCACGATTATGGCTACATCGTCAATGATGAAAAATACATTGAAGAATTAGCCGATTTCCTCGCCACGATCGGCAATCTCATCCTGATGATGCAAGTAGATCTGTATTACCTCTCGTTTTATGATCGCCCGCCCCAGCTTCCTCAACTCCTGCCAGAGATTTTGGACTCAGTGAAGGATGACGAGCTCAAAAAGTCATTAGTTCAACAACTGCAATCGCTCTTCTGGGAAAACCTCGCCCAATTCGACACCCTGTAAACACCTCCCATTGTTCCCACGCCGTCCCATCGTTCCCACGCTCTGCGTGGTAACACAGCCCCGACGCTCTGCATCCCGTAACCCTCTTACTCCTGTCACCGGGACGCGGAGCGTCCATACGGCATTCCCACGCCGAGCGTGGGAACGATAACGACCAGCAACATACTAAAGACTATGCCAACGCTCTTGCGGATTGATGGCTATCGTTTTTTCTGCTACGCAGGCGATCACGACGAACCGCCCCATATTCACGTTCGCACCAGCAACAATGAGGCAAAATTTTGGCTTGTTCCTGTCCGATTGCAGTCCAACCAAGGCTTCAGTGCCAAAGAGTTGAACCGTATTCAGCGTTTAATCGAAACCAATCAACCTGACTTGATGGAGAAATGGGATGAGTTCTTTCGCGACTGAAATAATCCAAGTCCCGCCAATTCTTGGCTTGACGCTCACCGATGAATTACTGACCGTTACCCTGACCGATGGTCGAATTATTTCTGTGCCGATCGCCTGGTATCCCCGCCTCTTCCACGGTTCACCCGCCGAGCGCGATCGCTGGGAAATTGCTCCGAACCAAACCGGCATTTATTGGCCAGATCTCGACGAAGATATCAGCGTCAAAAACCTCTTGTTGGGACAACCTTCTGGCGAAAGTCAACGATCGCTTCAAGCCTGGCTCGATCAACGATAATACCCACAAAAAACCATGAATAAGCTACCCATTCTTGATCCATCCAAACCCGCCACCAAGGTGGATTATTTGCTCGATGGCATCCTCACGATCGCCGAACAGTTCGCCCATCTCGACCCCGATCGCACAAGGTCAGACCTGAAGCGATCGATCCGCGAGATCACCCAACGGCGCGGGGGAAATCCACCGTCGGAAACTGCCGAAATGTCCGAGGCGATCGCCGCCTTCGGTCAAGTGCTGGTTGGTGCAGATGGCAAGCTGATTGAACGATTGCAGGTTTTGTTACGGCGTTTGGGTGATGAAGCCAGCGCGATCGCCTTAGATCGGGAATTTTTTGCTCTCCTGAAGCGGCTCAACGACCAGGAAGCAGCCGCCAAGCGTCGAGAAGCCGAGCGGCAGGCACAGGAAGAAGCCGATCGTCGGGCAGCCCAAGCCGCCAAAGAGCAAGAAGAGCAAGCAGAACGAGACCGCTGGTACAGCCAAACCTACACCTACACGGTCATCACCCTAGACTCATACGGCAGCATCGCGAAAGAAGAATCGGGCAGCAACCAAGGCTTCATCGAAACCGCCTGCGGCTTGAACCTCGAATTTGTCCGCATCCCCGCCGGAGACTTCATGATGGGATCACCGGACAACGAACAGGAACTAGGCAGCGCTGAAAGCCCCATTCACCAAGTCACGCTACCCGAATACTTCCTGAGCCGCACCACCGTGACCCAAGCCCAGTGGCGAGCCGTGGCAAACCTCGATCAAATTAGCATTCAACTTGATCCCGACCCATCAAACTTCAAAAATCCTGATCACCCCGTTGAGCGAGTGAGTTGGAAGCAGTGCATTGAATTTTGTCTTCGCCTCAGCCAAGCCACCGGCAAAGCCTACCGACTGCCCAGCGAAGCCGAATGGGAATATGCCTGCCGCGCCGGAACACAAACACCCTTTCACTTTGGCGCAACCCTTTCCACAGAAGTCGCCAACTACAACGGCAACTATACCTACGGCAACGGACAGAAAGGAAAAGATCGGCAAACAACCGTCCCCGTAAACAGCCTAAAAGCGCTCAATGCCTGGGGCTTGCACCACATGCACGGGAACGTTTGGGAGTGGTGCATGGATGACTGGCATGGAAGCTATAACGGCGCACCTACAGACGGTCGTGCCTGGATAGATAATGACAATCATTCTTATTCTGGAAATCATGAGCAATACTTGAAAGCTGTACTAAATTCAGGAAATTCAGCCAAACTGCTGCGTGGTGGTTCGTGGGGCGACTACCCGAAGCATTGCCGCTCGGCGTTTCGGAGCAACGACACGCGCGATCGCCAGAACTACTACATTGGTTTTCGGCTTCTTCTCCCCAGAACTATATAGCGCTCTACTCTTTTTCCCTCTTTCCCTCTTCCGGCGCGTTAGCGCCTTTTTTTATTTTTTTTCTATCGTTACCACGCAGAGCGTGGGAACGCAGCCCCGACGCTCCGCGTCGCGTAGCACACCAGCACCACCGGGACGCAGAGCGTCCACACAGCATTCCCACGCTCCGCGTGGGAACGATAGGGGGGTGGGGATGGAGAGGGGCGATCGACGGTAAAGTAGGGAAAAGTAGAAACCATATAGGTTATGGGTCGTAGCCGCTACGTCATCACTGAACCCGATCGCCCCCACTTCCTCACTTGCACGATCGTCCAATGGCTCCCCATCTTCACGCGACCCGAAGCCGTGGCGATCGTCTTCGATAGTTGGCAATACCTCCGCCAAAACGATCGCTTTCAACTCTACGGCTACGTCATCCTCGAAAATCACCTCCATCTCATCGCCCAGGCTCCCCAACTCGATCGATGTATCGCCCGGTTCAAATCCTTCACCGCTCGACAAACGATCGATTTACTCCAACGGCATAACGCCCAAACTTTGCTGGGACAACTTGCCTTCGCCAAAGCGGCCCATAAGGGCGATCGGGAGTATCAACTCTGGCAGGAAGGTTCACACGCTGAACTCATCTTGAGCGATGACATGATGCGCGAAAAACTGGACTACATCCACAACAATCCCGTCAAGCGCGGCTATGTTGACGATCCCGCCGATTGGCGCTATTCCAGTGCGCGAAACTATCTGGGGAAAACGGGACTGGTGGCGATCGATCCCTGGTAGAAACAGACATCGTTCCCACGCGAAGCGTAGGAACGATAGGGGGGTGGGGGCAGCACCAACACATCGATCCGGCCGCGAACGATCGCCCCTTGCTCTTCGGTGGTGATTTCGATGCGGCTTTCGGTTTGAATCAGTTGCAGCCCAAGGTCTTGTTTCAGGTTAATTAGAATTCTCCATCTAGCAAACTGTTGAGGAGTGGTAACAGTTGGGGAAGTTCAAAATTCACCACATCTTGGATGATTTCCAAATTGATAACATCATACTCATGGACGACAAAATCCCGTAGCCCAGCCATTGCTTTCCACGGTATTTCCGGATGGTTAGTGCGAAACTCCATTGATAGGCGCTTGGTCGCTTCACCAATAATCGTCAAGCGCCGAATAACTGCATCATATTCTATCGTTCTGGCTTGGCTCCAATTGTTCGATCGAGTATAGTTTTGAATGAGTTCAATCGAATCAATGATATCGAGAATAGCTTGCTGATCTCTGCTCATTTTTATACTCTAGAGACTTTATAAATTACTTGAGCGGCGTTGAGAATCTCTTGGCGACGTAGGGGATTGCGGCTCATTTCAAGTCCCTTTTTACTAATCAAGTCAACTTTACGTTGCAGTAATTTTTCTAGTTCTGATTGCAAATCAAAAAACTTGAAACCATAGTGCGCTTCCGGGGCGCTTTGATAGAGCAAATCAATATCGCTTGGATCAGCTCCGGTCGGTCGAAAGTCTGAGCGCAATACAGACCCAAACAGCGCTAGTTCTACGATCGCCCATTTTTCACAGAACTGCGCGATCGCTTGGGGGCTGGTTTGCAAGCGTTGATAGAGTTCTGTCACCGAGAGACCAGAGGGTGGCATGGGGCGATCGAGTGGGGTGGTTGCTGTCTAGTGTATCGGGCGGGAAATGGCAGCGGCTAGACTGGGAGTGAGCAGCATTTGCGGAGGATGCCTATGTCTGTTTCACCCGCAAAATTCGGGTGGAGTGGAACGGGACGGATACGTTGATCGATGACCTGATTGAGTTGGGGTTACGGGAGGAAGATTTTTAACTGCCATGTCACGCCGCGATCTGTACCATGACACTGTTCGCAATGCCCTAGAGAAGGATGGTTGGACAATCACCCACGATCCCTTGCCCTTGGGCGATCAAGAGCTATTGGTATTTGCTGATCTGGGCGCTGAAAAGCTTTTGGCAGCTCAACGGGGACTTCAAAAGATTGCAGTTGAAGTTAAGGTTCTTGGCGGAGTTTCTACAATTACTGAATTGCAGAAAGCGATCGGGCAATATGGTTTATATCGTTATCTGTTAGAGCGTGACGAGCCTGAGAGACGTTTATATTTGGCAGTTCCTCAGGAAATTTATTCTGAATATTTTTCAAAAGAAGTGATTCAGGGTTGGTTAATTCGAGAGCAAATTCAGTTACTAATTTTTGATCCTGAGCTGGAGGTGTTGCAATGGCTGGGGATGTAGATTTTCGGCAGGCGATTCAGACGGTTTTTCAGCGGTATGTGGGGTTGGCGCGAACGGATCGGGGGGTGGAGCTGATTGCGGTTTGTGATGGGGAAACGGGGAATTATTTGTTGATGAATGTGGGGTGGTCGGGGCACGATCGCATCCACAGTGTGGTGGTGCATTTACGGGCGATCGGGGAGCAAATTCGGGTGGAGTGGAACGGCACGGATACGTTGATCGATGACCTGATTGAGTTGGGGTTGCGGGAGGAAGATTTTGTGCCCGCGAGTCCCCGATCGCCTCTGTCTGCGATCGCGGGTTAGGGGTTGGGCACGGGTGGATAGGGTTTGCCTTTGGCGGCGTAGTAGGCCTCAATTTGGGCGATCGGGCGCAGCATTGTGGCTTCGATGTCTTGCCGCACTTCTCGGGACAAATAACAATCAGTATTCAAACATTCTGCCAATCGCAAATTGGCATCATGATACTTCCACAAAAGCTCTTTTTGTCGATCAGAAAATTGCCAGTCATGACCAATATTGCGATGCTCAATCATCACAGCTCGTAAAGATCTGATCCAGTCTTGTCCTTCATTTTTCCACCATTTTTTTCTCTGCTTCCAAGGTGAGCTTCGTATAGGCTGCAATTGGCCTTTTAGAGCAGTTAGTTGGGCTACTAGGTCTTGGTTATTCAGATTGCGAGCGTGAGCGTGAGCGCGATTAAGATTGAGATTAAAAACTTGCTCGCAAGATAGACCATAATCGGGAGAGGAATCCTGACTGAGAGCGAGAGCATAATTGAGAGCGAGAGCAAAAGCCTGATCGAAAGCAAAATCAATAGCGAAATTAAGCCCACGAAAAAGAGTAAGGTCAAAAGTCTTGACTATAGCGAGATCAGAAGCAATACCACGAGTGAGGGCACGGGTAGAGTAGAACGCAATTACTGCTTGTGGTTTGTAAGGCGCTTCTACCGATGCTGCTTTTTCAGTAGACCAGGCTAAAACAGCCTGCAACTGTGGATCATCAGCCAACAGATTGTCCGTAGCTTGTTTCAGCGTCAGAATTAATTGATCGCCTTGCCGAACGCTGCCCGCTACGAGTAAGGTGACTTCCCGCCAAGCTTTATCAAGCAAATGTTGAGTTAGCAGTTGCCAATTTTGACGATCAACAATTTCTCTGGCTGCAAAGTATTCATGAAAAGTCAAATGCGAAAAGGAATAAACTCCGCGCGCTCGTTCTGTCAGTAAGCCATGTTGAGCCACAATTGAGCGCAAAATAGCTTCGCTATCTAGCCGCAAGGCTTCTGGATCATCTTTAGCATCCGGCAAATTATGGATATAAGCCATAATTTGCTCTTCTGCCACTCGCTGATCAAAGAAATAAGACCCCTCTTGAAAGGTTGCCAGCGCCAACTGCGAGAGCAAATCTTCCTTTCGACCAATTGATAGATTCTTGTAGACCTGATCTCGCTGAATATTTCGCTTACCATCCCACTTCTTCAGCAGCAGATCCACACCTTCTTCATAAAGCTTGGCTCGGTTGACTGGAAAATCACCACTCTCACCAAATACTAAGCAAAGTAAGGTCAACAGCAGCGGATTGCTGGCTAATTCCAAAATTGGCTCTTCATTTGCTAGTCGTTCTAGAAAACGTTCGATCTTAGGCAAGTCCTGATGACAAGTAAACCAATTAGTAACAAATTCTTGAATCTGTTCTTCCGAAAAATCTGCCACCTCTACTTCAGTAAAACGCTCAAAGGTATATTCCTTGGCAGCAATTCGACAAGTGGCAAGAATATGATTTTTGGGAAAACGATCAACCCAGTTCCGCATTTCCCGAATCGTCCGATCCGTATGAGCTGCCAACACCTCATCTAGCCCATCCAACAAGACCAGAGCTTGACCATATTTCAGGCATTGATGCAAAACAGACTCAGAATCGGTAATCCCACAATCTGACCACTGCTGAGATACAAAATTCAGTAAATTTGGCTCGCCTGGAAATTCTGTCCACTCTTTGAGCGTGACAAAGATAGGCACAAGATTGCCTAAGAATTTTCCATCCAGGCAGGCAATTGTCAAATACTTCAAAAACGTAGTTTTACCCGCACCCGGCCAACCCAACACCATCAGCGCTTTATGTCGGGTAACAGCATCTAAGCCCGAGATCTTCTCTTGGCGCACTTTACCTAGACAAAATCGATCAAACTCCTCAATTTCATCCAAATTTCCTAGCAATTCCGATGAGCTGAGGCGCTGATTTGCAGTCAGCTTTTCCAGCACATTCACTTGGGTGTAAATCGTGCCCAGGGCGATCGGCTGTTCCATATCCAGCACCCGCATCGTGCCGCACCGCCGCCGCAAGTCCGCCTCCACCTGAGATCGCACCCACGCCACATCGATCGCATCCGATGCCACGCTCGGAGCAGGCGGCTCGCTAGTTGCTAACTCGGTAATCTCCTGCCAATTCAGCCCCAATAGCTTACATACTTCAAGAAAAATTCTGCGATCAACCTTATGTCCATTAAACATTTTGGAGATCGTCTGGCGTTTAACACCAACCTGTTTAATTTCTCTATCACCTTTCTCGCTAGAGCTTTTACGGTACTGAATAAAATCTCCAATTGAGCTTTTGGTGTAATTACTTTTTTTCAAGGACTCGGCTAGCTTCTCGCAGCCTACCGCTGTAGCTCGTAGTGATCGTTCGTAAAAATTCATGGGGCGATCGAGTGGAGAACCACCTCTATTTTGCGAGAAACCCCGCGCGATCGGCTATGGGTCAACCGCTACAGCCCGCCCGCCGCCAACAGATCGCGCAAATCATCCTCCAAACTCAGCCGCTCCGCCCAAGTCGCCAAATAAGCGCGATCGAGGCGATCGCCCTGAATTTTGACAATGCCCAAACAATCCCGCCACTGCTTTTCCGATCGGGAACTGCGCCGCCACAACAACTTCGCCAACACCACATCCTCAGCCGTGGCAATGTAGTGAACCGGAATCCCCGGCGCTTCCACCCGATACCGCCGCTCCAGCGCAGAACGTTCAAACGGAGTCTGCTGCGACAGGATCAAATCGGCATTGTCAATGCGATCGCGGTGGATGATGTTGATCGTGTGGTGCAGCGGTTCCGCCACATAAAAACCCGCCGCTTCCAGGGTTTGGGTCAGCGCCGAGAGTTGCGCCCCATCGATCGCCAGCAAAATATCCAAATCCGTCGTAAACCGTGGCTCACCCCAAATAATCGCCGCCTGCCCACCAGTCACCAAGTAGGGAATCGATCGCTGCTCAAACAGTTCATGCAGTTGAGCCAAAATCGCCGACTGATCTTGCTGCCAAGTCATGGGATCCCCGCCATAGGTCAACCGCTCCGAACCACCATCGCCCAACCGATCGCCCAAAATCGCCCGCGCAAATTCCTGAGCGATCGCCAAATCAGTCGCCGTTGCAGGCAACCGCTGCCGAGCCGCCCACAGAGCCAAACAACGCCCCTGACGCTGCAAACCACAGACCCGTTGCCAGCGCTGCTCGATCGACTGCGATCGCCACAGCTCAAACCACAGGCGATCGGCCGCCGGATGAATATCAACCGCTTGGGTTTGGTACGCCTCAGTCGATCGAGAAGGCATGAACTAAATCCTGAGAGACCGGCGATCGCGCAACGAGACTTTGGGGGAAAGCAACTCCATTCTGCGAGCAACAAGGCGCGATCGGCTATTTTCCCCAGACAAGGGATTTAAACCCTGTCGTCAAATCGCCCAAAACCCTAATGATCTCGCTGTCCCAACCGATCAGTCGTAGGGGCGGGGTCTCCCCGCCCAGTCCCCGTGATCCTGGCATGTTCCCAGGGGTGGACAGGTTTGTGGCGATCGCTCAGGTTAGGGTTGGGAGACCCAACCCCTACGGCGATGGAAATGACGACAGGCCCGAAACCCGTTGCCCCCACCGACCTCACCCGCCCCGGCGATCTCGCCGGGGCGATCGATGTCTTTGACAAAAATCAGACAGTCTGACAAAACCCGGACACTTTACTCAGACCACGTTTCAGCGATTTCGGGCAATCCTTGAATTGTTCCAGAAATCACCGGAGTCACCTCCCATGAAACGCCCCCAGATCTATCAACAACTGCTGATCGTCTCCGTTTTGTTCACCGCCCTCTCGGGTGGGGCCGCCATCCACCTGGCCAACCAGCCTCAGATCAATCCCCAACAGTCCGAACTGTTCCAAACCTTCAAAGGCCTGTTTGAAAAAGGCGTGTTGGGCATCGGCGGCCTGGTGCTGGGCAAAATGACCGGCTACTTTCCCGATCGCCCCCCCAGCAATCCCGACGACAACACCGATCAATAGAATCGCGGCCCCGCGCGACTTGCGGATCTCCGACCAACGCACCGGCTCGTGATATCATCGAAAGTCGCGCTTTCTAACACCTAGACAGGCGCAAAATTTGTTGAACCTATTTATATGGACTGCCAAGCCAGACAGCAGTTGGGTGCAGCCGTGAACCGTTCCCGTGCGATCGCCCCCGCTCCCGTTTGGTCAACGCTTAGTCCGCCAATCGCCCACTCGGAGCTAGCCCAACCATGACCAAGCGTACTCTTGAAGGAACCAATCGCAAGCGCAAGCGTGTTTCCGGCTTCCGTGCCCGGATGCGGACTAAGAACGGTCGCCGCGTGCTGAATGCTCGTCGCCGTCGCGGTCGCGCTCGGTTGGCGGTTTAAGGATTGCTCACCGGCAGTCCGCTCCAGGGTGGTTGAGCGATCACCCCTACACCCAAACGTGCATGGCCTTACCCCAAGCCTACCGACTTCGACACCGCCATGACTTTGACCGAGTGTATCGGCAAGGCAAACGGTATCGCAGCAAGCACCTAACCCTTTGGGTCTACCGGCCACCGGCAAGCCCCGCGATCGCCCCCAGCGAACCATCGGCGGCCGTTGCCCCCACGCTGCCCACCCTGGCCCCGGCTCCGAAAGTTGGCATCAGCATTAGCCGCAAAGTTGATAAACGCGCCGTTGTGCGCAATCGGCTGCGGCGACAAATTCACGGTATTTTGTGCCAGCACTTGCCGACCATGCCCCTCGGTTGGCTGGCGGTGATTAGTGTGCGTCCAGCCATGCCCCTGTGTCAGTACCCCCAAATTCTGCAAGAATTGGAGCAGTTGCTGACCGCCGCCAAGTTGGATTTGGAGCAAGCCAGCGTTTAGACCGTTGTGTTTGCGCTGTTGATTTTGCGCGATTCATCAGGGGCGGCGATCGCCCAATTCGCCCCATTTGGCCCGCACTGAACCTTACGAGCACTGGACTATGGGTATCAAGGAAGATGTTTACTATGAGGGCGGCCCCCACCGTGGCGATTTGATCGTCAATTTGCTGTTGGGTCTAACTGTGATTTGCCTGCCCTTAACCATCGGCTCGATCGTGCGGGCCTTTTGGTTGCGCTATCGCATCACCAGCCGCCGTATTTCAATCACCAGCGGTTGGCAGGGGCGCGATCGCTCCGATGTGATTTATCCCGAAATTCGCGCCGTTGTGGCCGTGCCCCGGGGTTGGGGTGCTTGGGGCGATATGGTGCTGACCCTCAAGGATGGTAGCCGCCTGGAAATGCGATCGGTTCCCAACTTCCGAGCCGTCGCCGACTACATCAACGAGCGGATCGGCGCAGCGGCCCAAACCGCCACCAGCAACCGCTAAACCGCCCGATCGCCCCCTCGCTGCTCATGTTCAACCCTCCTGCTTGCACGGCCCTGTGGCTTCCGGCGGAGGGTTATGTGTTGATTGGGCTGTGACGAATGGGGCGGCATCGGCGGCCCGCGGCCAGGGCGGTAGTCCCCACTTGATAACCACCCCCCAAGGGCCCCCACTTTGCATAAGCTGAAGTCACATCTTTGGGCTAGGGCAGCTCTGGTTCATGGGGTGAGCGTTCTGCTCGATCGAGTCACCCTTGGCCAGCCGCGCCGTTTTGCCTCCGTTTAACGAATCGTTGACCGCCCGTTGACGGTTTTTTGATAACTTTTAACAACTCGATCGCACAACCGACGCAACGCGCATGGATTTCGGAGTTGGATTTCTCTCAAACAACGTCATGCTGCCGATCCTGGATTTTTTCTATGGAATCGTGCCCAGCTATGGCCTCGCCATCATCGCCCTGACGCTGGTGGTGCGCTTTGCCCTCTATCCGATCAGCGCTGGCTCCATCCGCAGTATGCGGCGGATGAAGATCACCCAGCCGATCATGCAGAAAAAGATCAAGGACATTCAAGAGCGCTACAAAAGCGACCCCGCAAAACAGCAGGAAGAACTCAGCGCCGTTTACAAGGAATTTGGGAACCCCCTGGCCGGCTGTTTCCCGATTCTGGTGCAAATGCCCGTGCTGATTGCCCTGTTCACCACCCTGCGTGGCTCGCCGTTTGCGGATGTGCCCTACTCCGTGAATCTGCAAATTTTGCCCCAGGAGCAAATTGAGCGGGTGCAACCGGAAGCGTTTGCCACCCCGCCCAAGAACATCTACATTTCCGACAGCACCCACTATCCCGTGGTTGGGTTGTTGCCCGGTGGCACGCGCCTGGCCGTGGGTGACACCACCAAGCTGGAGTTCCAAACGCCCGAAGGCAAAACCCTGAACACCCTGGCCACAGAAGCCGGTGGGGACATTGATCTCTCGCCCAAGTGGCAAGTGATGAAGGGAGCCGAGCGGGTGCAGTTGGGCCCCAACGGTGAAATCACGGCGCTGCAACCGGGGGATGTGACCCTGCAAGGGACGATTCCCGGCCTGGCGGCGAGCAAGGGCTTCCTGTTCATCAGTGCGCTGGGCCATGTGGGCGCAGTGGACGATGAGGGGATCCACTGGGATATTGTGGCGATGGTGCTGCTGTTTGGTTTGAGCCTTTATGTCAGCCAATCGATTTCCAGCCAAGGGGCAACGGATAACCCGCAACAGGCGGCGGCCAATAAGCTAACGCCGATTATCTTTTCGGGGATGTTTCTGTTTTTCCCCCTGCCCGCTGGGGTGCTGATGTACATGGTGGTGGCGAACCTGTTCCAAACGGCCCAAGCGTTCATTTTGTCTCGGGAACCGCTGCCGGAGAATATCCAAAAGATGGCGGAAGCTCAGGGCATTGTGGATGTGAAGGCGGTGGCGGTGGATGGCGCGACGGGCCGGCTGCCGTTTGAACCCAAGGGCACGAAGGCCAGCAGCCCGGCGAAGAATCAGCCGAGCAAGGGCCCAGGCAACAAACCCAGCACGAACAACAACAAGCAAAAGGGCAAGTCGTGATGAGTGATCCGGGCGATCGGGGACGAATTTGGCTGGAGGGGCTGCTGGCGCGCTTGGGTTTGCCGACCCAGGTGCAAGCCCAGCACGACCCGATCGATAATGCGCTGAACTATTGGCTCACGATCGATGGTTCGCCCTGGTCTCCGGAGCAAATCACCAGCGTGGTGGGTGAAGCGGGGGTGACCCTGGATGCGATGCAGTATTTGGCGAATATGCTGCTGAATGTGGGAGTCGATCGGGATGACCATTGCGGTTACACGATCGAACTCAACGGCTACCGGGCCCAGCAACGGGCCGAGCTGGAGTCAGTGGCGGCCAATGCGGTGTCGCAGGTTCGTGAAACGGGGGAGTCGGTGGCGATCGACTCACTCTCCTCATCCCAACGCAAACAGCTCCACGCCATGCTCGCGGCCTACAGCGACATCGCCACCCACAGCGAAGGCCAAGAACCCCACCGCCGGTTGGTGGTGGCCCTGAAGTCAACCGAAGCCTAGCCTGACCCGTGCCGCTGGGCCTTGGGGGTTCGGCGGTTTGGGTTGGGCTGGCCATTCGGGAATGGCCCTCGGTCTGCTGCCATTCCCGATCGCACCCATCTTTACCCTCCCCGCTGCGGGGTTCCTACCGTGGATTCGGTCTATATTCCCCACATCCTGAAGGCCACCAATCGGACGATCGGTTGGGAATTCAAGGATTTTCTGCCAGGCTTGGAAACCCTCACCCCCGTGCGCGGCAAGTTGCGCGTGGTTCACCGGGGCAATTTCCTGGAGGTGTCGGCCCAGGCGGAAGGAATTGTGACTCTCACGTGCGATCGCTGCCTTTGTCAATACAATCAGCGGCTGGTGGTCGATACCCAAGAGCCGATTTGGTTGGATGAGGCGGCGGAGTCTAAAGATTTACCCCTAGAACGAGAGATCAGCGCTGAGGATTTACAAGAATCCTTGTCGCCAACGGGTTATTTTTATCCCGAAGATTGGCTCTATCAGCAATTTTGTCTTGAATTGCCAGCCCAGCAGCTTTGTAGCGAAGACTGCCAAGGAATTTTGGAGCCGGAAGACGCTGTGGAAACGCGACCGGCGATCGATGCCCGTTGGTCGGCCCTGGCTTCCCTGAAGAACCAGCTCGATCGCTAAGGTGCAATCTTGTGACGGGTTTGGGCCCTGGCTGGCCTTGTGGCGAGTAATCTTGTGGCTAAGGGCCTAGCGGGCTTGGCAACGGGGCGGCATTTCCATCAACGTCAAGGGTTCCAGCGGCGGATTGCCCACCCATTGGCGCTGAATCTCGCAATGACTCACCTGAAGGGCTGGGTTCGATCGCCCCTGAGCATTGACCTTGAGCTGAATTTGATAATCCGAGGGCAAATTGCGGGCAAAGGGTTTATTCACCAGCACCTGTGTCCAGCGTAGCGGCGTTAGCTCCGGGGGCGATCGATGCTCACCCATCACCCAAGCGGTGTCCGCATTGCCGCTGGTGTAGATGCGGTACTGCTGATTGAGCTTGGGCGACACTAGCGCACCCACCCGGGCTTGTAGTTCTGCGCCGTCGCGGGCAAACCGCCCATACTCCTGATAAAACATCTGCTGGGCCCGCACCACATGGCCCACCGAGGGCTTCAAGGGAGAACCACAGGCACAGGCCGGCGGCGAGGCCACCCAAACCAGACCGCCCGCCAGCACCGTGCTCACCACCAGAGCGCTGGTCAGCCAAGGAGAAACCCGCCAAGCGAAGAATGGGTGCTGCTGGCTGGGTGTTATGGGGCGATCGGGTGTTGGTTGTCCGTCGTTGGGTTGGTCGCCACGGTTTGCACCAAAATCCGTCTCAAAATCAGAACTTTGAAGATCAGAACTTTGATGCTGTTTCATACCGGTGCTTTTGAAGTGGGCTAAGGCGGCGGCGGGATCATGCCAGCGGGCCGGCGGCGCATGAACTAGCGCAACTTTTGCTTAATGAATGTCACAAGCTGGGTTAACTGCTTCTTCAGTTGATCCACTTCCGCTTGCAAGGTCGCCACTTTTTGCTCCAGGGCCTGGATTTCAGCGGCGGAAGCACCCGGCGCAGCCACGGGCGCGGCGGCCGGTGCAGCCACGGGCGGCGGGGCCACGGCTGGAATCCGCGAAGCAATCCGCATTGCTTCTTTGATGGATTCGATTAGCTCTTTCTTTTCAAAGGGCTTTTCGATGAAGGCAAATCGCTCGAAGGGTTCCGAAATTTTTTCGGTCACTTCTTCTTTGCGCCCCGACATCACCAGCAGCGGAATCGCTTGCAGGTGGGGTTGGGTTTGAATTTCTTGATAGACTTCCCAGCCGCTCTTTTTGGGCAACAGGAAATCCAACATGATCAGGTTGGGATGTTCTTGCTGAATGAGCTGTAGCCCTTCGAGTCCGTCTTTGGCTTCGAGAACCTCAAAGTTTCCGGCTGGCAACATTTCTTTGACGCGCTGCCGAATCACTTTGCTGTCATCGATGACGAGGATTTTGTGTGTTGCCACGACTTTCTCCTTAGGCTTGCGTGCAGACGATTCGGGAGTGATAGGGGCGATCGCCCTTCAAGGGGGCGGCGCGCTGCATGAAAAGTTAGGAAGCGATCGCTCAAGACCGCATTCAGCCACCATCGGGGCCGAAAACAGGCTGGCAATGGATACCCCTGCTTAAGATACGAGCGATCGGGACTCTCCGGTAGTCTCCAGGGGAAATATCTGGAAAAATCTTTCCGAAAACTCCCGAAGACCGTTGCAAATCCTGGGGTTGAGTCCGCCAGGGATGTTCAGCGATGTTTCCAGGTTACTGGATCGACAGCCAAGGCCCTTGGGCATCTGCGATTCCAGTATATGGCGATCGTCCCGAGGTTTGAAAAGCCCCGCCGCTGGTGCGATCAGTTTCCCGATCGCGAGTGCTGCTTTTCCCAAGCTTGCCCCCATGCGCGATCGCCCGGCACGGCTTCCCAAAATCAGCCAACTATTTCCCAAAATCAGCCAACTATCGCCCCCAAACTGCGCCTTGCAATTTTCCCCCAAGTGCCCCCAAACGCCCCCAAGCGCCCCCAATTTCTTCTCAAAATTTCCCCAAACAGCGGTCAAACAATCGCCCCGCAATTCTTACGCCACAATAGGGGAAATTCATTTGCAAAATCCATTTGCCGCCTGTGTCGCCGTCCTCTTCTTCCAGTGCCGCTAGTGCCCCCAGTTCCGCTGTGCCCGAAGGGTTGCCCACCTGGCTGAAACCACGCTTGGGCCGGGCCAGTGAGTTAGCCGAAGTTCAGCGCATCATCAAGCAGCGGCAAATTCACACTATTTGCGAGGAGGGCCGTTGCCCCAATCGCGGCGAGTGCTATGCCAATCGAACCGCCACATTTTTGTTGATGGGGCCCGTTTGTACCCGATCGTGCGGCTTTTGCCAGGTGGACAAGGGCCATGCGCCAATGCCGATCGACCCGAAAGAACCCCGCAAGGTGGCGGAATCGGTGGCGCTGTTGGGGTTGCGCTATGTGGTGCTGACTTCGGTGGCGCGGGATGATTTGCCCGATGGGGGGGTGAATGTGTTTGCACAGACGATCGCCGCCATTCGATCGCAATCCCCTGGCACGGAAATTGAAGTGTTGACCCCGGATTTTTGGGGCGGCCAGCCCGACCCCCAGGCTAAGCAGCGATCGCGGGTGGAAGCGGTGGCGGCCCTGCGGCCCGCTTGCTATAACCACAACCTGGAAACGGTGGAGCGGCTGCAAGGGCCCGTGCGGCGCGGCGCTAAATATCACCGATCGCTGGATGTGTTGCGCTGGGTGAAAGAACTGGATCCCACCATTCCCACCAAGTCCGGGCTGATGTTGGGTCATGGGGAAACGGAAGCGGAAATTTTGCAAGCCCTGGAAGATTTGCGATCGGTGAATTGCGATCGGCTGACCTTGGGCCAATACCTACGCCCGTCCCTAGACCATTTACCCGTCCAGAAATATTGGACACCGGCAGAGTTTGACCACCTGGGAGCGCTGGCCCGCGAGCTGGGATTTACCCAGGTGCGATCGGGGCCCTTGGTGCGCAGTTCCTACCATGCGGGGGAGGCGGATTGAGCTGAATGATTGCCCGTAGTTGCCGATGATTGCCCATCGTTGCCCCAATCATTGCCCATGGGTCGATCTCGCCTGGTCACTGCCTTATAGACTCAAGGGGCGATCGCCGTCGGTGAAATAGACCCGATCGACCGGCCAAAGTCGATTGCGCGTGAGGGTCGCCTGCAAGCTGCCAAACAGGGTTAACTGTTCGCAACTGGACAGGGATTGGAACTTGCGGCGGCCATCGGGATTCAAGCGCAGGTCAATGGTGACCGATCGCTTGGCCGTGTCCAAGCTGATGCGATAGTGGCGCAGGTCAAAGGCCGGATCGGGTTTGTCGCCGGTTGCTTCAATCAACAGCCGCCCCACGGCCGCTTCCAAGGGCCGATCGCGCGGGACTTTCACCGACTGGGCCACCAAGCCTTTGCAAGCACCGTCCGGCTTATACAGATCCACCGAAACCGTGTCGGGCAGCGGATCCGAATCAATTGCCGCTGCCTGGGCGGAAGGGTCGCCGGTCAAATTACAGCCCGCCAACCCCGGAACCATGGCCAGGGCCAGCAGCGCCAAGGCCAAAGGAGCGCGGCGAGGGGTTGCGGGTCGCGAAGCCTGAGAAAACTTGGGGCGATCGAGCATCATGGCGAAAATTCCAACGAGGAGTAGTGCTGAAGGGGGGGCTGAAAAGAAGGTGACTCAATCTTGCCGGTTTGGGCCAGCCAGCGTCTCCGAACTGGAAAGCTTTCTGAATTGGGTCTGAATGGAGTCTGAACGGGGGCCAGATCCCTGATTGGTCGGTGGCGGGGTGGCGCTGGGTCGGGGGCTGAATGGGGTGTTTAAAATCTAGTGCTGATTGGGTGTTGATTGGGTGCTTGATCGGTTCTTCAAAGGCGCGATCGCCCAATCCGTATAAACCACCGTGCAAATAAACCACCGTACAAACCGCCGCGCCAGTTCCCGTGTGAACGATTAATCGGCCCCTGATTCGATCGCCCAGTCAAATCCCCTCCACCAGCGCACCCGTTTGCGCTGCATTTGCGCTTCAATGGATTGCTGGCCCGCATTTCCCCTCGCCCCATGACCACTGCAAGCTGGACGCACCGCCACGTCTTATCGTTGGCGGAGTTCTCGCGCGAAGACTACGACACCGTGTTGACCACCGCCGCTAGTTTTCGCGAGGTGTTGTCCCGTCGCACCAAAAAAGTGCCCACCCTTCAGGGGCAAGTGGTCACCAACCTGTTTTTTGAACCCTCGACCCGCACCCGCAGCAGTTTTGAGCTGGCGGCCAAGCGCCTATCAGCGGATATTCTCAACTTTGCGCCGGGATCCTCTTCGCTCACCAAGGGAGAGACGATCCTAGACACGGCCAAAACCTATTTGGCCATGGGGACAGACATTATGGTGATCCGGCACAAGCAGGCCGGCGTGCCCCAGTCGATCGCGGCGGAGATGGATCGGCTGCAGTCCGGGGTGAGTGTGCTGAATGCGGGGGACGGCCAACACGAACACCCTTCCCAGGGATTGTTGGATCTGTTTTCCATCTGCCAGGTGTTGAATCCCCAAAAACCGTCGATCGGGGACTTGCGGGGCAAAAAGGTGGCGATCGTGGGCGATATTTTGCACTCACGGGTGGCTCGATCGAATCTGTGGAGCCTGACGGCCGCCGGGGCAGCCGTGCATTTGGCCGGGCCGCCAACCCTGCTACCTCGGGAATTTGCCCAATTTTTGCCGCCAACGGCCGATCGATCGCCCCTCCAAATTCATTGGCAACTGGAGCCGGCCTTGGCCGATGCGGACTTTGTGATGACTTTGCGGTTGCAACAGGAACGGATGAGCCAACACCTGCTGCCCAGCTTGCGGGAATATCACCAACGCTATGGCATTACGCGCGATCGACTGCGGCTCTGTCAGCCCCAAGTGCGGGTGTTGCACCCGGGCCCCACGAATCGCGGCGTAGAGTTGGCTTCCGATGTGATGGATGACCCGGCCCTGAGCTTGGTTCCGGATCAGGTGACCAGCGGCATTGCGGTGCGCATGGCGTTGCTTTACCTGATCGGGGGCGGCAAAGGCTAACCCATTAGCCCATTCTCCAGTCAAGCATCCGAGGGCGAGTTCGCCACCGTTTAACGAAATGCCGGTTTATTGGTTTTGGGGTGAGGATGATTTTGCGATGCAGCGGGCGATCGACCCGTTGCGATCGCGTGTGGATGCGGCTTGGGAAAGCTTTAATTTTGAAAAAATCCCGCCCGATCGCGAGGATGGCCTGCTGGCAGCTCTGGCCCAGGCGGTGACTCCTCCCTTTGGTGCGGGCGATCGGCTGGTGTGGCTGGCGGAAACGGCCTTGGCCCAGCGCTGTCCCGACGATTGGTTGCGAGAGCTGGAACGCACCCTGCCCCAAATTCCCGACAATGCCATTTTGCTGCTCACCTCCCGCCAAAAGCCCGATGGCCGCCTCAAGTCCACTAAATTGCTCCAGAAGGCCAAAAACACCGAAATTCAGGAATTTTCCCCGATTCCTCCCTGGAAAACGGAGGAGCTGTTGCAACAGGTGAAACGGGCCGCCCAAGCGATGAAAGTGAAAATTAAACCCGAAGCGGCGGAATTGTTGGTGAATGCGGTGGGCAATAACACGCGCCAACTCTATAGCGAGCTGGAAAAGCTGCAATTATTTGTGGGCGATCGCCCGATCGCCAAGGAAGATATTCACCACCTCGTTTCCGTTTCCACCCAAAGCAGTTTGGAGCTGGCGAAGGCCATTTCCCTGGGGCAAATTTCCCAAGCTTTGAAGCTGATTGCGGATTTGATCGCGCGGAATGAAAATCCTTTGCGAATTCATGCTTCTCTGGTCACCCAGTTTCGGCTGTGGCTGTGGGTGAAGCTGATGCTTGATCGGGGCGAGCGGGATGATTTGGTGATTGCCAAGGCGGCAGATTTGGGCAACCCCAAGCGACTTTTTTTCATTAAGAAAGAAGTGCAACCTATGGGACTCAAAGCACTTCAAAAAAGCCTCCAGCTTCTCTTGGAGCAGGAAACCCTCCTGAAGCGGGGCAGCGACCCGATCGAAACGCTGCAATCTAAGGCGATTGAACTCTGTTTGCTGTTCCAAAAAAACTAAGCAGCAGAATCATTTTCTTTAAAAAAAGCAATGGCTCGAACAGGATCAGAATCTCAAAAAATAATCAGCAAATGGTCGGCTAATGGATCGGCTAATGGATTAAATCCTTGCTGGTTTTAGCTTCAAACCCCCAGAAATTTGCGACAATAGGCATAGGACAAAAAATCAGACAAAGATTAATTGCCTCCCGATTTGCAGCACCAAAATTTCAGGCAGGGAATACCAGTGGCTCCACCCCCCATCCGAGTGCTGTTGGTTGAAGATTCCGAAATTGCCATCCGGCTCCTGCGGCGGGCGATCGAGAGTACCGGTGCGCTGCAAGTGGTGGGCACGGCCCGCACGGGGCTGGAGGGGTTGGAACTGCTGGAAACGACCTATCCCGACGTGATTTGCACGGATTTGCATATGCCGCGCATGAATGGGCTGGAATTGACCCGCGAGGTGATGGGGCGATCGCCCCGGCCCATTTTGGTAATCAGCAACTCCGTTCGCGAAGACGATCGGCGCACGGTGTTTGAGTTGCTGGAGGCGGGTGCGGTGGATGTGTTCCCCAAACCGGTGATAAGTTCGCCGGAACAATATGCTCAAGTGGCGGCCCAGTTAGTGGCCAAGATTCGGGTGCTGGCGGGGGTGAAGGTTTTCAAGCTGCGGCGATCGCTATCCCCCTCGCCGTCACCCACGATCGCGCTGCCGTCGGTGCTGGTGCAAGGGCCAGCGATCGAACGGGCGATCGGGGCGATCGGCGCTTCCACGGGCGGCCCCCAGGCCCTGCGGGAGATTTTGAGCCAATTACCATCGCGTTTTCCCCTGCCGCTGGTTTGCGTGCAACATATCAGCACGGGCTTCTTGCGGGGATTGCTGGATTGGCTCAGCCTCAATTGCGCGCTGTCGATTCAAATTGCCCAAGCGGGCCAAACCCCGCAGCAGGGCGTGATTTACTTTCCGCCGGAAGGTCACCAATTGGAGTTTGATCTGCAAGGGCGGTTCGTCACCTTTCGCACGGAGCCGGTGGATGGCCATTGCCCTTCGGTGACAGCCACCTTTCGCGCCATGGCTCGGGTCTTTGGCAAACGGGCGATCGGGATTTTACTGACGGGCATGGGCAACGACGGCGCAAAGGGCCTGCTGGAACTGTCCCAAGCGGGCGGCTGGACGATCGCCCAAGATGAGGCCAGTTCCGTGGTGTTTGGAATGCCCCGAGCGGCGATCGAGCTGGGCGCGGCCAAACAGGTGCTTCCCCTCAGCTCGATCGCCCTGCATTTGGTGGAACGCAGCGGCAGCCTGGCCCGTTCCGGCTGATTAACCCCGCAGGCACTCGCGTCCGGGAACCCGATAGGCCACAATGGAGAGCGCATCATCCATCGGTTCGATCGAGTTCTCCTGCCATGTCCTTTGTTGGTCTCCACATCCACAGCGATTACAGCCTGCTCGATGGGGCGAGTCAACTGCCCGCCTTGATTGATCGGGCCATGGAATTGGGCATGCCCGCGATCGCCCTGACGGATCACGGAGTCATGTATGGGGCGATCGAACTGCTGAAAGTTTGTCGCGGCAAACCCATTCGCCCGATCATTGGCAATGAAATGTATGTCATCAACGGCAGCCTTGATGACAAACGAAAATTACCGAAATATCACCAAGTTGTCCTGGCGAAAAATAAACAGGGCTATAAAAATCTCGTTAAATTAACCACCGTTTCCAACCTGCAAGGGGTGCGCGGAAAAGGCATTTTTGCCCGTCCTTGTATTAATAAAGAACTACTAGAAACCCATCGCGAAGGTCTAATCGTCACCAGTGCTTGCTTAGGGGGCGAAATTCCCCAAGCCATCTTGGCCGGGCGTTTTGACGTGGCGGAACGGGTTGCCCAATGGTACAAAGAAATTTTTGCCGATGATTTTTATTTAGAACTGCAAGACCACGGCTCCCAGGAAGATCGAGTGGTAAATGTGGCCTTGGTTCGGCTAGCCCGCCAATTCGATATTCAACTGATTGCCACCAACGACTCACACTTCATTTCCTGTTTTGATGTGGAAGCCCACGACGCATTGCTTTGCATCCAAACCGGCAAACTAATTACAGAAGATAAACGACTGCGCTACAGCGGCACGGAATATCTGAAATCGGCCGAAGAAATGGCCCAACTGTTCCGCGATCACCTCACCGATGATGTGATTCAAGAGGCCATTAATAACACCCTCAAGGTGTCTGCAAAAATTGAAGATTACAACATCTTGGGTCAACCCCGGATTCCCGACTTTCCGGTTCCTCCCGGTCACACCGCTGACACCTACGTGGAAGAAGTGGCTTGGCAAGGCCTTTGTCAACGCTTGGGTTTGGCCTCTCGACAGGAATTGATCGATCGACATCCTGAATATGTGGAACGCCAAACCTACGAACTGGAAATGTTGCAACGCATGGGCTTTTCGGCCTATTTCCTCGTAGTTTGGGACTACATCAAATTTGCTCGCGATCACAATATTCCCGTGGGTCCCGGTCGGGGCAGCGCTGCCGGTTCCCTAGTTGCCTATAGCCTCGGCATTACCAACATTGACCCAGTACACCATGGCTTACTGTTTGAGCGATTCTTGAACCCAGAACGGAAATCCATGCCCGATGTGGATACAGATTTCTGCATTGAAAAACGAGATCAAGTAATTGATTACGTCACCCAAAAATATGGAACCGATCGGGTAGCGCAAATTATTACCTTCAACCGGATGACCTCCAAAGCCGTGTTGAAGGATGTGGCGCGGGTGTTGGATATTCCCTACGGGGAAGCCGATCGAATGGCGAAAATGATTCCCGTTTCGCGGGGCAAGCCGGCCAAGTTGAAAGTGATGGTTTCCAATGAAACGCCTGCCCCCGAATTTAAGGAAAAATATGACAAAGATGAGCAGGTTCCCGGCGCGCTACCGGGGGTGACCTATCGCCGCTGGCTAGATATGGCGATGCGGATTGAAGGCACGAACAAAACCTTTGGGGTTCATGCGGCCGGCGTGGTCATTTCCGCAGATCCCCTGGATGAAATCGTGCCGCTGCAACGGAACAATGATGGCTCAGTGATCACTCAATATTACATGGAAGATATTGAGGCCGTTGGATTGCTGAAGATGGACTTTTTGGGTCTGAAAAACCTAACGATGATCCAAAAAACCATTGACCTCATTGAGCGTACCAGTGGCAAAACCATTGATATTGACAGTGTGCCGGAAGATGATCCCAATGCTTACAAACTGCTGGCAAGTGGCGATTTGGAAGGGATCTTTCAGTTGGAATCTTCCGGAATGCGCCAGGTGGTGCGGGATTTGAAACCGTCCAATTTGGCTGATATTTCTTCAATTTTGGCCCTCTATCGACCAGGCCCCCTTGATGCTGGTCTGATTCCACAGTTTATTAACCGGAAACACGGTCGAGAGGCGATCGCCTATGACCACGAAATGTTGGAACCCATTTTGAACGAGACCTATGGGGTTTTGGTGTTCCAAGAACAGATCATGAAGGTGGCCCAAGAGTTGGGGGGCTATACCTTGGGTGAAGCGGATCTGCTGCGACGGGCCATGGGGAAAAAGAAAAAGGAGGAAATGGAAAAACACCAAAGCATTTTTGTCGATGGGGCCGCACGCAATGGCATCAAGAGCAAAATTGCCGAAAGTTTGTTTGACCAGATGGTGAAGTTTGCGGAATATTGCTTTAACAAATCCCACTCGGCAGCCTATGGCTATGTGACCTACCAAACGGCTTATTTGAAAGCCAATTATCCCGTTGAATATATGGCGGCGTTGCTGACTTCCAACAGCGACGATCGGGATAAGGTGCAAATGTATATTGCCAGCTGTTTGCGCCTGGGGATTGATGTGGAGCCACCGGATATTAATCGATCGGATGTGGACTTCACACCGCTCAAGGATGCATCAGGAAAACGGGGCAAAATTCTGTTTGGCTTAGGCGCAGTTCGGAACTTGGGATTGGGGGCGATCGAGTGTTTATTGCAGGCGCGATCGGAAGGTGGTTCCTTTAAATCTTTGGCTGATTTGTGCGATCGAATTGACTTGCGATCGGTTAACCGGCGGGCCTTGGAAGCATTGGTGCAGTGCGGTGCATTGGACTGCTTGCAGGCTAATCGCCGTCAATCGATGGCTGATTTGGAGTTAATTATCGACTGGGCCCATAGCCGGGCCAAGGATCGAGCCAGCGGCCAGGGCAATCTGTTTGATTTGTCCATGGGACTGGAATCCGCAAGCCATGCCAAAACGCCAGACAATGTGTTGGATTTGGCTCCCAAAGCGCAACCGATGGAAGATTATCCCAAACAGGAACGGTTGAATTTGGAGAAGGAATTACTCGGATTTTATATTTCCGATCATCCCTTGAAGGATATTCAAAAACCCTCTCGGTTGTTGGCTCCCATGAACCTGTCAGAACTGGGCGAGCGACCCGATGACAAGGCAACGGTCAGCGCCATTGTGATGTTGAATTCCGTGAAGCCGGTGGTGACCAAAAAGGGCGATCGAATGGCCATAGTGCAAATTGAAGATCTGACGGCTCAGGCGGAGGCGATTGTGTTTCCCCGGGCCTATGAGCGAATTCACCCACTGATTCAGCCCGATCGACAGTTGATGATTTGGGGCAAGGTCGATCGCCGTGATGATCAACCCCAATTCATCATTGAAGATGCGGAACCTGTTGACCAAATTCAACTGTTAACAATCGAGATTTCTGCCGATTTGGCCGGCAACATTGAACAACAACACCAGTTACGAACCTTGCTGCTGAATTGGGCGGGGGATGATGCCAAAACACCCGTGATTGCCATTGTGCGCGGGGAGGATGGCCGCCGTGAATTAGTGCGGTTTGGCCCCCAATTCCGGGTGCGCGATCCAGGAGCCGTCACCCACGCGCTTTCCAACGCGGGATTCGCTGCCCGATCGATGGCCTTGGTCAGTGCATCCTAGGGTTGAGAGGGTTTTATAAAATGCGAATTTTGGTGGCGATTCCGCACTTTTTTCATCCTGACGCTGATGGGAAATATGGTTCCGCCAGGCGCGATCCCCGGCCGCGAATTGCTGCCCTCAGCCAGGGAATTCAGGCACTGCATAGCCTTTTTAATGCTCGCCAAATTGCCTTCCAAGATCAGCCCCAACAGGGACTACAAATTCAACAGGTGAACCAATGGACAAGTTGTGAACTAAATATCCTGCTTTGCACAACGGGCGATCGCCATTTGTTGTCACAATTGCCCGTCAGTCGCCATCTTTTTCAGCATATTGCCCTGAATTGTCCCGATCGGGAGTTGGGGTTTTATTGCCAGCGAGTTTTGGGCGATCGGCTCTCGGAAAATTATGACTATTATTGTTATTTGGAAGATGATTTAACCATTCGTGATCCCCTATTTTTTCTGAAACAACAATGGTTTCAGTCACTCCTAGGCGAGACTGCCATCTTGCAGCCCCATCGTTTTGAATGGTCAAATCCATGGCTCAATAATTCTTTAGCAACCGGTTCTTGGGCAACCGATGAAATCGGTGAATGCTCTGACTCATCTACCTCGCATTTGGTCAGCTCAACCCATCCTGATGTACTAGGCAGCAATCATCCAGAAAGCCATCATTCAGCGAACTATCACGCGAACTATCACAAGGTCTATGTTGATCCAGACTTTGAAAGCAAAACTGGCCAAAATCCGGGATTTGCCCACCATTTCACTGAGCGGCGCGTTTTGGTTGGCCAGTTTCTCGGTCAACCGATCCAATTCCAACGAGCGGGAAATCCCCATGCGGGTTGCTTTTTTCTGACCCGATCGCAAATGACCCTTTGGGCTTCGACAGTGGACTTTGGGCAACCCAGCAATCAGTTTATTGGCCCCTTGGAAAGTGCTGCTTCGCTCCACCTCATGCGCTATTTTCGGGTCTATAAACCGGCGCTATCATGGGCCAACTTTCTGGAAATTGAACATTGGGGACAGTACAACAGTCGAGACTTGCTGAATAACCTGCACTTAGTACAATTTCAGCCCAAAGTGGTTTCCTATGCAGCCAACAATTTTCCTAATGGATGATTTGATGGCTTGCTCCACGAATTCAGTACTCAGCTAACTGCTTACTGAGCCTTTTACTGAGCCTTTTACTGAGCCTTAAAACCATCCAGTGCCAACAAGATAAACTGGGTCACTTGGGCTTCTCGAAAGTTATTGTCACTCACCAAAATGATGCTTTGGCGACCGTCTGGTAACTGGGGGCCAAGGGCCAATCCTTCCAAGTTATCGATCGGGATGCCCAGGGTTTTAAAGTCCAGCAGTAGTTTTTTATAAGCGGGTTTCACATCGGGTAAAGCCCCCCGCAAATTGGCATAGCTGGAGGTGTCTGTGGCGGTTCCTAATTCCACCTGAAAGAGTTTGGCTCCAAAGCCTTCTAGGGGGTCAAAGGTGCGCTCCAAACTGAGGAAATGTCCGCCTTGATCGAGGGGCATCAAATCCACCAAACCGTTACTAATGGCGGTGCTGCTGGCCGGATCCATTTCGTACAAATGCTCAGAAATGGGAAATGGGGGCCCGTCGCCCAAACTGAAATGTAAAATGCGCGATCGGGGCGGAATCGTGGGGCGATCGCCCTCGGCTTGCTCGGGTTTCGGCTCCAAATCTTGGGCCAGGTTTTCTTCGGTGGCTGTGAACGCCCGAAACGGCTCTACAGGGGAGGGATTTGCTCCCACGGGCACAATGCCCAGCGCCTCAAAACCCAAATTATCGCGAATTCCTTGGGGCGAACCGTCCGCCGCGTTGCCAGGTAGATAGCGACTGGGCAAGGGCAGGGGCGATCGCGTGGCCATGCCCGTTTTGCGATCAAACTCGCGAATCATGGGCGGAATGCCCTGTTTTACGTCGCCTTCGCTGGAAATTAAAACCGTATTTCGTGGGGTAATTGCTAACCCTTCAGGATCAATTTCTCCTGCCGCAAAAGGCTCACCCGATTCATCTCGTAAAATGGTGACACTTTCAACCGTCACGCGATCGATAGTCTGCCCTGCTTTGACCGATGAAGGCGCTGAATTTTGATCAGAAATAGAGGCCCCAGAAGGATTAGGATTGTCGGTCGATCGCCAGGAAATTTTGAGCGTATAGAACCTTGCGGGAGCTAAGTTAGAGCGATCGTCAGAAAGGGCCAGAAATTGATCGGTTTGGCGATCGTATGCTAAGGCCGAAAGCCCTCCCACGGGCGTGTCCATGATCTGTTGAGTGGGCAACAAATAGGCCCCCAAAAAATCAACGGACAATGGCAATAGCAACCGAGACTCTGCACTAACTTGGGGCAATCCACAGCCGCCCACCATCAATCCAAAACAGATGAGCAAGGCCAGACCGCGATGGGCCAAGCGTCCCTTGCCGATCGCTTGCAGTCCAGAATGCCAGCCGAAGCCATCGAGCCTGGTTATTTTGGATAGGGATCGGAACCAAGGTTCCAAGAAGTTGCGATCGGGTGGGCTGCTGTGCATGGCGATCTCCAACGATCAAGGAAACGGGTTTACTTGGCTGGTAATTCTGTAGCTTTGTTAGTTTGGTTTTGAGTTGGCTTGGTTTTGATTTTTGGCCGTTGAAGATCTCTATTTTGGGGTCTGAACTGGGGAGCGTTATTGCCCTAATTTTTCAGCCTAATTCCTGGTTTGCTGGGTTACCTCTGATGATTATTGAAATGGAGCCTTAACCATTGGAAGCTTCGTGACCCACGCTCACCACATCAGGCAGCGATCGACGAAGTTTATAGAGCCAAAACAAACCCAAACCGCCCAAAATCACCCCGGTCAAACTCACCATCTGAGCCATGCGCAGGGGGCCAAACATCAGACTATCGGTGCGTAAACCTTCAATCCAAACTCGACCTAAACTATAGGTCACGGCATAAACACAACCGATCGTCCCGGGTCGCAAATTAGGCAACCGCAAAAAGAGGGTCATTAATAACCCGAAAACTCCCAAATTCCAGAGCGATTCGTACAGAAATGTGGGATGGAAATACTCAAATCCTTCATAGCCCAAGGGGCGACGATCGGGCGGAATATAAAGCTTCCAAGGTAAATCCGTTGGCCGCCCAAAAGCTTCGGAGTTAAAGAAATTGCCCCACCGCCCGATCGCTTGGCCCAAAATCAACGAAGGCGTAATGACATCCACCAACTGCCAAAAGGGAATTTTGTTGAGGCGAGAAAACAGCAACAATGCCGCCAAGCCACCCAAAATAGCGCCATGAATTGCAATGCCGCCTTCCCAAATGGCGATGATCCGCTCTGGATGGGCTGCGTAGGCTGACCAATTAAACAGCACGTAATAGATCCGAGCGGCCGGCAAGGCAGCTAACACCAACCAAATGGAGACATCGGCAACCAAATCCCGATCAATTCGACGCTTAGTTGCCAGCCATTGAGATAGGCTCACGCCCGTCATCAGGGCGATCGCAATTAAGAGTCCATACCAGCGGATGATGAGGGGGCCAAATTTCAGAAAAACGGGCCCTGGCGAAGTGAATTGCAAGGCAAGTGGCAGCACAACAGCTCTCTCAAACGCAACAGCAATGACAGGATCAAAACTTCTTCCAAACCACCTTTCAGCCGCTTCCAATCAGAAGGAAGAATGCGAAAAGATCGGCAACAATAGCCAAAAAGCTAATGAACCAGCCCTGATTACAACAGCCCTAGAATTTCGCCATTACCTGCCACCACTTCGCCTAATTGCCAAGCAGCAATTCCCACCTGGTTGAACTGCGTCAAGGCAGCCGCAGCTTCAGCAGCAGGCACCAAAACCACGAAGCCCACGCCCATATTAAAGGTATCGAACATGGCCGCGGTTGGCACATCGCCCGTTTGGGCCAACCACTGGAACAGGGGGGGAATTTGCCAACTGTTGCGATCGACCGCTACGGCTTGGTTCGGCCCCAAGGTGCGCGGCAAGTTCTCCGGCAGTCCGCCACCGGTAATGTGCGCCATGCCATGGATCGACAGGTCAGACTTCAGCAAGTTCAAAATGGGCTGAACATAGATTTGGGTGGGCGTGAGTACCAGCTCACCTAAGGTGCGATCGCCCGTCAGCCCTGCTACTCGATCGCCCCAAGTCAGGCCCGCCTGTTCAACTACCTTGCGCACCAGGCTAAACCCATTGCTGTGCAGTCCTGAGCTGGGCAGGGCGATCGCCACATCACCCACCTGCACCTGAGCACCGGTCAGGAGGCGGCTGCGCTCGGCAATGCCCACGCAAAAGCCCGCCAAATCATATTTTCCTTCGCTATAAAATCCCGGCATTTCGGCCGTTTCGCCGCCCAGCAGAGCACAACCCGCCTGCTCACAGCCGATCGCAATGCCTTCCACCACATCGGCCATAGCCTCCGGGCGCAGTTTGCCCGTGGCGATGTAGTCCAAGAAAAAGAGGGGTTCGGCTCCAGAGGTCAGCACATCGTTGACGCACATGGCCACCAAATCAATGCCCACGGTGTTGTGTTGACCGGTTTTTTGGGCAATTTCCAGCTTTGTACCCACGCCATCGGTTCCGGAAACCAATACCGGCTCCTGATAGCCCGTGGGCAGCGCAAAACAACCGCCAAAGCCGCCCAGTCCCCCAAGCACCTCAGGACGGAAGGTGCGTTGCACGCGATCGCGAATGCGATCCACAAAGGCGCGACCCGCTTCAATATCGACCCCTGCTTCCCGATAGTCCACGGTTGCTGTTCCTCTCGAAGTCGCCCGCCGCTCCTGAGGGAGACTTTCCTTGAGAAATAATCCCTTGAGAAGTAATCCCTTAAGAAATAGTCCCTTGAGAAATAACCCTTGAGAAATAAATCGTTGGGGGCGGGGCGCTGAACGGCATGGATTTTAGCATTCAGGTTGCCGCAAGCACTATGAACCTTCAGCCTTCCAAGCGTTTAGCCCAGCCTTCAGCCAGTTGCGATTCTGTCCTGTGGGCGCTCCCAAAGGAACTAATTTGGGGTCGGGAAATCTTAAATTTTTATTAAAACGATGATCGAGCCTAAGGGGCTGAAATCCTTTGTTTTCCATGGCGATCGAGCAGGGAGCGATCCCCACCGATGCCAGACCCAGAGCGCCGCCACTGGGGATCAGGCGGTCTGCTGCGGTTGACTGTGGTAACCTACGTCAATCTTGCAGTCAAAACTTTGCGGTTCTTAACAAAACCCTTGGTGGCAACTGCCGGAGAGTGCGAAGCGGTTGGAAATCTTGCCGATTCAGCTATCCACCCATTGATTGCGATCGCCACGGCCAATCGCTTTCTGTCCACTGTGTTGTTGCCCTGTGCAGCGTTGGTTCCCAGCTTTGGTTCCTTGAAACTATTGCTAACTGGGTTCCGGCATTGGCCAGCCTCCGAGTTCACCAAAGCCGCCATCTCCACTGTGCTGAATGTTGCGCTGGAGTTTAGACGGACGCTTGGTTGCTTCGGAGCCGCTGTGTTGATGCTCTGCTAGGGTGCATGACCAACCGACAGACCTCCTAGGTTCCCGGTTTTGCAATATCGAGTTCGATCGCCCCTGACTAACCTCCATGAACTCCCCCTGAGTTCCCCGGCGATTAACTGATACTCCAAAACCTGTTGATGCTCCGGTGCATTTTGCGCCAACGTCTCTAACTTTCCCGATCGCCCCTCGGTGGTCTTTTGTCAGTTAACTCCAACTAGCTCCCACTTCGTTTCCCTTCGACCATTGCATGTTCGTGAGCATCGGACGGCCAGAGCCTGATCACTGAACCTAGTTTGAGGCGCGCGTGACGTTTACCCCACCACGCCATGAATTATTCCATTCAAAAACTGACGTTGTTGGCTGCCTCGGTGGCCGCCGTCGCCTTCGGTGCTGAAGCTCCCGCCCTTGGGGAAGAAATTCAACCCATTCCGGCCCAAGCTCAGCCCACCCCCTCAGTCATCTTGGCAGCGGAGTTAACCGCTCCCACCCTGGCCCTCCAGCCAGCCGCTGAAATGACTGGCGCGCGCATCAGCGCCGCTGCTGCGATTCCACAGCCCACCGCGATCGGGTCGCAACTGTACGGAATCACCAAGGTTCATGCCCACCAACTGGGCAACCGGCCAGCAGTGACGCTCTATGTTCGCAACATCCCCGTGGTAACTTTCCTGGCCAACGACGAAGCCAGCACCACCAACGCCCTGGAACGGGCCACCGCCACCGCTCGCGAAATTGACCAACGCCACGCCAACGGCGTGGATGCCCAGGCCATTCGTTACGAGTGGAGCAACCGCGAAAATCGCTATTGGGTGACGATGGGCGGTCAGCCGCTGGTTGCGATCGATCAAACCACCCTTGCCCCCCAACCCACTGCCAGCTACTCAGCCGATGCAGTGCAGGTCGCCAACCGCCTGCGCCGTCAGTTGGGAAATGTTCAACCCTTGGCTTACAACGGCCAGTTGCGGATGCGGGCTGCCTCGAACCAGTCGGGCGATGATGCGCTGGGCAATCCCAACGCTAATGGCCTGCGACATAACGGGGTGCTCTACGCGGTGCGATCGAGCCAAACGGGACAGGCTTCCTGGTATGGGCCCGGTTTCCACGGCAACCGCACGGCTAACGGCGAGCGTTTTAACCAGAACGCCCTCACCGCTGCTCACCGAACCCTGCCTTTTGGCACGTTGGTGCGGGTCACGAACCTGCGCAACGGTCGATCGGTGATTGTGCGGATTAACGATCGCGGGCCTTTCACCCGTGGCCGCATTGTTGATCTGTCGGTGGCTGCTGCTCGCGAAATCGACATGTACAGCTCCGGGGTGGCTTCCGTCCGGTTGGAAGTCCTGCAAGCTCTCCCGGGTGATGTGGCATCGGTTCCTAACCCGTAGAATTTTCCTGTAAAGCTTTCCCGTAAAGCTTGCTCGTAAAACCTTAATCTTCGGTTTTCCGAAACAGGGGGGCTAGTTCTTTAAGAATTAGCCCCTTTTTGCATGACTGGTTTAGAAATCAACCGCTACTAACTCATCGCCAGCATTCGTTGAATGGGCTGGAGAGCGGCTGATCGCACGGACTCATCCATTGTGATTTCAGGCGATCGCGTCTTCATGCAGAAATAGAGCTTTTCTAAAGTATTCAGCCGCATGTGTGGGCATTCATTACAAGCACAATTGCCCTCGGGTGGCGCGGGGATGAATTGCTTTTGGGGTTCTGCCTTTTGCATTTGGTGCAAAATTCCAGGTTCCGTGGCCACAATAAACGCCGCCCGATCGCTCCGCTGCACATGGTTGAGCAAGGCCGTGGTGGAACCAATGAAACTGGCATGGCGCAGCAGGGGCGGTTCACATTCAGGATGGGCAATCACTTCCGCCTCAGGATATTGAACCTGAAGTTGCACCAATTTTTGTTCCGAAAAGGTTTCATGGACAATGCAACTACCATCCCAAAGCACCATCTCGCGACCCGTTTGTTGCATCACGTAGCGGCCTAAGTTGCGATCGGGCGCAAAGATAATGGGTTGTTCTGGGGGAATTTGTTGCACAATTTTGACCGCATTGGAACTGGTGCAAATAATGTCACTCAGGGCCTTAATTTCAGCGGTGCAATTGATGTAACTAATCACCAAATGATCGGGATGGCGAGCCTTGAAAGCGGCAAATTCACTCGCCGGGCAACTGTCCGCCAAAGAACAGCCCGCTTCTAAATCCGGTAACAACACCTGCTTGTGGGGGTTCAGAATTTTGGCTGTTTCTGCCATGAAATGAACTCCCGCAAACACGATCACATCCGCATCGGTTTGGGCTGCCTGCTGGGAGAGACCCAACGAATCGCCAATATAGTCGGCAATATCTTGAATTTCCGATTCTTGGTAATAGTGGGCCAAAATGACGGCGTTGAGTTCGCGCTTGAGGTCGCGAATGGCAGCAAAAAGATCGTGAGGAACGGCGGTGGGGCGATCGAGCGCGGCTGCAAACACGGCAGTATGAAGATAGGCGGGTGAAGTATGGCAATTATAGTACTTTTCACCAAAATATACACCCAGCCCCTCTGCCGGGAGATCGCGATTCGAGTCCGCTTTGATCGGGATGGCACTCGGGACTTGATCCGCTGTTGGCCCAATCGCTCCACAATCGAGCAGGCAACCATCCCACCGCCAGCAAAACAAAATCGGGAGTCAGCGAATGCCCACTCCCGATCGGATAGATCCGATAGATCCGGTCAATTCAGTTGATTGGATTGATCGATTGAATCGAGCACTGCTCGATCGACTAATCATCGATCACTGCTAGATCAATCACTGCCCGATCGACCTGAGCACTTCAATTCAGCCGTTTTAATAACCCAGTTTCCGGTCAGCCGGACTGCCGGGTCAAATACTCATGGCTTAAATGACCATACCGTCAGGAATGGTGGCGTTCTTGAGAACCACCACGATGCCGCTGCGAATGACAAAGCCCAACTCCTCGCGGTTGGCCTCTTGCACATTGTCCTTGTTGACGATCGCCACCTTTTGGCCAATGCGGGCGTTCTTGTCAATAATGGCGCGGCGAATTGTGGAATCTGGCCCAATCCCGATCGGCACGTAGCCCCGCTCAAGGCAGTCCATCCGCTCGGGGAAGGGTTGATAGTAATCCGCTCCCATCAACAGGGCGTTGTCAATCACAGAACCAGATTCAACCCGAGAGCGCACCCCCAACACGGAATGCTCGATCGTGCAGTTTTTGAGGATGCAACCCTCACTCACGATCGAATCAGTAACCTGGGCGTTCAAAATTTTCGTGGGGGGCAAATGGCGCGATCGGGTATAGATCGGCGCATGTTCATCGTAAAAA
The DNA here is from genome assembly GCF_014698235.1 of Limnothrix sp. FACHB-406. Lineage (NCBI taxonomy): Bacteria > Bacillati > Cyanobacteriota > Cyanophyceae > Pseudanabaenales > Pseudanabaenaceae > Limnothrix > Limnothrix sp. FACHB-406. Next base: position 224,434 of record NZ_JACJSP010000003.1, on the reverse strand, counting down.
CTAAAGGGTGGCTGCGGTTGCTTGGTCAGCGCTAAATTTGCATCAAAGAAGGCTTCGATCGTTCCAATATCTTCCCAATAACCGTCAAATAAATAGGCTTGAACGTTGTAATTGGGAGCCGCCTGCGGAATGATTTCTTTCCCAAAATCCGTGCGATCTACGGACTCATTCAACAGGTCAATCAAAACTTCTTTCTTAAAGACGTAAATGCCCATGGAGGCGATATAAGGCATCTCCTGGGCCCGGTCAGCCGGCAAACCCAAAACGGTGGTGTCCACCGCCATGGTCTTGAGGGCATCCCCCTTCGGTTTTTCGCTAAAGCTTGTTACCCGGCCGTTGCCGTCAATTTTCATCAGGCCAAAATCCGAGGCCCGCTTCTCATCAATGGGGATCACCGATAACGTGATGTCGGCATTGGTGGCGCGGTGATGCTCCACAAATTTTCGATAGTCCATCCGATAGAGATGATCGCCGGACAAGATGACGTATTCATCCACGTCCCAGTCGGCAAAAATCCACAGATATTTCCGCACCGCATCGGCAGTGCCTTGGAACCAATTGGGACTATCGGGGGTTTGTTGGGCCGCCAAAACCTCCACAAAACCATCGGTGAACCCGGACATGGCATAGGCCCGGGACAAGTGACGGTTCAACGAGGCAGAGTTGAACTGGGTGAGGACGTAGATTTTAAGAATTTCGGAATTGATGCAGTTACTAACCGGAATATCGATCAACCGATATTTGCCCGCCAGGGGGACTGCCGGTTTTGCCCGTAATTTGGTCAGCGGATACAGGCGGGTTCCTGCTCCGCCGCCTAGGATGATGCCTAAAACTCTTTTCACAAGACGACCTCTAGCGCTGCCAATCCACTTCCACGTCCAGTGTCCGTTGCTCGGTGGCAATTGACAAGGGGTTGACAGTAAAGCCATTTCAGCCCGATCGCTCCCGGGCCGATCGAACGGGAATTCGCGATCCCAAGCAGATTCTGAAGTCCAGAAAAACCGTAGCAAGGGTTACTGTTAAAATTTGTTGCGATATATTGAAATTGTGACAAGCGTGTCAACCACGCCACAGTTCTCTTGGGCCAATCCCCCGAGGTGGAGGCTGAACCATGAGTATCCAGACCGGCAACCCTAGTTCATTGCGCAGTTCCCCAGCACCGGCCCGCCCTCACCCGATCGCGCCTGGCTCCGGGCGATCGGAATTTGATGCGGCCACTTTCCTCAAGGCCCGAGCCGCCACGGACGATCGGGACGTGTATGTGGAATGGACTGGCTCCATCTACGCCATGCTGCCCGACCAAACCCAATGCCACCTGTTTGACATCGTGGGCATGAACGTGGCCCGGGGTGTGAACAACGGAGATGGCAGTTGGAGCTTGGTGTCCCGGGAACTGACCTACTATTTGGATCCCGATACGGGGGCCGTGCTCCACAGTTGGGATAATCCCTGGACGGGGGAAACCGTGCCGGTGGTGCATGTGGCCAATGACCCGGTGCAAAGTCGCCTCACGGGCACGTTCGGAGCGACCCTGGCGGGCGATGCGGTGATTTTTACCTGTGACGTGTTTCCGGCCTATCCCAACCCCTTGGGCAACGACCCGCGCTTTCAGGACTACAGCCCCAGCCCCCACTACAGCGCCGCTGAGTTTTTCAAGCTGACCGTTCCGCTTTCGGAGCTAACCAATCCGGAGTTGGCCGCCGTTGAAACCATGACTGTTGCTTGGCATCGGATTGGCCCTTGGTTGCCTTGGATGAAAATGGGCGATCGCTCCGGGCAGTTGGTCTACAGCGCCTGTGGTCAACGGGTGGCGGGCTTCGAGGCCTTGCCGCCCCTGCTGCAAACGGAAATCCGCGATCGCCTCCCGAAATATCGCCACGCGCCTGATCACCACAGCACCCAGAAAAACATGACCTCTTGGCGCTACTTCAAAGAGCACTTTGAGGCTTATCTGCGGGGTGAAATGTTCCCGCTGCCAGAACTAGCGGTTTAGCCGCCGCCCGCTGAGCCATCCCCACCGCATCAATCCTGGGCAACCCCAGTTCGAGTCCCCCAACTCAGCGGGCTAGCGGGCCTATGGGGCCTTTTTGGTGGCTTTCAGTTGGCTGATGGCCCGTTGAAACCCAAGCACCAAGGTCAAATTCGCCAAGGTCAAGAAAACCTCCGCGCTGCCATGGAGCCAGTCCACATCGGCAAGACTTTGGTTGTAATGCACCTGGGCGTAGATACCAGCGGGAATGGTAATCGCCACAAATAAAAGGGTCAGGTAAAACCCAATCAGACCGAGCTTGGGCGCTTGACCCGATCGCGTCAAAAACCACAGAAACCCCAAATAGGGAAACAGAGATAAACCAAACAGGGTTTCTTTGGATAAAAAAGACATTATTGATTTCCCCCACTAATCCTCAGTGGCTTCGGCGGCTTCCTCATCTTCCGGGGAAGATGTTTTGAGGGCCGCTTCCAGAGCCTGTAGCTGATCGCGGCGAATTTCCAACTCAAGCGATCGCCGCGATAGCTCTTGATTTTGCAGGGTCAGAGACTGTTTCCACTGCTCTAGGCGGTTGGCTTCGTGGGCCAACTCCTCGGGCGTGACTCCCAAGCTCAAGTAGGTTTTAATCAGCTCCAAAATCCAATCGGTTGCATCCTGGCAGTCGGTCACCAATTGGGCGTTGTCCACCTCAATCAGCACCAACTGCTGGGGATGACATTGAGCCTGTTCCGGCAAGGGCAGGGTCTGGCGTTGGCGCTCTCGGGTAATTTGCCATCCCCGATCGACGGACTGCACCGCCAGCGGCATCAGGGCTAGGGAGTGATCCGTTTCCTGTTGTTGCACTTGGGCTAAATAAAGCACCATGTCCCCTCCGGTGAAGCCATACGCTGATTTGTTTCTTGAACTCAGGAAATTGCTGGAATTCAGGATTTTCGGGGCAATTTTATTGCAACTGGGCCAGGCGATCGCGCAGCAATTGGGCTTGGGTTTCCGCTTCCGCCAAGGCGGCCCGGGCGCTGGCCACCACTTCCGGGGGAGCCTTGTCCACAAAGCCCGAATTGCTGAGGCGACCCGACAGCCCCTTGATTTCCCCTTCGGCCTTGTTCAGGGCCTTGGTCAACTTAGCGCGTAGGGCAGCCAAGTCCACCACACCATCCACCAGGGGCAGCAACACTTGGGTCGTACCCACCACGCCGGCCATGGCCCGCTCGATCGGGACGGCTTCCGGTTCCGCCTGGCCCAGGTCGATCGGCAAGGTCACTTCCGGCGCTTGGGCGGCCGGCAACTGGAGCGGCTGCGGCTTGGTCGGAGCGGCGGCCGGGGTTTCTCCAGGATAGGCCCGCACCGCGAAGGGATTGCCCTCGCCGATGTAGGTCAGTTTGGTTTGCCGCACGCCATTCGCAAAGGCCGCTCGATCGCGCGCAAACAGCAGGGTCTTGGGCAGGTGGTAGACCGTCCAGAAGAAGCCAATCAACTGGAAGATCGAGGGCAGCAGCGGGATTTCGTCGATCGCGTCCAGGGTGCTGTTGGCCAAGTAGAGCGCAAAGGCCGCTGTCCCGATCATGGCCAGGGTCAGCAGGGCTACCCGCCGTTTTTCGCTTTGCTCCCAAGCCAGTTGGTCGGCATCCAGATTCATTTCGTCAGCGGCGATCGCCTCTAGCAGGGCTGCCGTGTCCGCATCCATCAGGGTCGGCTCTGGGGCGGCTGTCGGTTTCACCGGGGTTGCACCGCCCTGGATCGTCAGGTCGGACACCTTGGCCAGATTGCAAATGTAGGCGCGGCCAATTTCAAAGGCCGTCCGCTCCCGATCGGTCTCCGGTTGCAGGACGATCGGCACTTTCTGACCGGGCTTGATATCTGCCTCGGCCCGCAGGTTCCGGATCGTGCGGATCGCGTTGATGATCGCCTCGAACTGGGCTTCTAGCTCCCGATCGATCGCCTGTTCGATCGCCACCGGGTAGGCTTGCAGGGCCAAAAAGTCCGTCGCCGCCGCCCCTGTCAGGGCGTGCCACACCTCTTCGGTGATGTGGGGCATGAAGGGATGCAACAGCTTCAGCGTCCCATCCAACACCAGCGCCAACATCTGCTGCACCGTCCGCCGAGCCGCCGGATCATCCCCATTCAACCGGGGTTTCACCAACTCGATATACCAGTCGCAGAAGTCGCCCCAAATGAACTCGTAAAGCCCCTTGGCCGCCTCGCCCAAACCGTAGTGATCGATGTCGTGGCGGGTTTGGCGCACGGTTTGGTTAAACCGCGACAGGATCCAGCGATCGGCCAACTCCAGGCGATCGGCCTCCGGCGCACCCAAGCTGGCCGGCGTTTCCCCAGCCAAATTCATCAACACAAACCGCGACGCATTCCACAGCTTGTTCGCAAAGTTGCGTGACGCTTCCACCGACACCGACTCATCGGTTTTGCGGTTGTAGTCCAGGCGGATATCCTGACCCGCGCCGGCCACTTCCCGCACCAGGGTGTAGCGCACCGCATCCGTGCCGTATTTGTCGATCAACAGCAAGGGATCAATCCCATTGCCCTTGGATTTCGACATTTTTTGGTTATTTTCATCCCGCACCAGCCCGTGAACGTAGACCGTTTTGAAGGGCATTTGACCGGTGAAATAGCCCGCCATCATCGTCATCCGGGCCACCCAGAAAAAGATGATGTCAAAGCCCGTCACCAGCATCGTGTTCGGGTAATAGGTTTGGAAATCGGCCGCCGTTTCATTGGGCCAACCCAACGTCGAAAAGGGCCACAAACCGGACGAGAACCAAGTATCCAGCACGTCCTCATCCCGCTCCAGCACTGCACCTTCGCCGTAGCGGGCCTGGGCTTGCTTGAGAGCATCGGCTTCCGTGCGGGCCACGATGAAGGGCGTGTGTTCCGTCACTTGGCCGTTGGTTTCGCTGATCACGTACCAAGCGGGGATTTGGTGGCCCCACCAGAGCTGGCGGGAAATGCACCAATCGCGCAGGTTCAGCAGCCAATCGCGGTAGACCTTCGTCCAGCGATCGGGCACAAACAGCGGCTCCCGGTTGTTTTCCAGATCCGCCAGGGCCTTTTCGGCCAAGGGGCGCACCTGCAAGAACCACTGGGACGACAACAGCGGCTCCACGGGCACTTTGCCGCGCTCGCTGTAGGGCACGGAGTGGCGATAGGCTTCCACCTTTTCCAGGTAGCCCAGCTCCTCCATCTTGGCCACAAGGTTCTTGCGGGCCACGAAGCGATCTTGGCCGCAAAATTCGCCGCCGTTTTCGTTGACCGTGCCGTCTTTGTTCAGGATTTCGATTTGGGGCAGGTTGTGGCGCTTGCCCATCTCGAAATCGTTGGGATCGTGGGCTGGCGTGACTTTCACACAGCCCGTACCAAAGGTCGGATCAACAAATTCATCGCCAACGATCGGGATTTCCCGGCCCACCAGGGGCAGGGTGACGGTTTTGCCAATCAGGGCCTTGTAGCGATCGTCCTTGGGGTTCACCGCCACCGCCGTATCACCCAGCATCGTTTCCGGGCGGGTCGTGGCCACCACCACTTCGCCGGAACCATTGGTCAGCGGGTAGCGGAAATGCCAGAGGTTGCCGTCCACCTCTTTGTTGTCCACTTCCAAATCGGACACGGCCGACTGGGAGGCGGGGCACCAGTTGACCATGTATTTGCCGCGATAGATTAGCCCGTCTTCGTAGAGCCGCACAAAGGCTTCCAACACGGCATTGGAAAGGCCTTCATCCATGGTGAACCGCTCGCGATCCCAATCGACGGACAGGCCCAGGCGGCGCATTTGCCCAACGATCGTGCCGCCGGATTCTTCTTTCCAAGTCCAGGCCTGATCGAGAAACGCCTCACGACCCAAGGCAAAGCGATCGGTTCCTGCCTCCTTCAGTTGCTTATCCAGGATCGATTGCACGGCGATGCTGGCGTGGTCGGTTCCCGGCAGCCACAGGGTGTTGCGCCCGGTCATCCGGTGGTAGCGCACAAAGGCATCGATCAAAGAATGCTCAAAGGCATGGCCCATGTGCAAACTGCCGGTGACGTTCGGCGGCGGAATCACCACACAAAACGGCTCGCCAGCGGCATCAACATCGGCCGCAAAGGCAGCGGAGTCCTCCCAGGTGCTCTGCCATTTGGCTTCGGCAGCTTTGGGATCGTATTGGGTGGGAAGCGCGTCTACCGGGGCAGTCATGGCGACGAGGGCTGGGGCAAATGAAGGTCAATGATTCAGGCTGTTATCTTACCCGGTTGCGCACCCCTGTTCGCGCTCGATCCCGGAACCGGCTTCCTGGGAATGATCGCCGCGATCGGCAGATTTTTGGGGATCCCGTGAGATCCGCAGCACCCACGGCCGCCCCCTTAGCTTAGGAAATGGCCGCGAGGAATTCTTGAATCATGGCTGCCAACTGCTTGAGTCGCACCGGCTTGCTCAGATAATCACTGGCTCCCGCCGCCAAACATCGTTCCCGATCGCCCGCCATTGCCAAAGCCGTTAGGGCAATGATCGGCACATTGGCCAGGGTCGGATCTTGGCGAATTTGGCGAGTGGCTTCCAAACCATCCATCACCGGCATCTGAATATCCATCAGGATCAGATCCGGCGGCGCGGCCTTGGCGAAAGCAACGGCCTCCTCGCCGTTTTTGGCCAGGGTCAGGCGATAGCCCTTCGCTTGCAGATACGCCACGATCGTGCTGACATTGGCTTCGTTATCCTCCGCCAACAGAATCAGCGGCGATTCCAAGGGTACGGCCGGACTGGGTTCCGCCGCCTCGATCGCCCCCGTTGCCGGTTGATCCGGCCCAGACAGCGTACTTGCACAGGGCAAATCGACCGTAAATCGACTGCCAACACCTACTTCACTCACGAGGGATACTTCTCCACCATGCAATTCAACAATTCGCTTCACCAGCGCTAACCCCAACCCTGTGCCGGTGTACTGCCGATTCAAAGCACTGTCCACCTGTACAAAGGGCTGAAAGAGCTTGCGGATATCTTCCGGCGAAATCCCAATTCCGGTATCCACAACCGAAATTTCCAAAAACTGGTGGACTTCTGTTTCCCCCAAACTACTGTTCAGTTTAGGGACTCGTCGTGATGTTCCCAAACAAACTTCCAAAGAAACAGATCCGTGGTCGGGGGTAAATTTAACCGCATTATTTAACAGATTAATCAATACCTGGCGCACCCGGCGTTCATCCACCAGCAAGTCTGGCAACTTGGGAGGAAGCTGAATCGCCAGTTGAATTCCTTTTTTGAAAGCCTGTTGCTTAACAAACGCCAAACTAGATTGGCACAGGGGCGAAACAGGAACCGCTGCAATGTCTAACTCTAGCTGTCCGGCTTCAATTTTGGCCACATCGAGAATGTCATTAATCAATGATAAAAGATGGGAGCCACTGCGTTCAATGGTTTGCAGCACGCGCTCCTGTTGCTCAGTGATGGGACCAAAAATCGACTCCTGAAGCCCTTCAGTAATTCCCAAAATGGCATTCAACGGCGTTCGCAGCTCATGGCTCATGTTCGCCAAGAATTCATCTTTTAGCCGAGTGGCCCGTGCCAATTCTTGATTAGAAACGGCCAATTCTTGGTTGCGATCGGTCAATTGCTGTTGAGCCTGCTGGCGCTCTTGAAGCTCCCGTTGCAATTGTTCAAATAAATTAGCCTGTTGAATTGCCGTGGCCAACTGGTTCGCAATTTGTTGCAAAAGTTTGGCCTCGGCCCCCTGCCACACCCGCTGTTCCTGGCAAGCATGGATTACTAACACTCCCCACAGGCGGTTATTGTGCCCCACGGAAACCCAGCGATCTTCGCTGTGAACATGCACCTCCTGCAAAATAGGAGCCACCACTTTGGACTGAATTTGTCCTGCTTGGGAATATTCCCGTAGGCAATCTGTCCACCGATCGCTCATCACATCCGGCACAATTCGTGGCTCTCCCTGCCAATAATGCTCCAAGATTTCTATAGACCAATGCTCATCATCCCACTGGCGGTTTTTGAGAACTGGGAAACCTGGCGCAACAGATTCTTCAAAAATTTGGCTGTGGCCATCTGGGAACACCTGAAGTATGATTGCGCGATCGCACTGAAAGACCTGCCGCACTTGGTCGGTGACCACTTGCAGAATTTCAGCCACATCCAACGATTCTCGAATTCGTTGGGAAATAACGCCTAATAATTCCTGTTGATGGAGTTGGAGGGCGATTCGCTTCTCCGCTCGCTTGCGAACTAATAATTCGGCTTGCATTCGGTCATAGAGGCTGGCCTGTTGAATCGCAATTTCTAATTGATTGGCAATTTGCTTAATTAATTCAATTTCTGAAAGCTCCCAATGCCGGACTTTCATGCATTGATGAACACAAAGCAGCCCCCACAAGGCTCCATTACAAAGCAGAGGCATCACCAAATTAGCCCGCACCGCAAGCCGCTTTAAAACATCCGCATGGCAGGTGCTGAGGCTGCCGTCATAGATATCGTCGGTTGCACAATATTGTCCTTGGGCATAGCGCTGGAAATAGCTTCCGCCAAAACAGCGATCATCCATCGAAACCGCAATCACCGATGGATATTTGTCATCAACGGATTCCGCCACAAACTTGCCATCTTGCCATTGGGACTCGGGATTAAACTGAAAGATGCCAACTCGATCGGACTCCATGAGCTGCCGAATTTCCTGACAAGCCGTTTCAAACACGATCGAAAGATCCAAAGACTGACGAATTCGCTGGGTAATTTCTAAGAGCAGGGTCTCGCGCTTGGCCTGCTGAACCACGATCGCTTCCGTTTGCTTGAGATCGCTGATATCCGCAAAATAGCCCACAATCTCTAGGGGCTGATTCTGCTCATCGCGCACCAGGTAAATTTCATCCCGCACCCACAAATAATAGCCATCCGCATGAAGTAATCGGTACTCATACTTGTAGCGATCTGCTTCAAATGAACCACTGAGATCACTGAGCACCCTGTCCACATCTTGGGGATGAATTCGGCTAATCCAGAAGTTTGCATCCTGAATAAACTCCTGGGGCGTGTAGCCGAGGATAGATTCCACATTGGGGCTAACAAAGGTTGTGGTGTAGCGTCGATCGAGCTTGCGACTGTAGATTACAGCGGGACTGGAGGCTAATAGAAACTCCAACCGCTCTTTGAGTAAACGATTCTCTTGCTCTGTGCGCTTGCGATCGGTAATGTCTTGGGCAATGCCTAAAAAGCCAATGATTTGATCATTGCGATCCCTCAGGCAGCTCACGGAAAGGGCGGCGGGAAACCGAGAACCATCCTGGCGAATACAATTCCACTCGTTCTCGTCCACAATGCCTTGGCGGGCCCGGGCCACGAGCACTTCAAACCCTTGGGCGATCGGCTCGCCCAACTCTGCCGATCGCTGAGCAGCCCGGGCGGCCACCTCCTGACGGTCGTGGAAAATTTCCGGCGTAAGCTGGCGGATCACTTCGGCGGCCCGATATCCCAACATGCGCTCGGCGGCTGGGTTGAAGGTGGTAATTAGCCCCTGGATGTCGGTGGCGATCACCGCATAGGGGGCACAGTTCAGAATGGCCTTATGCAGATTGTGAACGCGCCAAAGCTCTTGGGTTCGCCGTTGAATCGTAATTTCTAGATCCTGATTGAGCTGCTCAAGGGCGTTGGTGGCTTGCTGGCGTTCCAGTTCGGCTCCAGCCCGAGCCGCAAAGATGCGCAAGACGGTTTCGGCTCGGCGGGGCGCTTGAATGGGCCCTTGGTTCAAGATGCAGAGGTGACCAATTTCCAGACCGTGGGAATCTTGAAGGGGAACGCTCAGATAGTTGTTGTCGGTGATTTGCGTCAGGCCAGGCACTTGGGGAAACAGAGACTGAAGCAACTGTGGATGGCAGTTCCCGTGCCAGGGGTAGGGCAGTTCCTGATCGAAGTGGTTGAGGGCACAGGTGGCGATCGTTTCTACGGTTCCCGCATTCCAAAAGGCCAACACTTGGATTCGATTGCCCATGCGCTCGGCCACAAAAGCGTGGGAAACATTGAGAGCGGTGGCCAGATGTTTGACCAGGGCAGGGAAAAAATCGAGGCCAGTGGCGGCGGTTCCTTCGATCAGGTTTTGCAGGGCAAAGTCAGCCTGTTTACGATCGGTGATGTTGGTGATGGCTCCCACATGGCCCACGATATCGCCGTTGAAATGGCGCTCTACCACCGATTGGCCATAGACCCAAAGCACTTCCCCGTCGGGACGTGCCAGGCGATATTCGGCCTTCCAGGGGCGATTGGTCTGGATGGCTTGCATCCAGCCATTGGTGACTAAGGCGCGATCGTCCGGGTGCAGGGTGAGCTGCCAACCATGACCAAGGGCGGCCCGATGATCGAGGCCGGTCATTTCACACCAGTGATCGTTGACGTATAGGCAATGGCCGGCAGTGTCGGTGCGAAAAATCCCGACGGGGGCCACGGCCAACAGACTGGCGTATCGCTGGCGACTTTCGCGGAGTTCGAGGGCCGATCGCTTCCGATCGCTGATGTCTGTGAGGGTTCCCACATAGCCGATCGGTTGACCCGTGGCATCCCGCTCCACCACCACCCGCATATCCACCCACGTGACAGCCCGATCGGGGTCGGGGCCGTGGCGATGCTCGCGCGATTGGAACCGGCATTCCAACTGACAGGACGATTGCTCTCGCAGATTTTGCTCCCGCAGAGCCAACACCCAATCCCGATCGTCCGGGTGCAGGGCTTGCTCCCAATCCCAATCAAGACCCTCTTCAATGGAGCAGCCTAAAATTTGGCAGTAGCGTTCGTTCACGTAGGTGGGCCGTCCCTGCAAATCCATGCGGAAGATGCCCACGGGCACAACGGCCGCGAGATTGGCATAGCGCTGCTCGCTTTCCCGCAGGAAGGCTTCCGCTTGCGTGCGGGTTTCCAATTCCTGTTGCAGTTGCTGGTGCGTGATGGCCTGCTTGAGGGCCACTTCCAATTGCACCGACAGGCCCTTGAGCAATTTCACCTCGTCGGGCAACCAGTTTCGGGTGGTTTTGCTTTCGGAAACGCTCAACAATCCCCACAGTTCCTCTTGATAAAGCAGGGGAACCAGAATTTTGGCGCGGGGCCGCAGCTCGATCGGTAACTGGAGGTGACACCCGCCCATGTCACTGGCGGCCACGTCGGGTTCAACCCGGATGTAGCCCTGCCGATAAACCGGTTCTTGGTCATGCTGAAACCAGGTACCCTCCAGTTCCGTGCCGATCATGGAAATGGGTAAGTCCGTTGATTCTGCCACCACCCGGGCCCGAGCCTTGTCGGCGGTTTGAAATTGCCAAATATTCACCCGATCGCACTGCAAGACCCGCCGCACCTCCTGCACCGTGGTATCCAAAATGCTCTGTAAGCTCAGGGACGATCGAATCTGAGTGGCCAACGCCACCAACAGCAGTTCCCGTTCTGCCTTGGCCCGCAGGGCCGCTGTGCGGGTTTCCACCCGCTGCTCCAGTTCCTGGTGATGCAGCGTTTCCAGGGCCTGTTTTTCCGCTTCGAGCTGGTTCACCTTGTGCTCTAGCAGTTCCGCCAGTTTGTATAGCTCCAGGGGATTCAGAACCCGCAGCAAACTGGTTTGGGTGACGATGCCCACCAACTCGCCCCGATCGCCCATGACCAAAACGCGCTGGATGTTGCGCTTGGCCATCAACTCATGAACCAACCACAGGGAACTATCGGCGGCCACGGTGAAAACCGGTGTGCTCATCACCTCTCGCACCGTGAACTGCTGAAAGTCCAAACCCAGGGATTGAAACTGCACCAAGTCCCGTTCCGTCACAATTCCCACGGGCTGCTGTCCTGAATCTGCTGCACCCGGCTCCACAATCACCACGGATCCCACCTGGCACTCAGCCATCAGCCGCGCCACATCAAGCATGGAACTGGTGACCGCGATCGCCACCACATGCTGGGTCATCACCTCTGAGGCCAACCGCATCCGCAGCAGGTCGATCGGGCGGGTGGTTTGGCAGAGGCTTTCGTGGGTCATCAAGCCCACCAACCGGCGATCTGCATCCAGCACGGGCAAATGGCGAATGCCGTGTTTGTGCAACAGCGTGATGGCCGCCATCACGTCCAGGTCTTCACAAGTTTTGGTCTGCAAGGTCACCAAGGGCTGGATCATGATCTGGGAGACCGTGAGTTGATCCAAGCAGGTTTGTTCGGCCAACAGCCGCACCACATCTCGCTCGGTCACAATCCCGATCGGGCGGTCTTGATCCACCACCAGCACACAGCTCCCCCGAGCCTCTCGCAGCACCTGCTGGTTGTTGTTTTCAGGATCGGTGGATTCCGCAATTCCACAGCTCGATCGCACCTGACTCATCCGATGGAGCGCCGCTACCACGGGTGTGTCCGGTGAAACAATCAGCGGGTTCTGAATCAAGGCAGCCTGCGGATCCAAAGGAGTCAGGGTGACAGACAAGGCAGCCATATGCATTGCAGAAGGGAAGTTCTTCTATTATTTACTACCCAAGGAAAAAGCGCCGGGCTGCTCATTTCGCCCATTGATTTTCTCAAAGCGATCCAACTCTTTCGTCAATTGTCAGTCAAGCGAGTTGTAAACAGATATAAATTAGCGGAAAAATTAGTAAAAAAAGAGTAAAAATGCAAAGTATGTATCAAATCAAACTAAGTAGCTGAAACCCAAGAAATGACAGTCGATCATGTTTTTGTATGGTTTTCAACCTTTTTCAAGAATTAATTCTACTGAGTTTTCTTCGAAATCTATCGTAGTTCCAGAAAAGCACAGCGAATCAGTCTATTTGTACTGATTAATTTGCATCAATCGGGAAACAGATCCGTTGTCACAGGTCACAGGTCTGCGTGATTTCAAACGCAAGCCATCTTTAAAAACACTTTAAAAAGACAGAGGGCTGTCACCGAGTTACTGATGACAGCCCTTGTAATTTAGGCGACGAGATTTAGGTCATGAGGCTGAGAGGAGGTCTGCCCAATTGTCGGGTGACAAGGGCCAAGCATCAACAGCCGTGGGGCAAGGGGCTGAAGCCTCTGGTCTTCATCGGTTTGCCAGACCCGCAAGGTCGCAATTGAGGCTTTTGCGACACCCTCCTAGGCCGAGGCTTCGGCTTCCGGCTTCTTGGGTTTGTAGGTGGAAGCCACTTGCAGCTCCTTCAGTTGTTTGGCTTCCACCGAGGAGGGCGCATCGGTCAACAAGCAGCGGGCCTGTTGGGTCTTGGGGAAGGCGATCGCGTCGCGGATCGAGTCTTCGCCGGTCAAAATCGACACCAGGCGATCGAGACCGTAGGCAATTCCCCCATGGGGTGGCGTGCCGTATTCAAAGGCATCGAGCAGGAAGCCGAACTTGGCGCGGGCTTCTTCGTCGGTCAGGCCGATCGCCGCGAACACCTGCTCCTGCACATCCCGTTGGTAGATCCGCAGGCTGCCGCCGCCGATTTCCGTGCCGTTGAGCACGATGTCGTAGGCCAGGGCGCGGGCGGTTTTCAGATCCGCCAAATCTTCCGGGTTGGGGGCCGTGAAGGGGTGGTGCAGGGCTTCTAGGCGCTGTTCGTCGGCGTTGTACTCGAACATCGGGAAATCCACGACCCACAGCAGATTGATCGCATCGGGATCAATCAGGTTCAGCTCTTTGCCCAGGGCCAAGCGCAGGCGATCGAGCGTTTTGTTCACGATCTCCGCCGGGCCCGCACCAAACAGCAGTAAATCGCCCGATTGTGCGCCCGTGCGTTGCAGCAGTTCGGCGGTGATTTCCGGGGTCAGGCTGTCCTTGAGCGCCCCGATCGTGTCCACTTCGCCATTGTCGCGCACGCGGATGAAGGCCAGACCCTTGGCTCCGGCTTCCGAGGCGATCGCGAACAAATCCCCACCGGGCTTGATCCGCACATTGGACACCGCATCGTTACCGCCGGGCACGGGCAGGGTTTTGACGATCCCACCGGCCGCGATCGAGCCGGAGAACACCTTGAACCCACAACCCTTGAACAGATCCGAGCAGTCTGCCAGTTCCATCCCAAAGCGGGTGTCGGGGCGATCGCTGCCGTAACGATCCATGGCTTCGGCGTAGGTCAGGCGCGGGAAGGGGCGCGGCAGGTCAATGTTCTTGACGGTTTTGAAGATGTGGCAAACCAGTTGCTCATTCAGGTCCAGGATTTCTTCCATGGACATGAAGCTCATTTCCATGTCGAGTTGGGTGAACTCCGGCTGGCGATCGGCCCGCAAATCTTCATCGCGGAAGCAACGGGCGATTTGGTAGTAGCGATCGAACCCGGACACCATCAGCAATTGCTTAAACAATTGCGGCGACTGGGGCAGGGCAAACCACTCGCCCGGATTCACCCGCGAAGGAACCAGGTAATCGCGTGCCCCTTCTGGCGTGGATTTGGTTAGGACGGGCGTTTCGATTTCCATGAAGCCCTGGGCATCTTCCAGGAACCGGCGCATGGCCTTCACCACCGCATGGCGCAGTTGCAGGTTGTGCTGCATCCGGGGGCGGCGCAAATCCAGATAGCGATATTTCAGCCGCAATTCTTCGCGAACGGTTTCGTTTTCGGAGGTGGAAACCTGGAACGGCAGTTGCTTGCTGACAGCGCTGAGGATTTCGATTTGATCCGCCAGCACTTCCACTTCCCCAGTAGCCAGCTTGGGGTTCACGGACTCGGGCGGCCGCTGGGTGACGGTTCCCGTAATCCGCACCACATATTCATTGCGGAGGGAGTCGGCAATTTGAAACGATTCGGGCAAGTCCGGGTTCGAGGCCACCTGAACGATCCCCGAGCGATCGCGCAAGTCCACAAACACGACTCCCCCGTGGTCGCGGCGGCGATCGACCCAACCGCAAAGGGTGACGGTTTTACCAACCTGTTCGGCGCGCAGTTGACCGCAATAGTGGGTACGCATGGTGACTCAGAATGGGACTTGAACTTAACTGGACGAAATTAGGACTGACGCGGTTGCTTCCAAGACAAAGGGCGGCCGCTCTCCAGACAAGGGGCTTAAGCCCCTTGCCCCCACGATCTCGCGCTGCACGATCGCGCAGTGGCGAAATGGGGTTTCAGGGAATCCATTGCCCCTGGCCCCAAGCCACTTGTGACGGTTGCGTCAGTCCGCAAAAATCTTGACGAAACGCAAATGCGCTGGGGTGCAAGTCCAATATCCTACCCCGATCGCGCGGCTTGGCCCGCTGAGAAATGCCGCGACTTGCCGACAACCGGCGACGGTTTGGCACTGCGCCCGATCACCCAGATTGATTGTAAAGGATTGTTGCGATCGCCCCGTCTTGCTGCGGGTCATTCGCCCTCAAACTTCGATTCAGCCAGTTAAGCCAGTCGATCGAGCAGGTGATCGCCCACACGCAGCGCATTCGCAATAATCGTCAGGGCGGGGCTAACACTGGCATTCGAGGGGAAAAAGCTGCCATCCACCACATACAAATTATCCACATCGTGGGTGCGGCAGTTGCGATCAAGCACGGAAGTCGCCGGATCGTCCCCAAACCGACAAGTGCCGCATTGAT
Organism: Limnothrix sp. FACHB-406; assembly: GCF_014698235.1. NCBI lineage: Bacteria > Bacillati > Cyanobacteriota > Cyanophyceae > Pseudanabaenales > Pseudanabaenaceae > Limnothrix > Limnothrix sp. FACHB-406. The sequence continues at coordinate 208,948 of NZ_JACJSP010000003.1, read as the reverse complement.
TGGCCATCACCTGCACCGGAATTTCTCCGCGAGGATGGATTGTGCCCACCGGAAAACCATCGAGTTGCTTTTCTAGGGATTTCAACACATCAATCCAGCGGTGGGTGAGGCGATCGTGCGCTTCCGTATTGTTGGGTTGATAGTCAATACAAAGCTTGTGTTGATCTAGGTAAACTCGGTTATTGGGATTGGGCAAATCTTCCGTTTGAATCCACCAACCGATCGAGCGGGTCGCCAATTGTTGCAACCCAAATCCCGGCATGAATTTCGCCAGCACTGAAAACATCGGCGGCGCTTCTGCAAAAATCACATCGGTTAGCAAGCCACCCGTATTGTAAATATGACCCATGGGGTAGGGAAAATCCGCATCTCCCCAATAGAAATCATTCACACAAACGGTTTTTTGAAACGCACCGGAATTGGCTTTACTGCTGACCTGCACGATCGCAGTCATCAGATTTTTCATGAGGTTGCGGCCCACCAAATTGGAGCTATTGGCTAGTCCTTGTGGGTGACAATCATTAGCCGATCGCAACAACAGGGCCGCAGAGTTCACCGCCCCGCAGGCCAAGACCACCAAATCTCCCAAAAAGAGATAGGGTTTACCATCAATCTCCGCTTCAACGGCTTTCACCAAGCGTCCTGAGGAGTTGGTATGCAAGCCCACGACTTTTGCCTTGGTTTTGAGGGTGACGTTGGGATATTCCACCGCTGGCAACACGCCACTCACTTCGGAATCATTGGTGGGGTCATCGTCCTGGCGAGTTAACCCCAAGGGCAAGGCAGATGGGTGCAATCCTTGCTGGGCGATCGCTCCCGTAATGGCGGCAATTTGCGGATCGGATTCGATTGCTGGAAAGGGATAGTCGCTGCTCCGAAATGGCTCGGTGGGGTCTTGGTCAGCCTGACCATGCACTTTATAAAGCGCTTCGGCAGCGGTGTAATAAGGCTCGAATTCCGCATAGTCCACACACCAAGCCGGTGAAATTCCCTCGCGATGGGTAACGGCAGCAAAATCCTGTTCTCGCCGCCGCATCAGCACAGCTCCATAGATTTTGGTGTTGCCCCCGATCGCGTAGTTCATTTGGGGCGAAAAGGGTTCGCCCGTGTTGTCGTACCACTGTTCCGGCGCGTGATATCGCTCGCGTTTAAAAACATCCACATTGCTGCGATTTTGTTCTTCGAGGGGCATAAAATCTCCCCGCTCAAGAATCAAAATACGCTTGCCGGTGGGTGCTAATTTATAAGCCAGCGTCCCACCGCCAGCCCCAGTACCAATAATAATCACGTCGTAATGGCAATCATCAATAATCATAATTAGATCGTCCTGACTACTCAACGATTGAAACGATTGCTTACCGATTCACTGGCATTGCGAAGGGGTTGCTGGGCGATCGCTCATCTCATTCCAAAATCGCCGATCACCCTCATCTTGATCGGTGTTTTGGTTACTGCCAGATGTAAATCAACAGGAACAAAATAATCCAAATCACATCCACAAAGTGCCAAAACAATGAGGTCGAAGCCACGCCAAATTCGCCGCGATCGTAATTACCCGGAATGAACGATCGCACCAACATGATCAGTTGCAGCAACACACCCGCAAAAACGTGCAGACCGTGGAATCCTGTCAGCAAATAAAACGTGCCGCCAAACACCCCATCGGTGAACCCAAAGTCTAAGTGACTCCACTCGATCGCCTGGCCATACAAGAAGTAGCTACCCATGGCGATCGTCAGCAACCAAAATGCCCGAAAGCCCCAGAGCTGCTTAACGTGCAAATAGCGCTCAGCTAGATAAATCGTGAAGCTGCTAGACACCAAAATGACCGTGTTGATAGCTGGCTCGCGCACCTCCAAACCCAAAACACCTTCTGGTAACCAGGTTTGGGCAGTGGTTTTGTAGACAATATAGCCCGCAAAGAAGCTGAAGAAAATAACACTTTCAGACAGCAAAAAAATCACAAAACCAAACATTTGGTCGCCGGGGGATCCATGGCTATGGGCCGCATGGTGTGCGTCATCATGGGCCTCCGCAATTCCCGGCAATGCATCGTCTCGCAAGTTCGTTTCAGTTGGGTTCATGGGCCACCTCTAATTCGTCGGGATTAGACACCAAGGGATCAGATTTGCCATAGCCATAAGGCTCAGAAACCACGATCGGGAGTTCCTCGAAGTTCTCAACCGTTGGCGGCGAAGACAACAGCCACTCCAGCCCGATCGCCCGCCAGGGATTTTTGGGCGCTTTTTCACCCTGCACCCAAGAACCAATCATGTTCAAAATAAACGGCAGGGTAGACATCCCCAACAAAAAGGCTCCTAGGCTAGCCACCACATTCCAAAACGTAAATTCGGGATCGTAAGACGCGACCCGGCGCGGCATCCCTTGCAACCCCAAAGGATGCATGGGAAAGAAGTTCAAATTAGTGCCAATGAAAGTTAGGGCAAAGTGCAATTTCCCCAGCCCTTCGGAATACATGCGCCCGGTCATTTTGGGAAACCAGTGATAGATTGCTGCATAAATTCCCATCACCACTGCGCCGTAAATCACATAGTGAAAATGCCCCACCACAAAATAGGTGTTGTTCACATGGATATCAACCGGAACTGCTGCCAACATAATGCCGGTGATGCCTGAAAACACGAACATCACCAGCCCGCCCAGGGCAAATAGCATGGCTGTGTTGAGGCGCAATTTACCCCCCCAAATGGTGGCAACCCAGGCGAAAACTTTAATCCCCGTGGGCACCGAGATCAGCATGGTTGTGGCCATGAAAATCATCCGCATCCAGCCCGGTGTGCCACTGGCAAACATGTGGTGAACCCAAACAATGGCACTCAAACCCGTAATAATGAGGGATGAAATGGCAACTACTTTGTAGCCAAAGAGGGGCTTACGGGCATAGACTGGCAAAACCTCAGAGAAGATGCCAAAAATCGGCAAGATAATGACATAAACGGCCGGGTGAGAATAGAACCAGAAAAAGTGCTGAAACAGCACCGGATCGCCACCTTTGGCCGGATCAAAAAACGTTGTCCCCACGGTCAGATCCAACAACAGCATCACCGCGCCAGCGGTCAAAGCGGGCAGACCAAACAGTTGAATAATTTGGGCGGCTAACACCGTCCACACAAAAACCGGCATCCGAAACCAAGTCATGCCAGGGGCGCGCATGCGGGCGATCGTGGTGACAAAATTCACCGCACCCATAATCGACGAAACGCCGGAAATCGCCACCGCCAATAGCCATAGCATTTGACCATTGATCAGGTTGCCCGTGGGATTTTGAAGGCTGACAGGTGGATAGGCCCACCAACCGGCTTGGGCTGGGCCGCCCGGCACCAAAAAACTCGCCATCAGAATCGTGCCGAAGACAGGCACCATCCAAAAGGCGATCGCATTCAGCCGAGGAAAAGCCATATCCCTTGCGCCAATCATTAGGGGCACGAGATAGTTTCCCAGACCCAATAGACAAGGAAATGTCCACAAAAACAACATCACCGTGCCATGCATGGTGAACATGGCATTGTAAACGGTGCGATCGACCAAATCCGCTTCCGGTGTGATCAATTCGCCCCGAATAATCATGGCAAAAATGCCACCTACTAGAAAGAAAAAGAAGGAGGTTACTAGGTACTGAATCCCAATCACTTTGTGATCGGTGCTGAAGCTAAAAAAACGCTTCCAGTCATTGGGCGTACCGGGCATAGGTGGCTGAGAAGCGGCGATCAATTCGGTAGCAAGATTGGTCATAAATCGGTTGGAGGAAACTATTCTGAAATGCCGAGATCTTTGCTCAAAGCCTGGTGAAACGGAGTTGAGCGAAAACGACTAATGGCTAACTGGTTCCTTTGCCGGGATAGTTCACGAGGGGCGGCGGCGCTGGCTGAACCGTTTGCCAGCCAGTGCGTCCACCGGGGGAGCGCTGGAATTCATCAAAGGCTTGGTTATAGGCGGCGGTGAGCTGTTGGTTTGCCGCATCCGTCAGCCATTGTTGATAGGAATCAGAGGATTCCACTACCACATCGGCTTGCATGGCCGCAAAGTAAGTGCCGCTGTACTGAGAGTCGCGCAAACGATATCGACCTTCGCGGATGGGCGTAAATTTCAGGGTAATAGCACGCCCTGGAATGATATCTTGCTTCACCCGAAAGGCTGGAATATAAAACCCGTGGATGACATCTTCCGAGGTGAGTTGCAAACTAATCCGTTGGTCGGCTGGCAAATGCAATTCAGCCGTAGTGACTTGCCGATCGGGGTAATAGAATTCCCAAGCCCATTGTCGAGACTTCACAGCAATCATAACCTCTGGATTTGCGATCGCATTGCTATCGCTTGATTCAGCAGCAACCGGGGCGATCGCTGGAGCCTCTGGTGCCATGTCATGTGCCATTGATTCATGCACATGCTCCATGGGGCCCAAGATAGAAATGCGATCGTAAATGTGGTAGCTGTAGGCGGCAATTCCAACGACGAGGATGAAGGGAATCGCCGTCCAAACTATTTCCAACGTGACGTTTCCTTCAATGTGCGGGCCATCGCTGGTGTCATATTTACTGGCTTGTTGAAACAGCACCACATAGACGATCGTCCCGACCACGCCTAGGAAAATAAATGTCCCGATCGCCACTAAAAAGCTGAATAGGCGATCGATCAGTTGGGACTCCGCCGAGGCTTGGGGGGGAAACCAGGTATAGGACTGCTCTCCCATCCACCAACTGACGAGGGCCAGGGCGATCGCTAGGGTTCCTAAGGTGAGGATGGTGCGAATCTTCATGGATTGAATGATTTCAAAACGAGGTTAGGATTTTCACCCAAATCCAACAGGCGATCGGCGGTGATGTGCACACCAAATTCAGCGGCTAGTTGTGCCCCCAAGGTTCCATGGACAAACATCAAACCGAAGATGATTAGCCCCACTAAAAGATAGCTCCATTGCACTTGGCGCGATCGATCTTTCAGCCAAACAAACCGCTGAAATCCTCGCCAAACGGTCATGCCCACAATTAATAACAACAGGACAACGCCACCCACGCCATGCCACAACATGGTTTCCATGGCCTGCAAACCCCAAGCGCTTTTCACATCTGCTGGTGGCCGAGCCAATAACATTTCATAAAAGCCCGCAGCCACCGTCAAAAAGGTGACGATCGCCCCGGCCAGCATGTTGTACCAGCCCACATCAAAAAAATTAGAGCGCGTGGCAGGAATCGCTAAAAACTTGAAAACCGGCTTTTCGAGGGGAAACAAAACACCAACAATATCAAAGGCGATCGCCACAATAAACAAGCCCAAGGTCAAGTGCACCAAGTTGGGATGAATCGGAATTGTGTAGGGTAATCCATTGATCCCCAACTGGTTTTGTAATTGCTCAATCAAATCATTATTCATTACAACAATCCCTCCCGCACTGCCTCAACCACGGGCACGGTATGAAGTCCGTAGACCCAAACCAAAACATCACCCAGATAAATTTGGAAACACACGATTACGGTCATCAAAACTCCCACCCCTAAAAAAGCATTGGGCAAGGTTTTTGGATCGCGTGATCGCAACACATAGCGCCAAGCTGTCATTGCTGCGATAATTCCCGACAGCGACCAACCCAGAAGTGTGTGCAAATTTAAAGTGGCTTCAGCAGCATTGTAGGGTTCAGCTAAGCCCGCTTCGATTTGCCCAAAAATAATGGCAACGAAGATAGAAATGGTTGCAAAAAACAAATTCCACCAGCTCACTTCATAGAGTCGCGGATTGCGCGTGAAGTAGGCAATGCCATCGCATAAAACCGAAAATAACACCATCGCAATGACAAAATGCACCACGATTGGGTGCATCGTATCTGGATAAGGCAAATTATGATCGTTGAGCGGGGGGAGATACTCCAACATATTGGTCAAAAGTTTGTCAATTGATTGAATATACCGGTCTATTGGTCAATAATTATCATAAATTTCGCGATTTAGTCATTACTAACCTTGTTGCCAATGGCAACGATATTTCTTGAAGGAACAACCATTTATGAGCCGATTTTTCAAAATCCGATTACTCGACGAAACACAATTCATGAGGCTGACAGCCAGTGATGATAAATTCATCAAAAACTAACCGCTAAGTGTTGATCAAATGTTTCAACGCAAAAAGGTATTTTGTAAACTGGGCTACTGTTTAATTGAAATGAATGCTGACCATTTCGCCTATTAGTTTAGTGGATACATAGGAAATGTCAGTAAGTTATACTGGTTTTTTTAAGATTTTTATCAAGAGTATTACCAATTGCTTCACATTTTTCAGAATTTTTTGAAAGTTGGATGCCAACTTGCTCATTTTTCTATAGATTCTCTATCTATCAATCTGTGCGACCAGGCCTCAATGTCAGATTCATTGAACACTAATTCAATAATGTCTTCATACTGAAAATTAAGATTTTTGTATGTTGAATAACACTTTGATTAATTCAAAATTAATTATTTAGTTCAAAGCAGAGCTGATTTTTAGGTTTTCTTAGCTGAAATTCTATCTAGTTCAAAATGCTGGACTAGTCATTCACTAGCCTCTGAAAATTTCCAACTCTGGAATCAATCGCCAGAGAGAGGAACTGAAATTTTTTAAATTTCAAGTAGTTCTGGAGGAATCTGGTCAAAAATTACATCTTCATAAAGGTGATCGAACCCAGCTTGATAATTTACAGTTTCCAAAACCAATTTCGCATCGATGCCTTCGTAACTTTCCAAGATCCATTGGCCCGCTGCGGAGCGCCGAAAAATATCCACCTGGGGCTGTTGAGCAGAAATTAAAACGTATTCTCGCAAGCTGTCGAGGTGGCGATAGGCGGCAAACTTGCGTCCCCGATCGAAGGCTTCTGTGGAATTTGATAACACTTCCACAATCAAACAAGGGGCTGATTTATAAAGCGGCTGATTGCGATCGCCCGGATCACAAGTCACCATCACATCGGGATAAAAAAACTTCGTGCCCTGATTAATCTGCACCTTCATATCCGACATAAAGACACGGCAACCAGTTCCTCTCAGGTGCGATCGCAGTTCGCTTGCCAAATTTAGCGCGATCGTCGTATGCGCATCTGTACCACCGGCCATGGCATAGGCTTGCCTATCGAGGTATTCATGCCGAATATCGCTCTGGGCTTCAAGAGCCAAATACTCGTCAGGGCTAAGGAATTGGGGAGGAGCAATCATGATTGTGGAACAATCGCGCAATTTTTCCCAGCATATCGTAACTATCTTGGGAAAGTAATGAAGATTAGTTGATGAGTCATCATAGACAACTTTCAATTACTGAATGTAGCCTGTTTTGGCTTGGAGGGCATAGTTGCGAATCACTGGATTTTGTGTGTTCGAGTTCGCTAACCATTGCTCCAAAATGGTGATCGCCCGTTGATCATGCAATGCCCAATGCCCCAATCCGTGAATTGCCGAGACGATCGCGTTGCCATTTTTGCGATCAAGAGTGGCACTCATCACCTCCAAGCTGGCTGCAATCACCGATGAAGAAGCACTGCTAGGGTAAACCACAAACAAATCCCAGAACATATAGCACAGAAACTCTAGGCGATCGCCCGCTTGAATTGCTCCAATTTCTTGAATCGATTGAATCGACGCAAAACAGTATCGATCAAAATAGTTTTGATAGAGATAGTTGAGGTTTTGAATGCCCTTAATGATGCGAGATTCTGAGCAGCGCAAATAGCAAAAGGGCAGATCACTACAGCTATTAGAAAAAATGTAGTTCAAGCCGAAGCCAATTTGATTGCGGGAAAATCGCTGGTGAATTTCCGCATCCACCAAAACCTGATCAATGTAATCAAAAGCGCGATCTCGCGGCAGTCGATCAAACTCGGGACTCATCTCAGCGCAAACGGGATCGGCTTGTTCCGGCTGGCTAAAGAGTTGATCGCGCCATTGTTGATAGTTCATGGGCGGGAGCGGCTGAGGAATGGGGCGGCGGCTCGATCGATTCTAGCCATTGCCGCCACTGCATGTGACTATCATGATGAATATTCGCTGTGAAGATTTGAGGTTGACTTTAATTCGGTGAGTTACTCGCAACATAGTTTTTGAGCTATTCTTCGTAGCTCGGTGATATAAAATTCGTACCTTGTAATATCAATGCGCTCTCTCCTGCTGTGGACACCGGCTAGAAATCCTGCAGGTGTTCTTTCTGAAGTAGGCAATGATCTAGATTGAATAACCTTTTTATGAAAAGTTTTTGTACTTTGAGGGCTTTTGTGTGCTATCGCATTACGAATTGCATTGCATTGGCTTAAATGATCAACGTCACGTTTATCTAGATTTGTAAATGGATACCCATCCCGGACGAAGAAAATCTTGGCTCTTTCCTGTGTTCTTTCGTAGGGTAACCAATCTATATATTTTCCAGAGGTTGAGCCTGAAACGATATCACGGGCAACTGCGTAACTACGAATCAGCAATCTAGGCTTAATGCCTGATCTGGAAGTTCTTAGTCCTTGGCTTTTTCCTTGAACGAGAAGACCTAAGAATAAATCTTCCAAAAGACTTTCAAATCGAATATGTGCATTTAAAAATAGTCCCTCATAGGCAACGTGAAGAGCCTTGCGATCAATAATCCGTTGTTGGGCAAGACTGACAAACTTCTTTCTGGTTTTATCAATTGTTTGTTGCTGTTTCTCAAAAGACAGAAACAGATCTTGATCACTTTTCCTCATCGGATCAATTTTCTTTCAAGAACCGAAACTCAACTCTTCAACTTTCAGCACTGCTAGTAGTTGTGGTGGTGCTACGTAAGCTTTTCGCTATTTTAAATTTTCTTTCAAAAACTCAAATCGAACTCTTCGACTGTCAGCAGTCGTAGTAGCACCACGCAAGCTCTTTGCGACTTCAGCCGAGTATTGTTTATTGTCATAGATGACGTTTGCTTGTTCTAGGTGATCCCGCAGACCAGAAAGAGAAGTTCGTGACTTAGAGGTTGACAGTTGGCTTTCTAGACCAAATTTAGTGTCATAGCAAAACAGAAAAAATGGGTAGAACCAAGAGGCAGTCTTGCATATGAATGTGTGCTTAATGAGATCCCCAAATTCATCATCAATTTCATCCATCATCAAGCGAAAACGATTTTCAAACAAGTCTTGGTTTGGGAAGATTTCATCATAATCTTCGTAAGTTTGATCGAGTGATTTTTGATCCTTTCGAGTAATTTTTCCCAAGATAATACTCTGCAAAATATCACTAACTTCTTCAACTTCTCTCATTCGAGCAATTTCAGACTCTGAAAATAGTCCCCATTTTCTCCATCGATTGAGCTGCTCATATGCTAATTGATAGACGGATTGTTTGAAAGCACCATGATACTGAGCATTTCTTAGCTCCTGAGAATTTAGCGAAACGCCTGTCGAGTTCATTCTTGCAAAGATTCTTAAAACCTCGCTATCCTCTGTATCACTGGGTAAAATGTCAACGCTAAATTGATAATCAAGGATAGATTGCTTAATTGAATTAGGAAGATCAGAAAAAGGCTTCCCGGCAATCTGATCATTATGTATTTTCTTGACCAGAAAACTATCTTTTTTTGAGTCCAGCATGGGGAGTGATGGATCTACAAAAGACAAAACTGCTCGTAAGCGCTGTTGACCATCTACAACTTCGCGCTCTACTTTGAGATTTTTGATATTAGTTCTTGTTCTGATCAGAATCACTGGAATAGGTAAATTCCGAACAACTGTGTCAATGAGAAAGGACTTCTCACTAGGGTTCCAGACAGAGCGTCTCTGAAAATTGGGACTTAGAATTAAGCTTCCATCGCGCCCCCAGCCATAGAAGTCTCCAACCGTAAATACTGTTTTCTGTACGTGACGAAAATTGGACATTTATTTTCTGTGATTTACCTTGGCAGCCTTGAATAGTATCGCAAAAATATAGCGATTTTCCAAGGCTAGAAACTGTAGAGCTGACCTCATGACTGATCCCAGTAAGGTGTCTGATACCGTTACTGTGTCCAGGCGGTGGTAGGCTGTTGGCGATTTGTGCTGCAGGAACCCGAGATGCGATCGCCCATCTGGACATCTATTGCAAGTTCGATTGCAGTCTGGTTTCGATCGATCCCCCGATCGCTCTGGTGGTCGGTGGGCATTTGGGCGATCATGCTGTTGGTTTGCAGTGTGGTGCGCCATGAACTGCTGCAATCAACGGCCTTTGATTTGGCAATTTATGACCAAGTGGCCTACCTGATGGGGCGCGGCGAAACGCCGTTTTCCACCGTGTCGGACATGCATCACATGGGTAACCACGCGGCCTACAGCTTCTTTGGGGTGGGGCTGCTCTACGCCATTTTTCCGAGCATTTACTGGCTGTTTTTGGTGCAGGCGATCGGGCTGGCGGCGGGGGCGATGCCGGCCTGGGCGCTAGCGAAACAGGCGGGGCTGAATCCGGGCCAATCCCTGGCGATCGCCTGGGCCTATTTGCTCTATCCCGTGGTGTTCAATGTCAATTTGTTTGACTTCCACCCGGAGGTGATGGGGATCGCGGGGTTGCTGGGGGCGATTTGGCTGGGGCGAGCCAACCGGCCGATCGCCCTGGCGCTGGTGCTGGTCTGGGTGATGGGCTGCAAGGCGGTGCTGTCGATTACGGTGGCGGCCATGGGCGCTTGGTTGTTGTTGCTCGATCGCAAACGGTGGCCCGGGCTGGTGGCGCTGGCGATGGGGGTCGGTTGGTTTTTGGTGGTGAACCAGGCCGTGATCCCCGCCTTTAATCATGGACTGAGCCACGATGCGATCGGGCGCTATGCCTACTTGGGTTCCAGCGTGTCCGAGGCGGCGCTGAATCTGTTCCTGAAGCCACAACTGGTGCTGGGGAAGCTGTTCTCGGGGGACACGCTGATCTATTTACTGCTGATCTTGGGGCCGTTGCTGCCTTGGTTCGGGGGCGGCCGGCTGCGGGCCTGGGCGGCGGCGGCTCCGGCGATCGGGTTGAATGCCCTGTCCACGGTGGCCGAGCAGCGGGATTTGGTGCATCAATATTCCCTGCCGATTTTGCCGTTTTTGCTGGTGGCGGCGATCGATAGCTTGGCGCGGGGTCGCTGGGATTGGCTTGATCGCCTGGGATCAATGGGCGATCGGCTCCGTAGTTGGATCGCCAGCGGACGGGCCATTTGGGTTTGGTCACTGATTGGCTTTTTAGCCCTGGCCAAATTCGGCTATTTTGGCTCCATTTATTTGGCGGAACTGGACACTTGGGCGGACAGTCACGCGGCGATCACCTTGATCCAAACCCAGGAGCGATCGATCCCCGCTAGCCAACGGGGCGGCATCCTCACCACCGCTGATTTGGGGCCACACCTCAGCCACCGCACTATGCTGCGCCAAACGATCGCCACCGCGCCGCCGCCCAACTGGGGCGAATACGATTGGGTGTTGCTGAACCTGAAACATCCGGGCTGGGGCAGCACCCATGAGTTTGCTCAATCATTGGATCGGGAATTGCGATCGAATCCGGCCTACAAAATCGCCTTCGATCGCGGTGGGATCGTCCTCTTTCAGCGCTAGCCTAGTACGAGCGCATCGCCAGTCAGCATCAATTTCCGTAATTGCTGTGATTTTCGCGGGCGATCGCACCCTTTTCCATTCCCCTCGCCTTTCGGCAACCAAGGATAAGACGGCAACATGCAGCGACTGATTGGGTTGTGGCAACGGTTTGGACAAGTGACCCTGGGGCTGGGGGTTGTTGTGGCGGGCGCAACCCTGGCCGCGTTCGATCGCCCCGATGCCATCAACTCACAGTTGCCACCGCCGAACGATCTGCAACCCCTCAGCGTCACCCCGGGCCCCGCCAAGGACTTGGCCAACGAACTCCGGATCACGGCTTCCTTTGGCAGCAATGGCCGGCCCGTATTGTCGCCCCTGCCCCAGGCCCAAGAGGTTTGGCAATGCGAAGTGGTAGTGGTGGGCGGATCCTTGGGGGGCGTGGGGGCCGCCGTTCATGCCATGCAGTCGGGCGCACGAACCTGCGTGATTGAGGTGTCGCCCTGGATTGGAGGGCAAATTAGCACCCAAGGCGTGTCGGCGATCGATGAGTCGGCGGACATGATTTTGGCCGGCAACCTCTCGGAAAGCTGGAAAGCCTTTAAATCGCGCATCTATCGCCAACCGGTCAAGATTCCACGCTGGGCCGATCGCAACCAGCCGATCAAAACCGTGCGCGAGGTGGATAGCTGCTGGGTTGGTTCCCTATGCTTTCCAGCCTCGGCCGGCGATGTGGCCGCGCGTGAGGCGTTGGCCGCGGCCGCCCAATTGGCTCCCGGTAGCCGCTGGAGCAGTGCCACGGCCTTCAAGGGCGCAGCTTTTGATGCAACGGGCCACAATATTACGGCGATCTACGCAGTGCGGCGCACACCTCGGGCGGACTATGTGCCCTCGGGGCGCTTGTCTCAGGAACTGCCGGCTTGGTATTCCTGGAACAGTGACGACACGTTTCGGAAAACACCCATTCGCCTAGAACCAGTACCGGGCAAGCGATTCACGGTGATTGATGCCACGGATACCGGTGAGCTGGTGGCCTGGGCCCGTGTGCCGCACCGGTTGGGATCGGAATCGCGCCGCACCTTGGGTGAGCCGAATGCGGCCAATTGGGACAATCCCCAATGCACCCAGGCCTTTACGTTCCCCTTTGTGGTGGCGATCGCCAATGATGAGGGTCGCAGCCTCAAGCAACTGGGCCGACTGCAACCCACTTTCCCCAAGCACGAACACCAACGCACCTTTTCCCTCTGGGGTTTTCCGCCCTTTCTCGATCGCAGCTTTTTCAAATATCGGCGGATCGTGAGTATGCGGCTGGATAACCGAATTACCGGCAAGCCCAGCCCCGGGGACATGGCCATGATCAATTGGGGCTATGGCAATAACTGGAATCTGATGAACCCGCCCTTGATCCTGACGGGCGATCGGCTGATGGATACGGATCAGTACCGAAACTGGATGGGCGGCGTTTCCACGGAAGCCTTGCACCACGGCGAGGAACGGGCGCTTATTTTTTCAGAATGGGTGCTAAAAACCCTGGCCACAAAAGAATTTCCCCTGATGCATTTGGCGGGGCCCAACACGCCGATGGGGACGCGATCGGGCTTGAGCCTGATGCCCTATATCCGCGAGGGGCGACGCATTTTGGGCCGCAGTGCCTATCGCCAAAATGCCTTCATGATTCGGGAAAACGACGTGCATCGGGGCATTGAGAATATGCGCGACTTTTCCGCCACCTCAATCTCCATGGTGCATTACGACATTGATATCCAGGGCTGTGCCTATCGCAACTGGGAAGACCCCGGCGAGGCCACCAACGCCAGCGCGGATATTGCCCATGTGCGGCCGGTGGCTGTCCCGATCGAGGCACTGATTCCTCGGGGCGTGGATAATCTGTTGATTGGTGGCAAGGCGATCGCCGTTTCCCACATTGTGAACGGGGTCACCCGCATTCACTACAGCGAATGGAGTTCGGGGGCCGCTGCTGGTTCGATCGCCGGTTGGTTGCACCGGCAACCCAAGAGTTTAATTGCGGCCGAGATTGTGCCCCAAAATCGGTTTTCCTTGGTGCGTGAACATATGAAAGCCCAAGGATTGCGCTGGTGGTGGTAAGCACAAAACAGCGTCTTAGGACGTGAATGAGCCTGGGGGCGGTGTTACGGGAATGCGAATGAGGAAAGTGCTGCCCTCGCCGGGTTCAGAGGTGCAAATCAGTTCGCCCTGATGGCGATCGACAATGATTTGATAGCTGACGGAAAGGCCTAAACCCGTGCCTTTCCCGATCGGCTTGGTGGTGAAAAAGGGATCAAAAATATGCTCCATCGTTTTGGAATTCATGCCCAAACCACTATCCGTGATTTGCACCTCAACCCAATTTTGATCACATAGGCGCGTGCTGACCTGAATACTGTAGGGAATTGCACTGCCGGAACGAGGGTGCATCAATCCCCGCTTGAGCTGGCGGTGATAGTCCTCGATCGCATCAACCGCATTCACCAAAATATTCATAAACACCTGGTTCATATTGCCCGAATAGCACATCACATTGGGCAGCGAACCATATTGCCGCAAGACTTGAATTTCAGGGCGATCGTCGTGGGCTTTCAAACGATGCCCCAAAATGGTCAGCGCACTGTCTAAGCCATCATGCAGATTTGCCAATTTCAACTCTGCTTCATCCAAGCGTGAAAACGTGCGCAACGACTTCACGATTCCACAAATCCGGTGAGTGCCCAACTTCATGGAATTCAAAATATCCAAGAGGTCGGATTCCATGAAATCCAAATCAATTTCTTCAATTTTGGCAGCAATTTCTGGCGTTGGCTGGGGATAGCTTTTGCGATATAGCTCCACCAATTGCACCAGTTCTTTCGTGTAGGTTTGGGCAGGGCTGATATTCGCCGCAATGAAATTCAAGGGGTTATTAATTTCGTGGGCAACGCCTGCCACCATTTGCCCCAGGCTCGACATTTTTTCCTGTTGCACAATTTGCGCCTGGGCCGCCCTCAAATCCGCCAGGGCTTTTTGTAGCTCCTCGTTCCGTTGCCGCAGGGCCAGTTCTGACGCTTGCAGGGCCTCTTCAATCCGCTTGCGATCGGTAATATCCGTGCGCACTGACAAATAGCGCACGGGTTTTCCTCGCTGACTCACAATTGGCACAATGATGGTGTAAACCCAATATTCAGATCCATCCTTGGCGCGATTTTTAATTTCGCCGCGCCAGATTTTCCCCCGTGAAATGGTTTGCCACAGTTCCGTGAAAAATTCCGCAGAGTGATGGCCAGAGTTCAGAATTCGATGATTCTGCCCCATCAGTTCCGAGAGTTCATATTTTGAAAGCTTGCAAAAATAGTCATTGGCATAAATGATCTGACCCTTGTGATCGGTAATGGCCACGATGGCTGTCCGATCGATCGCATATTCCCAATCGCCCAACCAAGCATCAAAGGTTTTATCATCCCCTTCTGCTTTTCCACCCAGGCTGTTGGCATTTTGGAGGTCATGAAATGCATTTGCGTTGATATTAAACGCAGTAGCATTATTGGCAGCATTATTATTAGTAACCATGACTGATTCCTGAGAACAGTGCGAATTAATATCCAATGACCGAGCCTCGTTTTTAGGAAAGAGAGTGCAGAATAGGTGATGAGCAGTGTAATTAATGCTACAAGGCAGGTCTTGATAATGTTCAGATGATGTAATTAATGCTACAAGGCAGATATGGATAGAATTGGATCGATGTTTGGATCGATGTGCTGAAAGGGCTTGAACTGACTGTATTTGATGAGAACCATGAATGTTGATTATTTTAATGAACAATTAATAGGAGATCATTAGGAGATCATACTGATTTTCTCTATGAATATTTCTTGTTCTATTTGAACTTTGTTTAAACCTTTGGTTTCAAATTTGGATTCTATTCCCATAGGCATAAAACGACAAAACACCGCCAAATCTTGCGATCGGGCGGTGTTGGGATAGGGAATATCTTCAAGAGATCAGTGGGATCAGCTAGGTATTGTTGCTGACTTTCAGACCGGCATTGGATTGGGAATAAGTCTCCAGGGACACGGGCACGGGCGACACATGCCAAATATCGCGGCAATATTCCCGAATGGTGCGATCGCTGGAGAAGCGACCCATCCGCACGGAATTGAGAATTGAGGATTTTGTCCACCATTCCCGATCGCGATAGGCCTGATCGACCTTGCTTTGGGCTTCAGCATAGGCACGGTAGTCCGCCAAGACCATGTACTCATCCCGATAGAGCAGGGCATCGAGCAGGGGGCGGAACAGCTCCCGATCGCCCCGGCTGAATTGTCCCTCAGCGATCGCATTCAAGACCCCTTGAATTTCCGGATCACCGTAGTAGTAGCCCATGGGATCGTAGCCTTCGGCCTTGAGGGCCACCACTTCCGCCTCCGTGAGTCCAAACAGGAAGAAGTTGTCGGGCCCCACGGCTTCGCGAATTTCGATGTTTGCCCCATCCAACGTCCCGATCGTCAGGGCCCCGTTGAGCGCAAACTTCATATTTCCCGTACCAGATGCTTCCTTACCCGCCGTGGAAATTTGCTCCGACAAATCCGCCGCCGGATAGATGCGCTGGCCCAAGGATACGGAATAGTTGGCCACAAAGGCCACCTGCAACCGCCGGGCGATCGAGGTGTCGTTGTTCACCACCTCCGCCACACCGTTGATCAATCGGATGATCAGCTTGGCCAAGTAATAGCCAGGAGCCGCCTTGCCCGCAAAGATAAACACCCGAGGATGCAAATCCATGCTGGGATTTTGCTTGAGCTGTTGGTAGAGCGAAATCACGTACAAAATGTCCAGCAGTTGCCGCTTGTATTCGTGAATTCGCTTCACTTGGATATCGAAAATGGCTCGGGGATCCACTTCCAAATCGTTGTACAGCAACAGATAGTCCGCCAGTTCCCGCTTGTTGGCCTGTTTGATTTCGGCCCAGCGGTGTCGGAATTCGGGATCATTCGCCAACGGCTCCAGAGATTGCAACAACTCCAGATCCTTGACCCAGCGATCGTCCCCAATTTTTTCCGTAAACAGCTTGGACAGTCGAGGATTAGCCAACAGCAGCCAACGGCGGGGCGTTACGCCATTGGTTTTGTTCTGGAACTTTTCGGGCCAGAAGGTGTAGAAGTCGTTGAGGACGTGCTTTTGCAGCAAGTCCGTGTGCAAGGCCGCAACCCCATTGATCGCATGGCTGCCAACGCAGGCCAGATGGGCCATCCGCACCATCCGCTCTGGATTTTCTTGAATCAACGACATCCGACCGGCGCGGGCTTCGTCGTGGGGATATTGCAGCCGCACTTCGTCCAAGAAGCGCTGGTTGATTTCGTAGATGATTTCCAAGTGGCGGGGCAAGAGCCGCTCGAACAGGTTGACGGGCCAACGTTCTAGGGCTTCCATCAACAGGGTGTGATTGGTGTAGGCCAAACATTGACGGGTGACGTGCCAAGCGCGGTTCCAACCCAAATCGTAGCGATCGATCAGTAGCCGCATTAGTTCGGCCACGGCGATCGCGGGGTGGGTGTCGTTGAGCTGAATGGCGATGCTTTCGTGCAGGTATTCCAGTCCCCGCCGCCGATCGCGCCGGTAGCGGTTGATTGCGTCTTGCAGGGAGCAGCTCACGAAGAAGTATTGCTGCTCAAAGCGCAGTTGCTTTCCTTGGGCCGTGTTGTCGTTGGGGTAAAGCACCTTGGAGATGTTTTCCGACAAAATTTGGTCGGCCACGGCTCCGGTATAGTCACCCCGATCGAACACCTGGAAATTAAACTCTTCACTGGCGCTGGCTTTCCACAGGCGCAGGGTGCTGACGGTGTTGTTGTTGTACCCCGCGATCGGCACATCGTGGGGCGTGCCCAAAATGCGTCGGGCCGGAACCCAGCGACAGCGACCATGGCCATGCTCGTCCACGTACTGTTCCGTGTGTCCCCCAAAGCCCACTTCCACGGTCAATTCCGGGTGACGAATTTCCCAGGGATTGCCGAACCGCAGCCATTTATCGGGCCGCTCCACCTGGGCCCCATCTTCGATCCGCTGATCAAAGATGCCAAATTCGTAGCGGATGCCGTAGCCGATCGCCGGAATCTCTAAGGTGGCTAGCGAGTCCAAAAAGCAAGCCGCAAGCCGCCCCAAACCACCGTTGCCAAGCCCCGGTTCTGGCTCCAATTCCAACAGGTGATTGAAGTCTAAGCCAGCTTCCGTAACCACCTGCTTGGCTTTTTCGTACATCCCCAGGTTGAGCATGGTCTTGCCCAACTGTCGCCCCAGCAAAAATTCCGCTGACAGGTAACAGACCGTTTTCACGTCCTGTTGCATGTAGGTGGTGTTGCTGGCGATCCAGCGGTGCAACAGGCGATCGCGCACCGTGTAGGCCAGCGCCATGTAGTAGTCAAAGGGCGTGGCGGTGAGTTCGTTTTTGCCTTGGATGTAGTACAGGTTGTCGGCAAAGGCACGCCGCAACGTGTCGGGGGCCATCCCGGTGCGATCGTCCTCCACGTGAACGGTAATCGGGCAGTAGTTTCCCTGAATGTCAAATGATTCCGTGTAATTCGAGAGCGGTTGTCCGGTAGAGGTCATAGGGGCGGCGGTGGGTAAAGAAATCAGGTGAGAGGCCGAACGGCCGTGGGGGCCAAGGGGACGATCGGGCATGGGCAGGGAGCCGGAACCGGCCCTGGCACTGCCCAAGGTTCAAGGGAAAATAGACTTGATCCCGATCGTAGCGATCCCCACCGGATATCCAAACTGCCTATCAACTCAATCAACCAGTGCAGTGAATCAAACCTTTGGGGTATCAACCTTCGGAAATCTCAATCTTAGGAAATCTCAATCGTGGTGATTGGGTGTGGCGATCGGGGTTCCCGATCGAGGCCCGGATTAACCAGGGCGATCGAACAGGGCGATCGGGTCGGAGGAGTCACTGGCGCTGGCTGACTGTTTTCTAACTGGATTGATGTTGTCTAATTGAGTTAGTTGATTGTGGCCAGTGGAACCCATCACCCCAAACCGGGTCTAGGGGAAAGTAACACCCAAAAGCCGGGTCTGGGAAACTCAATGGTGCGTGGGGAGCAGTTGATAACTGAAGTTATTGGCTTGGGTTATGACCCCACTCCTCAAACAAATGATGCGGATCAGGCCTTGGGATGCACTCTAACCTCGTCTTGCTTGGAAAACTAGAGCTGTGGTCAGCTCTGGCAGTCCGCAGGGAGTCAGCGGTTGATCATCCTCAGGTTGAGTCCTAGTCTAGCCGAGTCATTTTCGTCGCTTCCGTCGTGTCTAGAAGTTTTAATGGTGTCTGGAAATTTTGACTTTGAAGAGGCGATCGCCTTCGCAGAAAACCCAGAGCCGCGCTGCCCTTGCGTGCTGCTGCTGGATGTCTCAACCTCCATGCAGGGCGCGCCTTTAACCGCTCTGGAAGCTGGCTTGCAAGCTTTCCAGGCTGATCTCAACGGCGACTCCCTAGCAGCGAAACGGGTGGAAGTGGCGATCGCAACCTTTGCCGATCGGGTGGAAGTGCTTCAAGACTTTGTGACGGCCGATAGTTTTGAAGCGCCTCGGCTCCGAGCCGGCGGCATGACCTACATGGGAGCTGCAATCCATGCGGCCTTGGATTTGCTGCGCGATCGTAAAGCCCAGTATCGCAGCAATGGCGTGGCTTACTACCGTCCTTGGATTTTCTTAATTACTGACGGTGCGCCCAGTGATGATGCGGAAGTGCTAGGAGCCGCCGCCACCCGAATTCGCGATGAAGAAGCCCGTAAAGCACTCGCCTTTTTTGCCGTGGGTGTTGAAGGTGCAGACATGGAGCGGCTGGGATCCCTCACGGTGCGATCGCCCCTGAAGCTCAAAGGTCTCAGCTTCCAGGAGCTGTTTCTGTGGCTTTCGGCCAGTATGCAGCAAGTGTCTCGATCGCGCCCCGGCGAACAGGTTCCCCTCCCTTCCCCCACGGGTTGGAGCGAAGTTTAGCGATCGTTAATTGGGCAGATTCAATATTAGTCAGTACTGGTCAAGATTGGTCAGTACTGACTGTTCAATCCTCTTTAAGCTGGGGAGGATGTCAATACTCAATTCAGATTGCCAACTACAGTCAAAATCAGCGATCCCAGACCCGATCGCTGATCCCCGAGAATCAAAATCAGACTCAAAACAAGTCCCAAAACGAATGGGGGGTGATGCCAAGTTCATGGCATCACCCCCCATTTTTCAGCTCAATTTTCAAGAGCGACTTTCTGAGGCGAATTAGGCACGGTTTTGGCGACGCTTCAGCGCCACCCAGCTACCCACCGCAGCCAAACCAACCATCAAAGACGGCTCCGGCGTGGCGGCTGGCGGTTCCGGCAACTTGCCTTGGAACTGCACCAGGTAGGTTCCGTTGTGGGACTTTCCATCACCCGCTTCCACCTGACCAGAAGCGATCCCCTGACCACCGTAACGGACAGTTTCTTGGCCATCGTAAAGCACCTTCACCAGCTCGCTGGCTTGCAGCTTCACCCCTTGCGTTCCCAGGGCTTTGATGACGTTGCTGTACTGAGTTTTTTGAATATTCGTCAGGGTTTTGCTGGTGGCAATCAGCCCCGACACAATACTGGTCACGTCCATGTGACCCGCTAGACCCACCGAAATCACCCCGCTTACCAGGTCTTGGTTCACGAAGGCGACGTTCGGGTCACTCAGTCTGGCCAAAGCGGCATTGGCTTCCGTCGTGTTGGAGGTGAAATAACCAACCGCTTCTGACAGAAAATTACCGGTCAAAATGCTGCTAATGCCGTTTTGGGCAGCCACATCCGTCAGCCAAGCTTGGGTAAATTGGGCTGTCCAGTCGGACTTAACCAGGCTGCGGAACTCAATGGCTTGACCGTTCAGAGTGCCAGTGAGGGTGCTGTAGGTACCGCTCAGGAACTTGGCTAGACCGGGTGCAGTTTCGCTGTCTGCGAATAGCTCGACGTTGCCACCCGGCGCGGTCAAGTCCCCTTGCAGGGCAGTGCCGAGGTTGCTGTTATCGCACAGAAAGGTGTTGGTGCCGTTCGAGCAATACACCAGAATATTGCCGGTGGTGCTGGCACCTTGGAGGCTGGCGGCGAGGGCTGGTGCTCCGGCAAACAACCCCACGCCAGCGGCCATTGAGGCGCTTACGACCAGTTTGGGGAAAAGTCCAACCATGTTTTCGACTCCAACAGTCTTGAGCTAACTTGGGCTAAAAATTTTGGGCTTGTTTTTAAGGAGCACCCAGCTAGGACGCGCTTGTCTTTGCGCTGGTCAGCCATCAGGGTTTTGGGCGCACTGGGCTGACTTAACCTGCTACTGATGTAATCCTATGGGAAGGGCCAGGGCGATTAGGTAAAGACTGGATAAAGTTGTGCAGATGGTTCTTAAGGAGTTGATGAAGTTCTGCTGAAAGCTTCGATGATTGATCTTGATCACACCTTGCGATGGGGATCTGAGATTGATCTCTTTGATCGTTGATTTCGATCACACATCACATGCTCGGATGAATCAAACAGAATGAGGTTGCGAAAAAAATCGCAATGAATAGACCATTCCCAAGCAAGTCAAGAAAATAAGGTTGCCAATACGCATCTCGATCAAGTTGCTAAGAATGGTTAAGAGTTACCAATCGGAGTCCATCCCAACTGGTCACACCCAATCAACATCCTTGCTCAACAGACCAATCTTTAGTTCCTAATCTCCCGCTTAACGAACCAGCGCTGATTCAGGGCCCAGTCAAAGGGGTGAGTAGCCGGTCAATTTGCTGATCAATAAACCAGCACTGATCGAACCGGCACATCGGGCAGGCGATCGCGCCCCTTCAGGTCTTGGAGTTCAATCAAAAAGCCATAGCCCACTAGGGTTGCTTCGATTTGATGGATCAGTTGCCCAGCGGCGGCGGCAGTGCCCCCGGTAGCGATTACGTCATCCACCACCAACACCCGTGAACCGGGGCTGATCGCATCTTGGTGAATTTCCAGGCGATCGCGCCCATATTCCAAGTCATATTCCACACCATGGGTGGCGGCGGGGAGTTTGCCCGGTTTGCGCAGGGGCACAAAGCCCACACCCAAGGCCAACGCCAAGGCCGGGCCGAACAGAAACCCGCGCGCTTCGATGCCGGCCACAAAATCCGGGCGCAGATCATGACAGCGATCGTGTAGGTGATCCACGGCCTGTTGCAAGCCATCCCGATCGCGCAGAAGGGTTGTAATATCTCGGAAAACAATTCCGGGCTGTGGAAAATCAGGAATAGCACGAACCAGACGATGCAAATCCGTCGGCTGGGATTGGGGTGTGGTCATCTGAGTTTTCTCCAGGAGATTGCCTAAAACTGCTTAAACTGGTGGGGATCGTTTGGCGGAATCATGGCGAAGTTCAGTGTGAAATTCAGCGCGAAATCAGTATCGCTGAATTACAGGGCTGAATTTTGTAACCGATCGTCCGGGGGGTGGTGCTTACGGGATGATTGCAGGATTGTTCAGAGTCCGATCGCCCAAGTGGCACAGGCCGCCTGATCCTCCCCGATCGCCCCAGATCCCTGGGGTCTTCGCTTGGGCGGGATTGACCCCCAGCCCCCGCAAGGACAATTGGACGGATTGACCGATGGATCGAAATGATTTTCTAATCAATGGTTTCATTGAATTGCTGATGTGATTCTGTGCCGATGACTTCTTCGAGTGCAATGTTTGCCGATCGATCGCCTGTTCCCGCAGATTCACCGGAGATCCCGCCGATTTTGGAGCGGTTGCCCAACCCGCCCGTGAAAGATGGTGAATGCCCCCGGCGGGCCCGCCAACAACTGGACTTGATGCTCCTGGCGATCGAAGCCCTCGATCTCAGCGGGTCTGAGGCGATTCTTTACTGTGCCCAAGAGCTGGGAATCACGAGCGTGGTTGGCACAAAGGTTAACCTGTGGCGACTGCGAGCCACGAATCCTTTGCGGCGGGCGGTGCAACGGCGGCCCCTGAGCTTGAATGAGGCCAAGGCCCTGACCACGATTGTGGTTTATTTGGCCAAGCGACTGACGGTGCTGATTCGGCAATTACTTCTGGCTTGCGAGCGGCTGGAGGAGCAGGATCTATCCTTCGAGCACCATTTTCGGCTGGCGGATTATCTGGAGCGGTTCCGGGCCCACTTCCGGGCCCGGATGAATCCACGCCGATCGGCCGTGACGGTTTACAACACCGACGAGGCCCTGAATACCCTGGCCCTCCGCTTGCTGGAACAGTTACTGTACTGTTCGTCAACGGCGGGGCTGGAACGCTTTTGGATTAGTTTGTTTGACGGAGAAGTGGCGTGACAATTCAACGACAGTACAGCTTGCCCAATTGTGTCCTGACCCTGGAGGGCATGGATTCATTGGCAGAGGTGGGGGAAGCAAGACCGACTTTATCGGTGCTGTTGACGGTGAATTGTCAGTTTCCTGCCCATGGCCAGGGATTTTTGTGTGATCGCAGCTTTTTTGAGCGGTTTGCCCAGGTGGTGAGTCAATACGCCCAGGGTTGCTTCAGCGGCATTCAATCGCCCCAGTTACCCACAGCGATCGATCCCAGTCAGCCCAATGTGGCGGTTGTGGCAGCCGATGGGGGCAAACATCGATTGTTGGTGATGCCGCCGCCGAATCCGGAGGGGCCCGGCGATGGCCCGCCGCAGCCGATCGAGCTATTGCTGACCCCGCTGCAACTGTTTGACTTGGTGGAAACGATCGACCAGTTCTACGGCGATCCCAAAACCTTGCCCGACATCCAGCAGGTGTTCTCTCCGGTGTCTCGCCATGACCTGGTGCAGGCGGAACCGCTGGTGCAACGGGCGGCTCCCGTGGCCTTGGGCGCTTCCGGGTTGGCCGTGGCGGCGGGGTTGTTGTTTATGCTGCCCGTGCCCAAGGTGCAACAACCCAAGGATCTGTTGCGGCCCACGCCCACACCCACGCCTCAAAATCAGTCGGCCTTGCCCGCACCCTCACCGGCCACCGCCCCCAGCCCCACCAAACCCCAACCCCAAACCCGATCGCTCCCGGCGGCATCCCCAGCCAGCACGAGTGCAGCCATTCCCCCCTCGTCGGTGCCAGTGCCCTCGCCCCTGGCCGGAGAAGGAGCCGATACGCTGTTGACTCCCGCTAAGCCGGTGACGGATCCCAAACAGTTGGCAGCCTTGGAGCGATATCTCCTCGGTCAGTTGGATCAGGCTTGGACCGATCGCCAGAATTTGGCCCTGACCCTGAACTACCGGGTGAGTGTGGGCGAGGATGGCTCGATCGTGGGCTATTTGCCGGAAAACGCCATGGCCCAAGAGGCGATCGCCCGTACCCCGTTGCCCAAATTGCTGTTTAAGCCCCTCGATCGGGCTAATACCGGGGAACCGCTAGCCACTTTCCAGGTCTCCTTCAGCGCTGCCCAGGGGGTGCAAGTGATCCCCATGAAATCGGTGAACGCCAGCAATGCCGCTGTCAACCGAATTCAGAATCCCAGCCTCAGCGACGCGATCGCCCGTGAAACTGCCCGCGCCCAGCTCGAAAAGAGCTTGCGAACCGCCTGGCAGGGCAAATCTGCGCCCAGTATGCCCCTGATGTATGACGTGCGCACCAACGCTGTTGGCATCGCCGTAGACGCGGATCCCGCCAATCGCAATGCGGCCCAAAAACCCTTCCCCCTGGGCCCATTGCTGAACCCGGCCGCCAGCGCCATCAAAGGCGACAACGGCAAGGTGCAACTGGCTCCCTTGGCTCAGTTTCGAGTGGTTTTTTGGCCCGACGGGTCGATCGATGTGCGTTCCTAACCTGATTCTTGGGGATTTCCTGGGTATGTTGGCCTTGGGGTTAGGTCGATCGCTGGGTCGATCGCTGGGTTCATGGCTGGGTTGATTTGGCTCAAGCACCCACACCGACTCGATCGCCCCAATCCCAATCCTCCATTCCCCTGGTGTTCCTAGCTATGGCTGGTCTTTCTCCCGAAGGATTTTTTGATCTGAGTACCGGTAACGATAACTACACCGTTCCGGCCAACTTGCTCGCCACCGCCCCCCAAGGTTTGCGGGCCCTGGAAGGTGCAGACAGCGTTCAAGGTTCCGAAGGGGGCGACTTTATCTATGGCAACTTGGGCAACGATCGGCTGCGGGGCAACGGTGGAAACGACAGCCTGTTGGGCGGTCGCGACCAAGACGACCTCGATGGCGGGCTGGGGGATGACCTCGTGGCTGGGAACTTGGGTAACGATTGGGTTGCGGGTGGCGACGGTAACGATACGCTAGTGGGAGGGCGCGATTCCGATCTGCTCCTGGGCGGGGCGGGCAATGATTTCCTGAGCGGCGATTTGGGCAGCGATGTGCTGATCGGCGGTGCAGGAGCCGATACCTTTAGCCTGCGGGGTGATGCCACCGGCCTCAGCAATGTGGACGTGGTGTTGGATTTTGATCCCACGGTCGATCGCCTGCAACTCAACAATCTGAATGCCAGCGATATGCGCTTCCAAGCCACCAGCTATTCCCTCAGCTTCCTGGTCACCCTCCTGCAAGGCAGCAGCGGCATCTTGCCTCCGGGTTTAACCCTGCCTGCCAATGCCACGGCCGCCACCATTCGCCAAACGATTCAGAGCACCGTGGGCGTGGACATTGATCCCGACGGCGACGGCTCCATTACCGGCACGCTAGTGACCAATGCGGCCGGTCAAGAAATTGCCTTCTTTTTGGGGGCTACCCCCGATGCTGTGGCCCGCGCGGCCGGTACTACCACCAACGGCGGCGGAACCAGCGGCGGCGGAACCAGCACCTTCACGAACGACATCCTCACCACCCACAACAGCTATCGATCGGCGGTGGGCGTTGCCCCTCTCACTTGGTCAGACTCCTTGGCCAGGGATGCCCAGGCCTGGGCGAACCAATTGGCATCCACCGGAGCCTTTAACCATGCCCAAAACACCGGCCAGGGCGAAAATTTAGCCCGAGGAACCAGTGGGGCCTATTCCACCAAAGCGCTGGTGGATTTGTGGGGAGCCGAAAAGCGGTTTTTCAAGCAGGGAATTTTCCCCAACGTCAGCACCACCGGCAACTGGGCCGATGTGGGACACTACACTCAAATCGTTTGGCGCAACACAACGCAAGTGGGCTGCGGTCTGGCCTCGGGCGGTGGTAACGATACCTTGGTTTGTCGCTATTCACCGCCGGGGAATTTCACTGGTCAAGCCCCGTTCTAGTCGCATGGCAAGCGGATTTTGATAGGTCAGACCCAATGACTGTTGCCGCCGCCAAACGGTTAGGCAGCAAGGAGCTTAAGCCCCTTGTGATGATGACTGATCCCGCAACCTTGACCCTATGAACTAGGGCAGCCCCGTTCTAGCCTCTGCCACTCATTCAGGATTCAGAACCTCATGTTTCAAGTTGAAGAATTAGCTGAACAGTGGCCGGTCTTTCGCTTGACCGATGGGGCTGCCCAGTCCGTTTTGGAAGTGGTTCCCGATCGCGGCGGCATCATCACCCGCTGGGCAATTCAGGGCCAAGAGTTGCTTTATCTCGATCGCGATCGCTATCAAGATCCCAACCTCAGCATTCGTGGCGGGATCCCCATTCTGTTTCCCATTTGCGGGAACTTGCCGGACAATCGCTATCAGCTACCCAGTGGAGAAGCGGGCATTCTCAAGCAGCATGGTTTCGCGCGCGATTTGCCTTGGATGGTCACTGGCTCCGACTTGCGCGACGCAGCGAGCATTACCCTCACCCTCGATGCCACGCCCGCAACCCTCGCCGTTTATCCCTTTCAGTTTCGATTGGATTTCACCTATCGATTGCAGGGCAATCAGTTAGAAATTATTCAAAACCATCACAACTTGGGCGATCGCCCCATGCCCTTTTCTTCTGGGTTGCATCCCTACTTCAACGTGGCGGATAAATCGGCCCTGGCGATCGATCTTCCGGTTACTGAATACTTTGATCAAAAGCGCCAATCAACTGGGGCATTTGATGGCAATTTGGATTTTGAGCAAGATGAATTAGATCTGCGATTTCCTGTGGTCGATCGCCTGTCGGCCACGGTCACAGATCGTCAGCAACAACAAACCCTCAGCCTGGAGTTTGATGCCAGTTACCGCACCTTGGTGTTTTGGACGTTGAAGGGTAAACCTTTCTATTGTCTGGAACCCTGGACAGGGCCGCGCAATGCCTTAAACACGGGCGAACAATTGCTATGGCTTGATCCCGGTGCAACTCACACCAATCAGGTGCGCTTACAACTGCAACATAACTGCTAGAATTATGGCCGCTCAGCGGCTCTCTATTTTCGGTTGATGTCGTCAGTTCGCGATGAGTTCTTGATCGATGATGCTCACGCCCGAGGAGTTTCAGCAGCAATGGACAGCCCTGCTCGATCGGGTGGAAACCTGCACCACTGAAAAAGCCCTAGAAGATCGAGTTTTGACCCCGCTGCTGATGCTACTCGGCTATGACAAAGCCGATGTGACCCAACAGGTTCCCTTTGGGCGAAAACGAGTTGATTTTTTAGTCAAGGCCCAGCAAGCGGCTCCCTCTAGCCACTATTTGGTCATTGAGGCCAAAGCGCCCCACAAATCGATCGCCCACAATAGCTGGCAACTGCGGGAATATCTCCGTGAATCGGGCAGTTTGTTGGGCCTATTAACCAATGGCAATCAGTTCAAGTTGCTCTATAACGATGGTAGGGCAATTCACATTCTGTGGGAGTTTGAGCGAGCCGATCTTTACGATAACTATCGGCTGCTGGGATCGTTGCTGTGGCAGCGCAATTGCGATCGGGTCATGGCCGCCTTTGCCGATAGCCATCGAAAGGTTCATCACCAATTCATTCGGGCGATCGCGCGGCTTTCTCACGATCCCAAAATGATGAGCCTGTTGGCGATTCACGATCGCCAAACCTCAGACCCAGAACCTCAACGGCGAGAGTCTATGATCATCACGGTTTTTAACAACAAAGGTGGAGTCGGTAAAACGACACTCACCATCAACTTAGCCGCTGCCCTAAGCCAAATGGGCAAGCGAGTTTTGCTGATTGATATTGATGCTCAGGCGAATTTAACCACCGGCCTCGGAATTGATCCCCTGGAAGATATTGAAAAAGCGGGACGCAAGGATATTACCCACCTGCTGACGGAACCCAAAACCACGGCCGCCTCCGTCACCATCAGCAAACGTTGGGGCAATGTGACTTTGGATGTGATTCCTTCCCATATTCGGCTTAGTAATATGGAAAATCAACTCATTCAGTTAGTGGATAGCGATCGAATCCTGGCCAAAAAACTCAAAAACCATGACTATGATTTTGTATTCGTTGACCCACCGCCCTCCTTTGGGAAAGTGAACCGAATTTCTCTGATGGCTTCGGCGGGAGTTCTGGTTCCCACGCAGCTTTCCCCCTATCCCATTCGTGCCTTGGAATATGTGCTCAGCCAAGTGGAAGAGGTGGGGCAATTCCGAGAAACGCCCCTGCCGATTGTGGGCATTGCCGTCAGTATGTATGATCGCCAGTCCAAGACTTTTAATCAAGCGATGGTGGATGATTTGAACGCCAAGCTCGATCGGCTCCCGGGGGGCGATCGCACGGCGCTTTTCCGCGAGGCCACTTGGGTTCCTCGGTTAAATGTTTTGTCCAAATCCCAGTCGAAAGGCTATCCTCTTTGCGCGGCTGATTTTGATGAGGATCTGGGATCTCAGGATCGCAATTCCGTTGAAAATGCCCTGGCGGCCTTTGAGAATTTGGCCAAAGATTTGATTCAAAAAGTTAGTGTTGACGCTGAACCTAACCCATGAGCGATTATCAAGAACGTCGCCGCCTGATTCGCGAAAACCTGAAGATTCAACCCGTTAACCATGGCCAGGTTCATACCTGTTTGGTGGGGATGCGATCGCAACCGGAAATTTCACCCGATCGCTATGAGGAACTGCGGTGGAGTTTGCAGAATCACAACAGCAATTTGATCCCAATTTTGGTTCGCCGCACCGATCAGCTTGGGGATGAAGTGGAATATGAAGTAATCCACGGGGCTGATTGGGTGGTGGTGGCCAATGATTTAGACATTGGGATGCTGTGGGCCTGGGTTTTTGACCTGAGTGATGCGGAAGCGGCATTAGCCCAAGAAGAGCTGGCGGTTTTGTTAGAAGGCGATCCCCCGTCGGCCTCGATTGCCAACCCCGACTCAATCCCTCAGCCAGTTGTGGAACTAGGCATCGATTCAACTTTTGGCCAGCGCCTGGAAGAACGATTAACCCAACGGTTGGAGCAACTCCTCGATCAAAAACTAACCCAGTCTCTTGCGGGAGTGACCGTTGCCGATCGCCATGCTTTGGGGGATGCCAACTCAGCGCAAACATTGGCCAAGCTAGAAAGCCAAATGACCGATCTCAGTCAACAGTTGGCAAACCTCAGCCAGACTGGGAACCCGATCGCGCAGCCACAGCCACCCGGCCCCACGAGCGAAACCAGCTCCAGCAGCGCCGCACAGGAAATAGTTGCCTCTTTGGAGCGATCGATCCATCGCCTTTGCGAAGTGGTGACCGAAGGATCAAAAATCACCCTGACGATCGAGCCGCCGGCCAAGTCGCCAGCCCCAGTTGTTGATCCCCAGGAAGCCGAACTGCGGAAAATTTACAGTGTGGTTGCGTTGGCCAAGCTCAAAACCCTCGCCAAAGATAAGGGGATTGCGGTCAGCAGCAAGGCGAAGGCTGAGGAAATTATTGAGGCCCTGATTGAATCCCATCGTCCATCGGTCGCGCCCTAGGCTCAATTACATTTGGCCTTGGGCTAGTGCTGAGTGAGGACGGGCAACACTTGGCGCGCAAGACTTGGCGAGATCGATCGGGGCAGTTTCCGCAAACTTTATCAAACTTCATCAAACTTCATCGCCACCCTTGAAGCGCGATCAGTTGTGGGTTAAAGTATCAAACGTCATCCCCAGGATGGCCAATCGCTGGCGTAGCTCAGTTGGTAGAGCAACTGACTTGTAATCAGTAGGTCAGGGGTTCAAGTCCCCTTGCCAGCTTCTAAATCGGGTTAATCAGGTAGCTCCATGATCGGGCCGGCCTAGGAGTCCCTGGTGGCTTCTAGCAGTTGTCCTCGCTCAACGGTGGGGGCAATTTGCCAACCCCGACTCTGTAGGGATTCCAGGATTTCGCGGGAGGGGCGATAGAGCCAAACCCGATCGCCCAAGGGCCGGCCCGCCAAATCAGCGGGCGATCGCAAAAATAGAAACTGCACGGCGGGATCGGTGCGATAGCCCAGGCCGATCGCCCGGCCCACCTTTTCCGGCCCCGTCAGCACCCATTGGTTAGGGCGGTTGGCCAGGGCGGCGGCCACCTGACCATCGTAAAAACTGCTGTATTTGTTCCACCAAGTATCCGCTCGCACTATGGCGATGCTGGAAGCAAGGCTAACCGACACCAACAGCACAGTAACGATCTGGCCCAATCGTCGGCCATATTGCCCCGCCAGGGAACGGGAAGCGCGTGGCGTGACCCAAAATTCCGCCAAACTGTAGGCCACTGCCAAAATCACCCCGATCGAGGGGCCCAACAAAAAACGCGGCACGGTCGATCGCTGCCCCCCATCAATCAAGTCGGGAATTGCCAGGGCCAAAAAGGGCACAGCCAACCCACAAAGCACCAAACATTTCGCCGCTTCATTGGCAAATTGGCAGAGAATTCGGAAACTCCAAACCACCAAGCCCCCCACTGGCAACAGCACGCCCCACCAAACCCAGCTTGCCAATTGGGCTTCGTCCTGGCCCGTTTCCACATTCACCAGCCGATCGCTCGTCAGGCCCTGCACATCCGCAAACAAACCCACCAGGCCAATCAACCAGCGCCGGCCGATCGTCAGCCAACCCACATCGCGCCCCACCCAAGCCATGCCGTCAAAGTGGATCAAATAAACCACCAACCAAGGCAAAAAGGCCGCACTACCCAGCGCCGCCGCGATCGCCCAAGCACGCATTTGACGATTCCAACGAAACCGTTCCAGCCAGGTCATCCACAGCCCATGGCCAAAAATCGTCAGTGCAAAGGTGGGGTGAGCATACAAACCCAGGGCGATCGCCCCGCCATAGGCCAGCCATCCCCGCTGCACCCGTCGCAGTCGGCCTGCCGGGTCAAAGGCGCGGGACTCATGCCAAGCCCGCTGCACCCGCACCAACAGTGCCCCGGACACCAACACCAACAACACCACTAGGCTATATTCCCGGGCCTCTTGGGCATAGACCAAGTGCAGCGGCGACAGACTCAGCAGCAAAACCGACAGCAGCGCCACGGCCCAAGAGCGGAAGAGTTCCCAGGCCAACCAAACCATGGCCGGAAAGGTGAGCCAACTGATCAGGGCAGCAGTCAGGCGAATTTGATCAATCGCCCGGCCGCCAAACCCGGCCAACACCCTGGCAAGTCCATAGAACAGGGGGGGATGTTGGGGATTGTCCGTGGCCAGGGCCACGGTGGTGGCTCGCAAGCCCTCCAGCAGATTTTGATTGGCGGGCAGGGTTTGGAACTGCATCAGGTCGGCCATGGTCACCGGCTGGCGATCGCTGGCGGCCCGAGTGGCCCAAGCCACGGCGGTTTCCTTGCCCACGCCGGCCACCCGCATGGCGCTATGGATTTCATCAATCCAGTGAAATTTCTGGGACAAGTTGGTGACCCGCAACCCCAGGCCCAGCCCGATCGCCAGAACCAAAACCAGGGACAGCAGCCAGCTCGATCGTCTTAGGGCATACATGGCAAGGTTAGGGGCAACGGCAAAGGGGCAAAATCGCTCATGTCTAGCGGTGCTCAGCGAAATCAGGCGGGTGGCCGAGGGCTAATCAACGGCTGGCCGCGACGGCCACCTTGGCTAGGCACTTCGCATCGAGAACCACCAAATCCGGTTGTTGATAGGCCTGGCAGGGGTGATCGGGGGCTAAAAAGCTGCTCAGGGCTGGCTTTTCGCCGCGATTGAGGCGATCGAGCGCCTCCTGTTGCACCGGTTGAAATTGGCGTAACCAGCGGTTGGCCCGCCGCTCCTTTGCGCTCAGGTAATCGATCGTGAAGGTATCGCGATCGAGCAGCCAAAAATCAATGCTGTATTGCTGATTGAAGGCCAACACCACCGCCAGATTTGGGCTATAGAGTGCTTGCAGCAGATCCATCATCCGTTGTCGAAACAAGCGGTAATAGCCCCAGTGGTAAGGAATGGCATATTCACGGGCCACCAGAACCGATCGCCCGGCAAAGGTGGGCAGATTATCGGCCTCTTTGGCCAAGGACGCAACCCGCAGATCCACCGGCTGGGTTGCAAAAAATTGGTACAGGCCCGGCGATTCTCCCGCCACGTAGTTGGCCTTGGGAAAGCGTTTCAGGCTGAGGGGATAGAGCACTGCACCGCTGAATAGCCCGATCGCCAAGAGCACCGCTAACAAGCGCTTGAACCCTCGGCCAGCGCCTGAGGCTGGGGGCATGGTTGGGGTTGAGCTTGGGCTGGGGGATGGGGCGTGGGCTTCGGGGTTGGTGAATTGGGTGCTGATCACTGGATCAGTTAAGCCAGGCCGCGATCGCCCAGCGCCCAAGAGTTGATCCAGCAGCAGCGTCAACACCAAGGCCGCCGCGATCGGCAACATCATCCGAATGCTGTGTTGGGTGTAGCGACCGGGTAAATGGAGCCGAAACAGCAGCAAATGGGCCAAGGTATAGCAACCGATGCCAGAGGCGAGCCAAATGGGCAACAGGGCCAGACGATCGCTCAGGTGTTGCCCCAAACGCCAGCGATCGCGCTGCCACCAGGCCACCGGCAACAGCAACCCCAAAACCAAGGTGGCCGGTGTGAATGGATCCTTGGGCAACAGGCTGCTGCGTTGCCCCAAAATCCAAAAGTCAAACCAGTTGTCATCAAAAAAATTGGCCCGGCCACTGGAGAAAAATTCCGGGAGCGATCGTGCTTGGCTGACGGTCACCACCGGGCCATAGTCCGAAGCTTGCAGGGCATAGAGACCCAGAACAGCGATCCCCGCAATCCCACCGCCCAGGGCCAGGCGATCGCGCCGCTGAGTTAGGGTGGCGGCGGGGCCCCAAGGGCTGGCAATTATCGCTCGCAATCCGGCCGGCCACTGCCAGCGCCAGCGCCAACACCAGTCGATCGCCAAGATACCCAAGGCCACCAAGACGTATTGGGGATAGAACAGGCCCAGCAGCCCGATCGTGCCCAAAACCCAACCCAGGCTGGAGCGTACCCAACCCCAGGCAAAGGCTAAAAACAGCGGGTAGAGGAACGATCGGGGGGTGGCGGAAGCCAAGTCATCGGTCATGGCCAGCACTTGACTGGTGAGCACCGATCCCAAAAATCCAGCCACCGGAATCGGCAACAGGGCCGTGGTTAAACCAAAAGCCAACCCCGCCACCACCAACCCCAGCCCGATCGGCAGAATTTTGCTCACCGCCAGCGGATTCAACCCGGCCCAAGCCAGCAACCGGTAGAGGGTGCGATAGCCTTCCGGGGCCACGGATTGGAAATAGTCCGCAATCCAATCCTGAGGAAAGAGGGTGGGGTCTAGCCAGCGCTGCATCCAAAACACATGCTGGCGAGCATCGTCTTGGACAATGTAGGGGCCGCCTGTGGCCTGGCGATAGCCAGCCCAGCCAATGGCCAGGGCGATCGCCCCGCTGGCCAACAGCCAGCCCCACCAATCGCGCCGTTGGGGCTGGGCCGGAAACAGCCAGCACCGGAGCCGATCGCTCCAAGGGGTGAACCGTGGGGCCGTCATGGGCGGCGGGCTGCGCGGTCGATCGCCGCCGTCATCAACTGGGCCAACTGGGCGGCACTGTCGGGCACAGCCAGGGCGCGGGCCCGCTGGGCCATGGTGTCCAGGCGCGATCGATCCGCCAGCAGCTCCAAAACCAAATCCCGCAGGCGATCGGGAGACAGTTGCCCCTGAGGAAACACCTGTGCTGCCCCCGCTTCCACAAAGACTTGCGCATTAAACGTTTGGTGATCATCCGCCGCAAAGGGATAGGGCACCAAAATCGAAGGGGTGGCGGTGGCGGCCAATTCCGTTAGCGTGCCTGCGCCCGATCGGCTAACGGCCAAATTCGCCCGCCCCAGCAGGCTAGCCATATCGTCATAGAAAGGAAGGGCAATGTATTGGGGATGTTCCAAGCTGGCCGCATCCGGATCCCGATCGCCCGTTAAATGCACCACCCAAGCCCCCATCGCAAACCAAGCCGCCGCCACTTCCCGCACCAACCGATTCAGGGCCACGGCCCCTTGGCTGCCGCCAGCCACCACAATCAACGGCGCATCCTCCGGCACGGGCAAGGCCAGCGGTTCCGGCTTCCAGAATTGATCGCGGGCCGGTGTGCCGGTACAGAGGGCCGCAATTTTTCGTTGGCGTAACCGCTGGGCCGCCGCCTCAAATCCCACGGCCACCGTGTCGCACCAGGGGCCAAACCAGCGCGTGACCCGGCCAGGAATGGCGTTGGACTCGTGTAACACCACGGGCAACCCGAGCGATCGAGCGGCCACAATGGCCGGCCCGGCAATATACCCCCCGGTGGTCAGCACGCCAGCAAACTGCCCTCGCTGCAACAGCCGACGCACCGCAAAGACAGACTTCACCAAGCCATAGGCCGTGGCCAGGGTTTTCCAGCCCAATCGCTCCTGAAAACCGGTCACCGGAATGGTGTGCAATGGGAAGCAATCGGGCACTAGCTTGGTTTCCAGGCGATCGGGCACACCAAGCCACTCGATCGTCCATTGATCGGTCAACTCCTGGGCCGCCGCCAGCGCCGGGAACAGATGCCCCCCCGTGCCACTGGCAGCCACTAACAATCGCTGCGGGGCGGTTGCTGTCAAACCGTTTCTCTCTTTCAACCGCTACAATCGGACAGGCAAGGCGGGACTTGATCCCAAAGCGACGCGATCCGGCCGATCGCCCCCTTTGAGTCATCAATTCCGGCCACTTCCCGACTTCCTAAATTATCATTCCATGCTTCTTCGCGCTTGTTACGTCTTGGGAAATCCGCAACCGATCCAGCGGGCTAGCCGGTGGGGACTCGCCCTCGGAGCCAGTCTGCTGATGGCCATGGGCACTGTCGTCAACCCCGCCGCCGCCGTGACGATCGATCCCAGCGTGCAAGCCCTATTGAGCGACATCGATCGCGCCGCCAGCGCCAAAGATGCCGGTTTGCTGCAACGGTTCGCCCCCAACTTCCGCAGCGCCGATGGCCTCAGCCGCGACGAGTTGGGCCGCTCCCTCAGTCAGTTTTGGCACTCCTTTGATCAGGTGACCTACAGCACCACCGTTGAAAAGGCCGATCGAGACCGGGACACCTGGATTCTCGAAACCCGCACCGACATCACGGCCACCAAAGCCAACACCACCCTCGGGCCCGCCAAATTGGTCACGGAAGTGCGGGCCCGCCAAACCATTCAAAACGGCCTGGTGATCCGTCAAGAACTGCTTGATGAGCGCACCACCACCCAATGGGGCAGCAAACCACCCCGCGTGAGGGTGCGGCTGCCGGAGCGAGTGCGCCCGGGGGATACTTACACCTTCGATGCGATCGTTCAAGATCCGTTGGGCGACACCCTGTTGGCTGGCAGCGCGATCGATACGCCTGTGCGCCCGGAACTGTATGCCATTCCCCAAAATGCAGCCCTAGAACCTATTTCCGCGGGAGGGTTGTTCAAGGTTGGGCGCGCGCCCAACAGCCCAGGATCTCGCTGGATTTCCGCTGTTTTGGTGGGCCCCGAGGGCATGACTTGGATTACGGAACGATTGGAAGTGCGCTAGGTAGAAGTGCGCTAGGGATTTGTAGGTATTGGGCAACTAGCCTGATGGAGCTTGAGTTGGATTAGTGGGGCTGGCGGAATTGGCGACAGTTCAACGGGAAACCCAACTGGGGCGTTGCCGGATTGGCCACAAGGGCGATCGAGCCGTTGGCCCGAGTTACCCAACCCTGGGCTTCAATAATTGGCTCAGAAACTGGCTCAGGTGCTGACTCAGAACCTGGCTCAGAAAGCGCTGCGGTAGGCACTGGGCGATCGGGTGGATTCGGGGCGATCGCCCGATCAGGAGT
Organism: Limnothrix sp. FACHB-406; assembly: GCF_014698235.1. Classification (NCBI taxonomy): domain Bacteria; kingdom Bacillati; phylum Cyanobacteriota; class Cyanophyceae; order Pseudanabaenales; family Pseudanabaenaceae; genus Limnothrix; species Limnothrix sp. FACHB-406. Next base: position 173,388 of record NZ_JACJSP010000003.1, on the reverse strand, counting down.
ACCCGTCGCCTCCCCCGTCAGATTACCGCCCAACCACCGCACATCATCCCAATAGGCCCCCGCGCTGCTGGCTGGCTGATCGGGTTCCGCCGGGACTCCCCCTCGCCCTGTCACCACAAATCGGTTACCCTCATCCGCTGCGCAACCGATAATAATCGCCGCCGTTGGATCCAAAGTATCTTCCGGTAAGTCAATCAACCCCGATTCATCATTGAAATTTTGGGTGTTGATTTGCACCGCCCCGCTGAAATTTGCTCCCAGCCCCGAAGTGGCCGTGATGTCGCTTTGGGGGGTGAGCTGCTGTCGAAAGGCTGTTCCCACAACTGTATCCGCCTGAATTTCAACGCGCCCGCCCCGCCCCGCCTGAGCATTGGCCGTAATATCGCTGTTTTGCAGGGCCGCCAGGGAAGAGACCTGAAACCGGATGTTCCCGCCATCACTGCGCACGGCGTTGGTGGCGATCGAGCTGCCGGCCAGCATTTGCAGCGTGTTCACCTGCACATCAATGTTGCCCCCACGACCGGAGGCAGTGTTGGCGGTGATGTTGCCGTTTTCCAAACGTAGGCGATCGCCCGTGATGCTGAGGCTGCCCGCATCCCCCGTTAGGCTGCTGTTGACGGCAATTTCTCCTTGGTTGCGAATCACCAAATCGCCCACCTGTAGGTTCAAGCTGCCGCTGTTGCCCGTGGCAGTGATTTGGGGCAAATCTGCCCGCCCGGAAACCGCCAACAGCCCGCTGCGGAACCCATCAGCCGATCGCCCACTAATTTCCATGCGATCAGCCTTGATGGTGATGTCTCCCCCTTGGCCCAACCCCAGCGAGGAACTAGAGAGGGTTGCGCCGTCCAAAACCCGTAGGAATGGCGTTTCAATCAACACGTTGCCGGCCGGATATTCCGTGAAGGTATCGGTGGCAATCCCACTGGAGAACAAGCGATCGCCGGAACTACCAATCAGGTCAATTTGGCGGGCGGCCCGAATCGTGATTTCACCGGGTACTCCTCCCATTGCGAACACCCCGATCCGAATGTTGGCCCCGCTCTGCCCCCCAATAAATGCCCCATCACGCACCGTGAGGGTATTGGTTTCAATGAGCATGGCTCCGCCCCGACCATTGCCAGCGATGGTGTTCGTAAAAATCCCACTGGCCACGGAAGCAAGGGGCACTGCATCTTTAATTTCAATGCTGTCTCGGGCTTGCACCGTCAAAGCGCCGCCGGGGCCATTACCTAAATTCACCGTCACCAGCAGCGCTCCCCCCTGCACCAGCAAGGATCCAGCACGGATGGTGAGGGTGCCGCCTTCGCCCGTGGACTCGCGAGCGTTGCCTGTACTGATCAGGGAACTGGCGGCATTCATTTGCTCGGCATCGATGATGATGTCGCCGCCTCGGGCTGTGCCAAAGGTGGGCGCAAACACAACGGCCCCATCGGCAACTGTGAGGTTGCTGGTATTGAGCCGAATGGAACCCCCATTCCCCAGACCGGCGGTGTTGATGTATAGGCCAGCGATGCGAACTTCGGGGGTAATTTGCCCCACCAGGCTGCCGCCAACAATTACCTCGTTCACAAACTGCAATCCTAGACCGCTGAGGGTGATGGCATCGGTGGCACGAATATCAATGTCGCCGCCCTGGCCGGAGGCAAAGGTACTGGCGGAGAGGAGGGCGGGCCCTTGGGTGTTGAAGCGGTTGGCTTCAATGACGATCGAGCCACCTCGGCCGGAGCCGCTGGTGTCGGTCACGATCGCACTGGGCTGTTGACCGGTGGGATCAATGCCCGCCACCACCACTTGATTAGCCCCGATCGCGATCCCTCGGCCGTTTATTTCTCCTTGCGTGAGGGCCGTGACCGTGGAGCCGTTGAGAATCGCCACTTGACCCGCCTGAAGATTCAGCAGGCCACCGCCGGGGCCGCTGGCATCGATCGCGGCTTGCTGATCCAAATTGATCACGCCGCTGCGTTGGGCCGTACCCAGGCCGATCGGCCCGTTGGTTTGCCAGCGCACCGTGCCACCGGCCGCACTGATCAGATCAATTTGCCCTTGGGGAGCCACGGCCCGCCCGCCCGCCAGATCGATCGCCCCGCCCACCAACGACAACCGCTGAGTCGGAGCCACCACCAAGCTCCCCAACAGCCGAATCGGAGCCGGTTGCTGACCTAACTGCAATCCCAAGGGAACCTGGGAAGACAACAGCGGGGGCCCACCCGATCGCCCCGCATCAAAGGTCACCCCATCACCAAACACCAACCCTTCGGCCGTGCTGGCCCAAAATGCGCCCCCCAGTTGCAACTGGGCATTGGGCCCAAACAGAATTCCGTTGGGATTCAGCAAAAAAAGATTGGTGGAGCCATTGGCCCGAAGCGTGCCCAAAATCTCCGACCCTTGGCCACCGGTCACCCGAGTGATGGCGTTTTGCACCTCCGCGCCCGTGTTGAACCAAGCGGTCATGCCCTCGGGAACCGAAAAGCGCTCAAAGCTGTGGAACAGATTCCCACCCGATCGGGTGCCCCCGTCGATTTGGATGGTGTCGCCCGTGGTTTGGATGCGCGACGGTTCCGGCAATGTGCCATCAGGGGCGATCGGCCCCACTTGGGCCCCGGCAGTGCCTCCCCAAAGCCAAACACAACAGCCCGCCGCCAGCCATCTTCGCCGCAAATTTCCCATCGTTTTTTGGATCGGTGTTTGGCCTGTTTGACCCGTTTGGCCAAGGCCCCTACCCAGGAAGATAACAAACGGCCACCGGGTGCTGAGGCTCCCCGCGTTTGCTGTGTTCACCCGATCGCCAGTTATGAAACAACGCATCCAAAACGCCTCATGGGCGGTCAAGCAAGGAGTCCGCCTTGCTGTGTTATACCAACGGCCCGAGACACACCCGAAAAATTAACCCACTTCAAACGAGCAAATGACGATCAAATCATGAAAATTCATGATCGAAGATTCATGCTCGAAAACGCATGACCGAAATCCATGATCACAATTCATGGCCAATCAACCATCAAACTAACTGACTAATCGAGCTACCGCTTGAGGGCCCGTTCCATATCGCGCTGATCTTGCTTGCGCTTGAGGTCTTCCCGCTTGTCGTGCAGTTTCTTGCCTCGGGCCAGCCCGATCGCCACCTTGACCCATCCCCCCTTCAAGTACATGCGCAAGGGAACCAGGGTTAGCCCCTTTTGATCCACCTGTCCTACCAGTTTGCGGATTTCTTCCTTGTGCAACAGCAGCTTGCGCGTGCGGCGAGGGTCGTGGTTAAAGTAGCTGCCCGTGGTGTCGTGGGGCGAAATATGCACATTCAGCAGCAACGCTTCGCCATTGCGGATGAGGGCAAAACCATCCCTGAGGTTCACCTTGCCAGCCCGAATGGACTTCACCTCAGTGCCCTTGAGTTCAACCCCCGCCTCGTAGGTTGCCAAAATTTCGTACTCGTAGCGGGCTTGGCGGTTGTCAGCGACAATTTTGTACCCACTTTGCTTGTCGGCCACGCTGTTGATTAACCCTCCGTCGCGCTCTGAACCCAGTCGGAAATTTGCAGGTTGGTCACTGGACTCAAGCCTGACCGGGATCGATAGGAGGTCTATTCTAACCGCTGATTCATCTCAAGCGGCGCAGTACCGGGATTTTGCAAGATTTGCGAGCCGATGGCGGTGGTGATGAGTGGCGATCGGTAGAGATCTCGGTAGAGATCAGTGACGATCCATGGTGGTGATGAGTGGGATTGCCCAAAAACTAGGCAAGCAATTGGGCAAGAAATTAGACAAGCAATTTAGACAAAAAAGGAGGCAAGGCGGGAACCAATCAACCTTTCAGCCAACTTTCAGCAACCTTTTCGCCAAACTTTCAGAAAACTTTTCGCCAGACCATCGCGATCGAATCCTCAACTTGCGATCGATCCATGATGCAGTTTCCAAGGTTCTCGATCGCCCTCAGCAGCTTCCAGGCAAGGGTTTTGGGCGAGGGCCAACGGTTCGATCGCCGCCCATTCATCAGCCCCAGCGATCTTTGCTTCACAAAATATTAAGTGCCCCTTGACTATTTTGGGCTTAAACCGTATCTTTAGATACAGAAACCAATCGTTCATCTTTCCCCGCTAACACCACAGCTCGCAGGTCACCCTTGCAGCCGTTAGTTAGAAAGAAAGACGGAAGTAGGGATTCTAGGTCAATGTCGATTTTGGGTTAAGTCCTAACCACCGATCCACAACCCGCAAATCCCGAAGGAACGCGCCTCAGTCAGATCCTGAACGCATCTCCTGGAGGCGATCCTCATGAAACTCATTTATCGCGGTGTCCGGTACGACAGCACAGAAACCCCTCTGCCCACGGTAGAAACGGGCCACACTGGTCGATATCGCGGATTGGAAGTGCATTTTCGCCATGCCGAAAGCATTCCGCCGCAACCAGTCAATGATCTGACCTATCGGGGTGTCGCCTATCGCACGGGCGCTGAGGCCTTCGCGCCCAGCAGCGTCCCCGCTAGCCGCCCCGTCACTTCGCCGATCAGCCAACCCCTTACCGCAGGTTCTGTTATGTCTACCCAATCGATCTCCGCTCGTGCTCGTGTCCAAATGATGTCCCGTCATCATCAAGCCGCTGCTCGTGAACAATTGGCACTCGATCGCGCAGCAGCCGAATTGGGTCTGGGCCACCTGTCGTCTACTTTCAGCCGCATCCAAGGCAAAATGCAGCACGACATCGCCATCTCCTGCGAACCCAGCTCCGTCGCCATGAGCTAAGCAACCCTTGCTGGGTTTTGGGCCACCCGGAAGTCATTTGGGTTTCGTTGAGTGGTTCCTAAGCTGAATTGTCTTGAACTTGTCTCAAACCTTTTTTGTTGTGAACTCTTTCTCGAATGCTGTTCGGTAGAGCAGGGTATCGGTTGAATGAAAGGTTCTGATCCAAGGTAGTTGGCTTGCGGGCTGGCTGCCTTGGACTCTTTCCTGAATTCGTTCTGGCTGATATTTTGCGAAACTCGAATATTTCAGTGAGCGTTAGCCCCATGCCCCCAGTGCTCCTTGAGCAGGCTGGGGGTATTTTTTTGGGTTTTTCGGTGGGACAAGACCCTTGCTAAGATGCGGGTGGGAATGGGGCGATCGCCCGTTGGGGCTTTTCTGTTTCGATTTTTCGGCATTTATTTCGAGATCTCTTTTTGAAGATTGATTTTTGGGAAATTTCTGAAAATCTATTTTTAGACATCTATTTTTAGATTTTAGATATTTATTTATCCTTGGGGAGTCTATTTTTCTGGGTCTAGGTCTATTTTCTCTGGGTCTATCTATGTTGAATTTCAAGCGATCGGGTCAAGCTCGCGCCCCCAAAGAACCCCATAGTCAAGTGACTTCCGATCGCAAACGGCTACGCATCGTGCGCATGGGACACCGTTTCCACCCTTGGGAAGATGCTTACCATTTATTACTAACCTTGAGCTGGCCGAAGTTTTGGCTAGCGATTATTGTGGGCTATGGGCTGGCTAATTTCCTTTTTGCTGGGTTATACCTTTTGGAACCCGAAGGAATCGCCAATGCCAAGCCGCAATCTTTCATGGATGCGTTCTTTTTTAGTGTGCAAACCATGGCAACGATCGGCTATGGCGCAATGTATCCGGCCAAGCCTTGGACACAGATGCTCACGGCCGTTGAAGCCTTGGTGGGGCTGATGGGATTTTCGGGAGCAACGGGGCTAATGTTTGCCCGATTTTCGCGGCCAACCGCTCAGGTGCGCTTTAGTCAGGCGCTCCTGAAAACAACCCATGAAGGTCAACCTACGTTGCTGTTTCGGATGGCAAATCAGCGGCAAAATCAGATTATTGAAGCCCAGGTGAGTTTGGTTTTCATTGAGGATACGGTCACTCAGGAAGGGGAATATTTACGCAAGATTCAGGATTTATCGTTGGTGCGATCGACTTCACCCATGTTTGCCCTGTCTTGGTTGGTGATGCATCGAATCGATCAGCAAAGTCCCTTGTTTGACCGCTCGATCGAGTCTTTGTGCAATAGCAATGCTACCTTTGTGGTGTCCTTGACTGGAATTGATGATGAACTGAGCCAAACGGTTCATGCTCGCCATATTTATGCAATTTCTGATGTTTTAGAAAATCACCGATTTGTGGATATGCTGACCCATCAGCCCAATGGGGTTATTTGTATTGATTACCGATTTTTTGATCAGGTGGAATCGGTGGCTCAATTCACACCCAAAATTACACCCAAGATCGCACCCAAGAGCACTCCCAATTAAAGCAATTGAAAGCAGGTTTCGGGGAAATTTTGCTCATAGCCTGTTGATGCTGATTTCAGAAATCAAAGCTTCAGGGCCACAAGCCGCAGCACTGGAAGTTTGGGGGCGATTATTCACTCCGACGAATCACCAATCGATCGCCCGCTTTGCCAACTAAAATTCCTGCCTGAAACGGAGGACGATCGCGATCTTGAGGCCGAATTACCCACAGGGCCACGCGGCGATCGACCCAATGTTTGGCCTGTTCCGATTGAGGCACGGGAATCACTTCACAGTGGCAATAGAAATCTAGGGAAGGACGTTGGGTGCGATCGCTCGTGTAAACCTTTGAGCCGGAATGGGCGACCGATCGCAGCAGATTTGCCACCGGCCGCACGGGATATTGTTCATTCAGTTCCCAAAGCCAACTGCCCGACGAAAAAAACAGCGTTAACCCCACAAACATGCCCCAAAAAGCCACGGGGATCAGTTGTCGATCGCCCTGCTGGGCCAACAAGACCACGGCTCCCCCCGTTAGCCCCAAGGCCGCCAGCGCCAGGGCGAGCATCGGCTCCAATGGTGTGGCCAAGAAGCTGAAGTAAACGGCTCCAGCTCCGCCACCCAAGGCCAACAGACCAAAAATCACCTGCCACGATCGCCCAAACCGGGCCGGCGGTTCTTCCCACAAAGACCCCAGCAAGGGCCCGATCGCCAAGGCCAAGGGGGGATAGAGCGGCAGACCATACCAGGGCAGTTTGGTTTCCATCACGGAAATGGGCAGCAGATAGCCCAAGCTCCAAACCAGCACCAACTTGCCCCAGGGCCAATCCCGATCGCGCCAGGCCGCTTGGAAGCCCGCTGGCAACAAAAACAGCCAAGGCCAAGCCAATTCCAACAGCTCTTGCAGATAAAACCAGGGCGGGCCGCCCCGATCGCTCACGGAATCCCAAACCCGCCGCAGGGACTGATTCAGCAAATTGGTCTCAAAAAAGGTGGGGCCGTAGTGTTGCCATTGGGCCCCATACCAAGCCAGGGCTGGGGCCAAGCCCAACAGCCCCCCGAGCCAGAGATAGGGCGATCGCAACAGCCGAGGCGTATCCCAAACTAAAAAACCAAAGATTAGTCCCCCAAACAACAGGGCCACCAGTCCCTTCAACAGGGCGATCGCGCCGAGGGCAAACCCAATTCCCAGCGTCCACCGCAAATCCCGCCGGGCCCGCAACAGACAGCACCAGGCCAGCAACCCAAAGGCCACAATTGCCGCATCCAACATGGCTAACCGCCCATGGCGCACCACGGGCAACCAGGTGAGATACACCAAGGCGCTGAAGATGGCGGCGGCCCGGTGGGTGAAAATTAACCGCCCCACCGCAAAAACCAGCGGTACGGCCGCCGCACCCAGCAAGGCTCCGGGCAGTCTTGCCGCCCATTCACTTTCGCCAAAAATCCGAAACAACAGGGCGATTGCCCAATGGAGCAGGGGCGGCTTGTTGAAATAGGGGCGATCGTGCAGGGTGGGAAACCACCAAGCCTCGGAGCCGATCGGGACGCGGGCCAACTCCCGGGCCACTTGGGCCACCGTGCCCTCGTCCCAATCGCGCAGGGGCAACCCACCTAAGTTGATGCCATACAACACCAGGGCCAACAATCCCAGCCCGATCGCCCAGGCCCAATCCACCGCCCGATCGTCCCTGCGCCACAGTTGCCGGGCCATGGCCCCCATACGGGACGATCGCACCGAGGCCGAAGAACCAGCCGGGTCAGGATTAGGGGCCATAGGGATGGGGAAAAGGGATTGGGAAATTGATCGCGAGGTTGAAATCAATGCCCAATCTAGCGAATTAAGGGGCCCGAAAACCCAGAATCAATCCGTTTTCGGAGGCTGACATGGCCGTTGAAATGGTCGTTGGCAACGGTGCCATTCGTGGGGCCCAGACCGCACGCCCGACCCCGATCGGCCGGCTTATACTGGCTGGCATCGTGGGCCCCATAGCGTCTTCAAAAATTTCCAGCTAAATCAACCGAACCATTCAACCTAGCCATTCAACCTAACCATTTAAGATGCAGCTTTCACCCATCGTCGATATCGTTATCGGCCTCCTATTCGTTTACTTAACCCTCAGTCTGTTGGCTTCGGAAATTCAAGAACTGATTGCCACCCTGTTGCAATGGCGAGCCGCTCATCTGAAACAGTCGATCGCCCAATTACTGGGCGGCGGCAGCCAATCCACCGTCAGCGGCCGCGCCCCCCAGCGTCCCGGCGACAGCACCCGTGCCGAACAACTGACCGAACGCCTCTACGATTCCCCCACCATCAACAGCCTGAACCAAGAGGCTCGGGGGTTGTTAGCCACCGGTTTTCGCAAGGGATTTCGGGTTCTCTGTAACCTGATTGGCCTCAGCAATCCAATCTTTGGGCAACATACCAGCGCCCCTTCCCATATTCCGCCCAGTTCCTTTGCCGATGCGTTGCTGTCTTCGGCCAAAATTCCCGAGCTAATTCGTACTGTCAGCCTGCGGCGGTTTGAGCAATTTACCCAAGATTTGGGGCGACAAACCCGCCAACTGTTGCAACCACAACTGAGCGATTCGCGATTGACCCAACTGCTCGATCGCTTTGAACAACGCCTGCGAGACATCACCACCGACTATCGATCGGGCAAATTTGACCTCAAAATCAGTCTCACTCGAGTGTTGAACTCCGTCGATCGGCTCATTAGCATTCTGCAAGCGGCCCATGTGCCCGAGGTCGATCGACTGGTGATCCTGCGGGACGACACCTTTGAAGACCGCGAGGGCCACACGATTTTGCTGGCGGCCCTGTTGCCCTCCACCGAAGAAGTGCTGGATGGGTTGCGCCACAAACGCGCCATCTACCAGGAAGTGCAATCGGTGATTGCCGAATTGCGCGATGCCAATGACCCCACTCGCAAAGGATTGGAAGAGGCCCTGAACCTGTTACCCGAGCCTGTGCAAGACAACCTGTTGCTGCTGGCAAAGCGGGCCCGATCGCGGGCAACCTCCGTGCAAGAGGATTTCCAGGAATTCCAAAAGGAAGTGGAAGGTTGGTACGATCGAGCGCGCGATCGGGCATCGGGGGTCTATCGTCGCAATGCGCGCGGGGTTTCGATCCTGTTGGGCATTGTCCTGGCGGTGGCCAGCAACGCCGACACCTTCAACATTGTGAGCAAGCTGTCTCGGGATACGGCCCTGCGGCAAGCGGTGAACGCCTACGCCGATCGAGTCGTCCAAACGGGCAGTGCCCCTGGAGTTCCTTCGCGGCCCATGCTGCCCAAGTGGTCGGAAGTTAGCCAGGACATGCAGGCGGCTTTGGATGAAACCACCCTCCCGATCGGCTGGGATTCCAACAAACTAAATGAGCAACTGCGCTACGACAATCGCAAACCCAAAAACCAAGGAGAAGTGATTTGGGTCTTAATTCGCACGGCTTTGGGCTGGCTGGTCACGGGCTTGGCGATCGCGATGGGCGCACCCTTTTGGTTTGACCTACTGGGCAAAATCATGCGAGTTAAAAACACCGGCAAATCAGAAGCATCCTAATTGTCCAGATTGTCTAGCACTATATTGGCGGTGATAAAATTTCGTGAGTAGGTTATCGGCTCACTCACAACGCTTCAGGGCCGAACCATTCGCCCATGCCAAAAGTCACAACCACAACGTCTGAGTCTGGCGGTTCGGGTTGGGTTTGGTTGCTGTTGGGTGTGGGGGCGATCGGGGGTGGGCTTTGGGGGCTAACGAGCTGGCTGCTGGGTCGATCGCCCGCCTTGCTCACCCAGGCCCGCCAAGCGCGATCGACTCCTTCAATTCCCCGCCTTGCGGAAACCAACCAGCAACTCACCCAGCAAATCAACTGGCTGCAATTGATTCCCCCTTGGCCCCTGTTGCCCCATGACCAGGCCCAAGCCCAATTGCCCACGCTCAAAGAACAGCAATCCGCCATTAACCGCGAGCTGACGATCGCCCGGGGCCTGAACACCGCTGAAAATGCGGCCATGAAAGCCGCCCGCTTGGTGCAAAATCCGCCCCACCCGCCGGATGTTTGGCAACAGGCCAAGCAGCAATGGCAGTTGGCCATTCAAACGTTGGCGAGTCTGCCGCCGGATGCGTTGACGGGGGCAGTGATTCAAAGCAAGCTAGCCACCTATCGATCGAACCTGGCGGCGATCGAACAGCAATTGGCGGTGGCAGTGCAGGCGGTGGAATTTAACAATCGTGGGGTTGAGGAACTGAACAACGAACGCTACCGCGAGGCGATCGCTTGGTTTCAGCAGGCCCTGGCTCACAATCCCAAGATGGCGGAGGCCCTGTTGGGGCAAGGGTTGGCGCAAGTGGCCCTCCAAGACTATCGATCGGCATTGGAGTCCTTCAATCGATCGATTACTGCCAAGGGTGACTTTGTTGATCCCTATCTCTATCGGGCGGAAACTCGCTATGAATTTGGTGATGCGGCCGGGGCGATGGCGGACTTGGATCAAGCCATTGCCCTGGATAACCAGCGGGCGACGGCCTACCTGCTGCGAGGGGTGATCCATTTTGCCGAAGACCAAGCCAATCAAGCCCGATCGGACTTAAACAAAGCCGTGGAGCTGTTTTCGCAACAGAAAGATTTTGATGCTGCCACCCAAGCCCGCACCCTGCTGGCGCAACTGCCCGCTGAATTGCCGCCCGCTGAATTGCCGGTGACAGAATCTGCCCCGCCAGACAATCCAGCAGTGGCGTTGGAGGACGATGACGATGATGATGACGATGACAAACGTCGTCGTCGTCTCTCGTTGCAGGATGTGCGATCGACCTGGGATCGGGTGCGCCGCTCTGGTCGCCGCCGCCGCTAGGCTTTGCGATCGACCACTTTCCCCCATGCCCGCAGGATGCCCAATTTCAGGATCCCCAACTGTCCATGACCGCGAACCGATCGAGCATCAACGCCCCAAGAACAATCTGGCTGGGAGCCAAGGCCGCCCAGGTGCAACGGGCGATCGCCCAAGGTCTTTGGGGCCCCTTTGATTGGGTGCTGACCCCTACCCGGCAAGCGGCCCGGGCGATCGGGGTGCAGGCCCAATCGCTCGATCAACTCCTGAAGCGGTTGCGACTGGATGGCAACCTGGCTCCGATGCTGATGCGTCAGCGGGCTTTGCGATCAGCCGTGGCGAAGGTTTGGCCTGAGGTGGAAGCGGGTCAATATGCCAATACGATCGCCCCTGTGATTCGGGAAATGTTGCACAACGGCTGGTCTCTGGCGATGGCGGCCCAGGAACCTACCTTGAGCGATCGGGCGCGGCGGTTGGTGACCATCGCCCAGGCTTATTTGCAAGCACTGCAATTAGCGGGCGATCAGAAATTGGGCGATCAGAAACTGGATGATCAACAACTGAGCGATCAGCAACTGGGTGATCAACAACTGGGCGATCAATCCATGCAGCGGCGGGCTGTCGATCGACCAGCCGATCGACTAGATGCGGCCCAAATTTATGGACAGGCGGCCCAGGCGATCGCCCAGGGCGCAGTGGATCCCCTGGTGTTGGGCCTGTGGGGCTATGGCTATTTGGCTCCCGATGCGATCGCCCTTATCGATGCCCTGGCGGGGCCCGGCAGTTGCCTTTGGTGGCCCGACCACCCGGCCTTGCATCGTCTGCTGCCGGACTGGGAACAGCGGGGCTGGACGGTGCGATCGGCTGCGGAATTCTTTGCGGAATTCTCTGCGGAATCTGAGGCAACAGCCTCCCCAACCGAATGCCAACCCTGGCAACGGGCGCTCGCCTTTCCCACCCTGGAGGACGAGGTGCGCTGGGTTCTGGCCAAGGTCAAACAGCATCTTCACCAAGGCGTACCGGCGAACCAAATGGTGCTGATTGCCCGCGATGAGCAACGCTACGGGCCCAAGCTGTTGGAGGTGGCGCAGGAATTTGAAGTTCCGGTGCGGTTGCTGTATGGCGTGCCCCTCACGCAAACGCGGGTGGGCCATTGGGTGCAATGCCTGCTGGAAGCGGCCCAACAACAATGGGCCTATGAGCCAGCGGTGCAATTATTGCGCCACCCGATCGGGCGCGATCGCCTAGAAGGTCAATGGGAAACGGCCCGCCGCCTACGCCCCGATCGCCCCAAGGCCTGGGTTCATGCAGGCCTTGATCTTGCCGATTTGGCCCCACCGGCCCAATCGGCCCGCCGCAGTGCCACCCGTGAGCAGTGGGTGAGTTGGGTGCAGGACTGTGCCCGATCGCTGGAGATTCGATCGGGCGCACAGCATTGGCCCAGTGAAGCCAACGCCCTCAGCAGCCTGAATCACCACCTGATTGAGCTAGCCCGTCCCAGCCACGAAACCTTAACCCTGGCCAGCTTTGCCCAGGAATTGCGGGAACTGTTGAGCCTCATTTCCGTGCCCCGTCACCCCGGCCGAGGGGGCGTGGAATTGCACAACCCCGCCAGCCTGATTGGGGCCCAATATCGCTACGGATTTGCCCTGGGAATGGTGGAAGGCTGGTGGCCCGCCCCGATCGCCCCAGATCTAGCCCTCGACTGGTTCGATCGACGCGCCCTCACCCAAGCCGGGTTTCCGATGGCTGGCACTGCCGAACTGGCGGATCAAGAACGCCTCCACAACAGCGCCGCCTTTGCCACCATCCAAGAGCAATTGGTGTTCAGCTATCCCCAGTGGCACGGCCAGCAACCCCAATCCCCCAGCGCCCTGCTCCGCGATCCCCAAGTCAAACCCACCGAGCCGGAGCCGGTTCCCGATGTCAGCCCTTTGGCCAGTTGGCAGCGGTTTTTAACCCGCCCCGATCGCCCCGCAGACCTGGCCCAGGATCCCTTCGGCCCAGTGCTAGAGCGAGCTTGGCGGATGGAATGCCAACGATTGCGCGGCGGCCAGCCCGATCGCCCGGAAGATTTGGCGTTTCACGGTTTCCTGGGCTCCCTCGCCGCCATGGATCCCGATCGACATACCTTCAGCGCTTCCCAAATCACCGATCTGGGGCAATGTCCGTTCAAATACTTCGCGCGGCGCGTTCTGCGGCTCCAAGAACCCCAAGAAGCCGAAGCCGACTTGCCCCGCAACAGCAAAGGCAACCTTTACCACCGCGTTTTGCAAAAGCTGGGGGAACAACAGCGCGATCGGCAAGCGCCCGTTTTCAATGACCCTGAGCAACGGTTGGCGGCCCTCGAAACCTGGCTGACCGAAGCGGCCACCGAACTGCAACTGCCGCGCCACCTCACTTGGACAGCCCAGCGCCAAGAACTCCTGGCCCAATTGCAGTGGTTGATTTTGCAAGACACCTTTTTACCTGCCGAGTCCACAATCCTCCATTGCGAAGTGCCCTTTGAAGGGGAGTGGCTGGGCCTGAAGGTGAAGGGCATGATCGATCGGGTGGATCAGTCCCCCGATGGCTTGGTTCTGATTGATTACAAAACCGGCAAAGCTGAAGGAGCCAAAGTCAAAGACCAAACCGGCCAAGCAAACCTGGATGTGCAACTGTTGGTTTATGCCAGCGCCGCCGCCCAACTGGCTCCCGAAACCCCCGTCGCCAAGGCCTATTACTACAGCCTGCGGGAAGCGAAACTCGTCTCGCCTCAATCGCTCACCAGTGACAACCCAGAGGTGGGAGCCTTGGTGCAACGGTTGCGCCACCACCTGGCCGCAGGGGAATATCCCGTGGATCCCGATCGGGAATATAAAGCCTGTCAGTTTTGTGAAGCCTCATCGGCCTGTCGTTGTGTCCAGGATGGCTGATTACAAGCGGAATTCGCCCTACGATGAGCTGAGCAACCGCCACAGAATGGTCTGAAATTAGTCTGGAAGTAGTCTGAAAATTTCCTGAATTTGAGACTCTTTTCCCTGCGATTGTTAGCCGTTACGATGCACGGGTGCTGATTCTCGATCGCGATCGGGTCGATCGCTCAGCCTCCTCCCCTTTCTCCCCCCTCCTTCCAGGTGTCTGAACGTCGCCGTTTTCGTCCGATCGACCAACGACCGTTCCAAAAAATTTGGATTGGGGCTGCGTTCTTTGCAGTCACCCTCATCATCTCCGTCACGGGCTACATGATCGCCGGTTGGGGGTTCCTTGATGCCTTCTACATGACCATCATCACCGTCTTTGGCGTGGGTTATGGGGAAATTGGCCCCATGACCCCCCATTTGCGGGCCTTCACGATTTTTGTGATTATCGCGGGCACTTCTTCGGCGGTCTACACTGTAGGGGGGGTCTTCCAAGCCCTGGCCGAGGGCGAAATGAATCGGCTACTGGGGGCCAGGCGCATGAGTCGAGATATTGATCGCCTCAAAGATCATGTGATCATTTGCGGGTTGGGCCGCATTGGTCGGCTATTGGCCCGCAAGCTGGTGGAAACGGGCCAGCCCTTCGTGGTGATTGACTCCAATCCCGATCGGGTGGAGCGGGGTGTCAATCTGGGCTATTTGGTTTATGAAGGCAACGCCACCGATGAATCGGTTTTGCGAGCGGCGGGCATTGAGCGGGCCAAGGCCCTGGCCACGGTGTTGCCCGATGATGCGGAAAATGTGTTCATTACCCTGACCGCCCGGGGCATGAATCCCTACATGACGATCGTGGCTCGGGGCGAAGCGGCCAGCACCGAAAACAAGCTGAAGCTGGCCGGGGCCGATCGAGTGGTTTTGCCAGCTAATATTGGGGCGGAGCGGATTGCTCAAATTTTGAATCACCCCTCTGCCCTCTATTTTTTGGAAGAAGACAAGGGCCGAGCCACCCTCAGCGAAATGCTGTCGCGGTTGGATGTGAAGCTGGACGAAGTGCCCGTGCGTCCCCAATCCCCCTTGGATGGCCGGACGATCGGGGACGTGGAAGTGCGTGGCCATGGCACATTCATCGTTGTGGCCCTGCTGCAAAAGGACGGCAACACCATCATTCACCCACCCCAATCGACGCAACTTTATCCGGGCGATACGCTGATCGTGATGGGTCACAGCGACGATATGCCCACCTTCGTGTTTGGTCGGGAATATAGCCGCAACCACAACCGCAACCAACGCTATCGCGGCCTCCCTCGTTAGCGGGCAGCCACCAGTCTTAGACCGAGGTTCAAGGAACGAATGCCGCTAATTTCAGCCCCAATGACCAACGCTGACTCGGATTCGAGGCCCGTGGTCAATCATCGCCGCCCGTTGTCTTGCTGGGCGATCGGGATCGATCGGTCCGGGTGGTTGCGGGTTCGCCCCACCCAAGTGCTGCGAGGGTTGCTGATGGTGGGGGTGTTGTTGTGGGGTTGGGGGTTAATGGCGTTGCCGGTACGGGCCGAGAGCCTGACGGATTTACAGCGATTGTTTCGGAACACCGTTTGCCGCCACTGCGATCTCAGCTATGCCAACTTGGCGGGGGTAAACCTCAGCGATGCCTACTTGGGCGACACGGATTTGGTGGGGACTGATTTACAGGGGGCTTTGCTTGATCGGGCCAACTTGACCCGGGCCCGGGCAATTGGGGCCAGCTTTGCCCAGGTGCGTGCTGACCATGCCAACTTCAGCAACGCCGACCTCAGCGGAGCCAACCTCGCCCAAGCCCACTTGGAGGCAGCCCGCCTCAACCGCGCCACGATCGTTAGCGCATCGCTCGAAGGCAGCATCCTGCACCAGGCCGAACTCACCGAAGCGGACTTGCGAGACAGCAACCTCACCCGCGCCAACCTCTCCCAAGCCGACTTAACCCGTGCTTCTTTGACCTATGCCCGCTTGAACCAGGCCGACCTGCGGGGCAGCATTTTGCGAGGAGCCGACTTGCGCCAAACAGACTTCAGCGGCGCGGACTTAACCGGCGCAGACCTGACGGATACCAATCTGGAAAAGGCGATCCTTTGCGGTGCTCGTCTGGCTGATGGCAAAGTGTCGCGCCAAGGCTGTCCCCGATCGCCTGCGGGTGATACCATCAAAGGCGGAAAATTTTGACGCAAACGCATAGGGGACGGACATCATGGATATCATCACCCTCGGTTGGGTTGGCTTGCTGACGGTTTTCACCTTCTCGATTTCGATGGTGATTTGGGGCCGCAACGGCTTCTAAGTTCCCGGGGCTGTGGCCAAGTCTGTTGCCGAAGCTCGATGTTTAAGAATGCATTTCAGGGATCAATAAAGATTGTCGATCGGGTTGATTCATACACCCTCGATCGACAGTTTTGTTTAAGTGGCTTTATCTTGTTTTTTGACCCTTGATTTTTGATTTTTGGTGAGGATTCCCGTGGAAACTTCGGCCTTAACCGTTTTATCGATCGTGGCCATGGGCTTGATGGTGGTGGTTACGGGCGGCATTGTGTACCTAACGGCCGCTGAGTGGCGCGATCGCCGCCGCCAAAAAACTCCCCAAAAGCGCTAGGGCCTGCCGTCAAATTGCCTAAAATCCTGATTCCACCGTTAGCAGATCGTGGGGGACAAGGGGCTTGAGCATCTTGCTGCCTAACGATTTGGTGGCGGTAACAGCCATATAATTTAACCCAGCGAATTAAGGCAGCTACGCTAGTAGGGGGGCAGTGCCCACCAAATTCAGGTAAACAAATCCAGGAAGGCAAATTCAGGGAAATAGAAGCCTAGAAGTGCATTTTTGAGTTTGCGCATTCTTGGCTAGGTAGACTCTTTTGGGGCTAGATGAACTCTGGACTAGACTGCGAAATTTTCGGCTAGTTCCTGGCCTGTTGCTGATACATTGCTCGCAACACCAAGGCCGGATCAATCCAATCTTTCCCGTATTTAATACCCCAATGCAGGTGCGGCCCCGTGGTGCGGCCCGTCATGCCCACACGCCCAACCCGCATCCCCGTGGTCACCGTTTGCCCCTGGAAAATACGTAATCCCCCATCGGGATCGCTCAGATAGCGGCGACCTTGCCAGGTGGCCACCCGCCCCATCATGTGACAGTAGGTGTGTTCCCAAGCGCCGGACTGGATCGTGATTGCCGTGCCACACAGCCCACCGTCAGACACTCGGATGACTCGGCCGGCCCACCAACTGCGAATATAGCTACCTTTGGGGGCGGCCAGATCTAGGCCCTTGTGAAACTCCACGCTGCCCCCCCGACGACGGTAGCCAAAGGGCGAGGTATAGGTCTGGAAGTTCTCGACGGGAAATGAACCCTGTTGCCATGAGGTGCGACGGCCCGATCGATCCCATTGATTGCCTTGTCCCGAGTTGCCATAGGGATTGACATAGTTGGGATTGTAGCCCCCGGCATAGTTCCCAACGGAGTTGACCTGGTTAATATTCCTGTTGTAATTGCTGCCGGAATTATTACCATTATTACGAACAGGATTACCGTTGTTGTAACCGTTGCTGTAGCTGTTGTTGTAGTTGCTATAGCTGTTGAAATTGCTGGAATTAGTTGGGCTATTGGTTGGGGAGTTCCGATTAGCAGGACGGTTGGCCGCTGGCTGTGCAGAATTGAATCGATTGTCTGAAGAATTTTGGTAATTGGTGTAGCTATTACTGTTCTGATAGCTGCTGTAATAGCTAGTCGCGTTGGCGCTTTGGCGTTGAGCTTGGGCAGTATAGTTCGTCACGTTCAAGGGCTGAACAGGGCGCATCTGCGGCTGCCAGTTTGGGTCGGCTTGGCCACGAACGATCGCTGCCGACTCGGCAATCTGTCGCCGAGAGTCCTCGATGATTTCGGCAGGGGGCGAGGTGGGAGGCGCGTCAAGGCTGGTGGTGGCGGTGTGCTGGGGGCGCTGCCACCAAGGGGCGATCGCCTCTGCTGACAACAGCCCCACTCCAAATAACCCCGCGATCGCCGCCAATTGCCAGTGGGCGCGAGCGAGGGCCCGGGGCGATCGGGCCTTGCGCACCAAAGCCTCGCCAGTCAGGGGCAGGGAAGGAGGCTTGGAAAGTGAGAAGCCGTGGTTCGATCGAGCTGGGGGCAAAGCAGGACGGTGCAAGGTGCGTGGCGGCATGGGCGGTGGAGCGTTAGCGCCCGTCAACGTGACATAACGTCACCGACTCTACAAAAAAAAATTCGCTCCGTCCACTCCTGACCAGCAAGCTAGCCCCAAAACGACGAACGCTGAATCCTAGGAAGTTGCCGATCGTTCAGCCCCCCAAGAAACGCAAGAATTTTGTTCTAAAAGGTTAGCCTAGGTGCAGGCTAGAGAAGAAAATGTGCTTTTTTATCCACAAAGCTTCGTTCAAGCTTCGTTCAAGCTTCGTTGTAGCTCCATGGAAAACACTGGGGCAACCTCTACATCTTTTCTGCAATCATGGGGCCATGGTTTTGCGAAAGAGGCTGAGCCATTAACCTTTTAAGAATCCAGCAAAAAAACACAAATGCCTTGAAGATCAATCGATCTTAAAGGAAATTTCTGAGATAGAAGGTCTTTAGATAGAATGAACCCAGGGTGGATTTTAGAACAATCAGGAATGGTGGGTTAGCCCTTGGGTATTGTCTGGGAAAGAGTCTTGGGGGAATTGCTCAAGACTAGGCACAGAATTAAGTGCTTAAGGCTGGGCGCTCAAGACTAAGTGCTCAAGACTAAGTGCTCAAGACTAAATGCTTAAGACCCAAGACCCATGATTGGACTGAGGTGATGCTGAGCTGAGGTGACGCTGAAGTGATCGAGTTCCTTGTCAAGTTGCACTACAAGCTATTACAGCGGGTCTGATTATGAATGACCAACAACAGTTGGGGTTACCTGGCCGATCGAATCAATTTCTGACCTATTGGCAATGGGGAAATCTGAGCGATCGACCGCTACTGCTGTTGCACGGGCTGGGCGATTGTGCGGCGGTTTGGGAAGGAGCAGCCCAAGAGCTGGACAAAAAAGGCTATGGCGTGGTTGCGCCGGATTTGCCCGGCCATGGGAACAGCAGCAAGGGCGATCGCCCCTACACCACTGAAGCAATCGTTGAAGACTTGGAAGCCCTTTGTAATCACCTGGGCTGGTCTCGGGTGACGGTGGTGGGCCACTCTTGGATGGGTAAGGTTGCCACCCGTTGGATGCAGGATCTGCCCCAGCGATTTCAGCAGGCAGTCATTGTTGATCCATTTTTTATTGGCAAAATGCCTGATTGGCTGCGTTTAAGCTTCCCAATTTTGTATCGAACCCTGCCATTTTTGAAGCTAACGGGCCCGTTTCCGGATCAAACTTCAGCGGAAGACTGTGCTCGACAACTCAAGCAATATCGTGAGTGGAATCCTTGGCAAGCGGCGGCCTTTGCGGCAAATCTGGAACAGAAAGATGATGGTACTTGGGGTAGCAAACTAGATTTGCTGGCGCGCGATCGCGTGTTTGAAGATGTGCTTGGAATTGCGGGCTTCCAAAAGTCAGTTTCCTTGCCCACGTTGTTGATTTTGCCGGAACAGGGCTTGAATCAATTTGCTTGGCAAACTCGCGATTTCCATCAGTTCTGCGAGCGGCTGACGGTGCAAACGGTTCCCGGCAATCACTGGCCCTTTCTGAATGACCCGATCGGGTTTGCAGAAACGATTGATCGATGGCTCATTGCGCCCGCCCAAGAACGCCATAATTTTGGTCAAGTGGCACAATTTGATGTGGTCTGAACGCTGGGTATGAACGCTGGGTATGAGGGCTGGATTACTCTGTGCAACTATCCTGAGCGAGGCTCAACAACCAACCGGAGATTCACCGAACAGCGGTGCTGAGGGACGGAACTGCTGTTGAGAGCATGTTTTTGGTTAAGCTGTTTGTTGAGATCGTGCTATTGAGATCGCGTTGTTGAGATCGCGTTGTTGAGATCGTGCTTAGACGGCAAGTGGTTTGGATCGCGATCGCGTGATTGGGGGCAATTGGAACCCAAGCGATTCAGACCCACGTGATTCAGACCCGGATAATTTTTTTAGATTGGCACTCGCCCAAGGAGATGTTCCCGTGCCGACGGATGCCCAGCCTGTGACCGAAGAAGCCTTTGGAATTGTGCCGATTTATTTGCCCCAGTCGGGCGATCGAGCAGAGGCTTTGTTTTTGCTCGTGCAGCACCGGGCAGGACATTGGGCGTTTCCCAAGGGCCATGCGGAGCCGGGCGAAAGTGCCCTTGAAACAGCGCTTCGGGAATTTACCGAAGAAACCGGCATTCAACATTGCACTCCCGTCACCGATGTGCAGTTTGTTGAAACCTACTGCCGACAGAATAAACTGGTGCAAAAAACGGTGACTTATTTTCCTGCTTGGGTTTTGGATCGGGAAACCAACCTGCAACCGGAGGAAATCCAAGACAGTGCTTGGTTGACAGCGGAAGAAGCCCGATCGCGCATTACGTTCCCGGCTAATCGGGGGGTTCTTGAATCGGCGCTGGAATGGCTGCAAGCCCTGGCAACTTTGCCTATTCAAACCGAAGAGTAACGCAGCTCCGTTGCGCTAATTCCCGTTCATGCAACTCCAATTAGCGCCAACCCCCATTAGCCCGTATTTCTTGCCCCGTATTTCTTGCCCAAGCCCCTTCGCCCATGCTGCTCGATCGCCCCGTATTGTTTACCCTTCTGGTTGTCGCGACGCTAACCATTGGCGTGGGGGCGATCGGGCTATTCATTGGTGCCATAGCAAGGCTCTTGGGTCGGCGTTGCCTGCGCAAAAGCCTCGTTGCGGCCTATGGCAGCGCCTTGGTGGGTGGAGCCTTGGGGGCCCTGGCTTCCTTGTCGGTGACTTTCCCGGTCTCTTTGTTGACCCTGGGCATGGCGGGCGCTTTCGCGGCCACCCCGATCGGCACACTCATCGTTCTCTATGTGACGGGCAAGCGCCGTCCTCGCCGCCGCGCTTCCACCTGAGCACCTGAGCATTCAGCGGGCCCAAAAACCCGCCCCCAACTCCTTTAGTGATTGGCTGGCGGTTGATCAACAGTAATTGATTTACTAACATTCGCTAACATATGCCAATATTTAGGCATGGCATACATTCCTCTCAGAAAAGCGGTCGAATTTCTGGGATTGCATCCAAATACGCTAAGGAAGTACGCAGATGAAGGGAAGATCGAGTCCATCCGAAACGAGGCGGGCCAGCGACTCTACAACGTCGAGTCATATGGACGCAAGGCAACTCGATCTATCGTCGTTTGCTATTGCCGCGTCAGTTCTGCCAAGCAACGAGACGATCTCGCAAGACAAATCCAGTTCATGCGAGATCGCTACCCCGATGCCGAAATCATCCAAGACATCGGATCAGGTCTCAACTTCAAGCGAAAAGGACTGCAATCCCTACTGGTCAGACTCATGCGCGGCGATCAGCTCCAAATTGTGGTTGCCTGCCGCGATCGACTCTGCCGATTCGGATTCGAGTTGTTCGAGTTCATGGTTCAACAAAACGGTGGCGAACTCATGGTTCTCGACCAATCTGTTCACTGCCCAGAATCCGAACTCACAGCGGATCTGCTCGCCATCCTTCACCTCTTCTCTCGTCGAATGCCCGGACTCAGAAGCTACCGCAAGGCGATCCAGGAAGATCCGAATCTTCCTAAGCCCTGATCAAAAAGCACTCCTGAAACAATGGTTTGGCGTTTCGAGATACGTCTACAACGCCACAATCAAGCATCTTCAGGAGCCGGGAACCAAAGCCAATTGGATGGCAGTTGCACCCATCATCTTGGGTGCGCTTCCTGAATGGGCTAAGTCAGTTCCCTACCAGATCAAAAAGATTGCGGTCAAAGATGCTTGCACTGCCGTTCGAGAAGCTAAAAAGGGCTTCAAGACAGATGGGCAAATTCGAAAGTGCCGTTTCCGCAGTCGAAAAGATCGACAGCAAACGATCTACATCCCCAAATCAGCCATCAGTGAAAACGGTGTCTATCACACTATCTTAGGGAAAGCGACCCTGAAAGAATCAATTCCTGATGGCTTCAGCGATGGTCGGTTAACACTTGCCTATGGTGAGTATTACCTGATCACCTCAACAGAAGTGCAACCCATTCAGTCCGAAAACCAAGGGCGAGTGGTTGCCTTAGATCCCGGTGTTCGCACATTCATGACCTTCTTTGCTGAATCCTCCTACGGATGGATTGGCAATGACTCGAACTTGCTGATTCAAAAGCTGTGCTTCAAGCTGGATCGCCTGATTTCCAAAATTACCAAGGCTAAATCAGCTCAAAAGCGTCGCCTTAAGAAAGCCGCCGATCGCCTGCGCTCCAAGGTGCAACATCTGGTGAAAGAACTTCACCACAAAACCGCACGGTTCCTGACTGAAAACTTTGATGTGATTTTGCTGCCCAGCTTTGAATCTTCTCAAATGGTGAGCAAATCACGTCGAAAAATTAAGTCGAAAACCGTGCGGCAAATGTTGACCCTATCGCATTACCAGTTCAAGAGACATTTAGAGTGGAAAGCTTGGGAGTTGGGCAAGATTGCCTTGACCAACATCAATGAAGCCTACACCTCTAAAACCGTTTCGTGGACAGGTGAAATCGTTAAGATTGGCGGCTCTCGGGTCATCAAATCGAAGGTTGATGGGCGGTCAATGAATCGGGATCTCAATGGTGCTCGTGGGATTTTCCTACGGGCATTGGTTGATACGCCTTGGTTGAGAGACCATCTCAACTTATGCATTTGTTAGCATCCGTTAGCAAAAAAGTATCGGTAGTGATTGGCTGGCGATTTGCTTGACCCTTGCCACTGCGAGCCGCCCACGGGACTCGGCAAAGCTCAAGACTCGTCGTAGGCCTCCAAATCCAGTAAGTAGATGTAAGGCTCAACTAGCTCTGGCCGCTGAAAGGCGATCGCCCGCAGCAAGTGCCAGTCTCGCAACCCCTCAAAGGGCGTGGCATAATCATCCCGCTCCAGCCGGAGCGCCAACTCGGCCACATCTTGCTCAGTCATTTGGGCAACGGCCGGTTGTGAAATATGCAGTACTTCCACGGTTAAACCTCCTCCAAGCCCTAGACTGATCTTAAGCCGGATGAACCACCAAACAATCGATTTCCCTTGTTTTGGTACGTTAGTTCATGAAAGCGGCCATCGTTCGCCCAAAAGTTAAACCGAAAGTTAAGCCACCAGCTAAGCCACCAACTAAGCCACTAGCTAAACCAAATGCCAAACAATGACCGCTAGAGGGTTTCTAGGTAGCGCAGTAGGTCGGCCATGTCCTGGGGAGCGGGCTGAAATTGCGGCATGGGGGGCGTTTTGCCGCTAATCACCTGTTCAATCAGGGCGACTTCTGATTTTCGGCTCGCCACATCAAGCAAGCTGGGGCCCACATGACCCGCGCCATCAGCCCCATGACAAACGGCGCAGTTCATGGAAAAAATTGCTGCTCCCCGATCGCGATCGCCCTGCAAAGCTAAGACACTTTCCGCGTAGGGATCCATGGGCTGAAACCACTGGCCCAGGGGCCAGACCATCAGCAAAACGGACAGGACAAGGAGTATCGCGATCGCAAGGGTACGACGCGCCCAAGGTTGGACTGGGGACTGATTAACTGGCGTTTCCAAGGCGATCGCGTTGCTGAGGAACCGACATGAAAGTTTTCATTTAATAACATAGCTCAAAGGTTGCCCCCGGGCCGCCGAAGTTCCCCCCTACTCGCCCACTCAGGACAGAATCAGTTTTCGGGCTGAGAAGCCGGTAAAATCGGAGGGCGCGTTGCCCGATCGGGAACAGCCACCGCACCAGATCCGCAGTCTTCACTGCTGGAATCTGACTAAGTGCTTTAAAAATGACTTAATGTTTTAGACGATTTAGGGAAGGAGAATCCGCCGTGATCGAACCTCGCTTGCTCGGTATTGTCTTGGGTCTGATTTTGGTGACGCTGAGTGGCCTGTTTTTCGCAGCCTATCAGCAATATCGTCGCGGCAATCAGTTCGATCTGTAGGTTGATTTGGCCCCGATCGACCCGCTCGATCGTCCCATTCAATTTGAACCTGTGTTTGGCATTCGCGCATCCTTGCGATCGCAATTCCAAACTTAATTCAATCGCTGTATTCACAGCAGCAATGCAGTGGAGGTCTGTTTTAAGCAGGTCTCCACACTTTTTTGATCATGAATTACAGCCCTTACCCAAAACACTTGGTGCGACATATCGTAGATACCATGGAGCAATGATGAGGTGAGCATTGCCCACTACGGCCTTTGATTATGACTACTTCCTCATGATCACAATTATTTGTCCATTCATTTGCTCATTAAAAATATTTGCTCATTAAAAAGCGCCCAGCCCAAAGGCCGAGCGCTGATGAATCTTCAGTCCAATCCGGCTTCGTCTCAGGAAGCTGGACTAGGGAGCCAGGGCACTACCCCGCAGCAAACTCCCGATCGTCTTCGCCGTAATCTTCAGTTGAGTCAGCGGATTGGCAGGCACAACCGTCTTGTACAAATAGCTGTCAAAGGTCAGCTTTTGCACATCGATGTCTTCGCACATTTCCACAAAGGCTTCGCGCGTCGCATCGGAACGGTAAAACACCCGTTGCAGCAGATCCAGCACCAAATAGGTTGCACCATACTGCCTATCCCAACGCTTCAGATACTGCTTCAGATCTGCTTCATTGGGAACGCGCTGGCCCTTGTTGGAAAATTCCACAATGGTTTCCGCACACATCCGAGCCGACTTGGCCGCGAAGTAAATCCCTTCGCCAGAAGACTTGGTGACCGTACCGGCCGCATCACCCACCAGGGCCACACGACCCACCACCCGACGAGGGCGGGGATGTTCCGGAATTGGGTGTGCTTCAACTTTGATGATTTGCCCACCTTCGAGGCGCTTGGCTGCTCGGGCCCGAATGCCCGCTTGC
Organism: Limnothrix sp. FACHB-406; assembly: GCF_014698235.1. Lineage (NCBI taxonomy): Bacteria > Bacillati > Cyanobacteriota > Cyanophyceae > Pseudanabaenales > Pseudanabaenaceae > Limnothrix > Limnothrix sp. FACHB-406. The sequence continues at coordinate 148,488 of NZ_JACJSP010000003.1, read as the reverse complement.
AGTTCCTTAATCCGGGCTTGGTTCACGCGCATTGTGCCCGTGCCCACTGCCACGTGGTCATATTTGGGGAACACCCAGGCGTAAAAGTCGGGGGAAACATCGTCACCGACGTACATTTCCGCCAAGTCCTGGTAGTAATCCATCTTGTCTTCGGGCAGACGGATTCGCTCTTGGAAGGCGATCGCGTAGTTGTAGTCCCCCGCGTCGATCGCCTTGGCAATTCGGGAGTTAGCCCCATCAGCCCCAATCACCAAATCCACTTGCAGGGTTTTGGCCACGCCCGCCACCGAACCATCGGAGTGGTCAGCATAGTGCAGGGTGTAGGGAGCCTTGTCACTGCTGGGAATTTCCAGCTTGTGTACCGTGCCGTTAATCAGGTTCGCCCCCAGCTTCACCGCCCGATCGCGCATGAACCCATCCAGGACTTCCCGGCGGCACATACCGATATATTCATCAGGCTTGAGGGTTGAACCGATGTTCACCTCAATATTGGACGGTGAGATCATCTTCATCTTCCGCACGCGGCGATCGATGATCTCCGGCGGAAGTTCAAACTCACCAACCATGCATAGGGGAATTGCGCCGCCGCAGGGCTTGGCGTTGTCCAGCTTGCGCTCGAACAGATAGGTCTCAATTCCAGCTTTAGCGAGCGTTTCTGCGGCTGAGGAACCGGCCGGCCCGCCGCCAACAACAGCAACCCGTAACACGAACAGCTTCTCCTAATTACGCGTGTGGCTGAGGCTTCGACATCACCCTCGTCCTGATGAAATTTCGATCGCGCCTTAGATCCAACCGCACTGGCCAATGGCTCACAGAGGGGTCTAATTCAGAACTCAAAATTCAATCAAGGCGAGGAGCTTTGAGAAGGCTTGCGATTTTGTTCTGGACTCCAAAGCCACGCGATTAACGTGGATTACTGCCGCCGTTGGGTTTTTCCCGTCCACTGAACGGATTAACCCGTCTCTGTTCAATAACCGTTGGATTACCCGCTGATTATTAATTGGATCATTCACCGCGCTGCCCATCGGCAACAAAGGTAAAAGGGGGCAATAAACCGCAAAAACCGCTCTGGCCGCCCAAAGATTGGATGTCATCCTATCACGGGGGTTTCCTGTGGCTGGGCGTGCCCCAAGCTTCTATAACGAGAATGCAACAGAGTTTAACGATCTGATACCCCCCGTTCACCAACCTTGAGATCCACAGGCTGAGTTTTTGGGCCATCAAGCTTCGGGCATGGGGCAACGGGCCGGGGGTTAGGGCGATGGTTGACTGGGGGCCCGCCAAGGGATCCAAGGGCATGGGCAAAAATCAGCTAAAAACAAGCATAAATAGCCGTAAATAGGTGCAAATAAACACAAATAAGCACAAAAAGATAAAAAGCGACAAAAAAGAAATCGAGGAACTGGACGCTCCTCGATCGCTTAGTTTGATATTCATCAACCGGGTTCAGCAGTCGATCGCCCATGAATCAGCCACATGAATCAGCCAATTAATGGCGGAGAATTGCCACTGAACCCATTAAGAACCTCATTCCTAGAGGAGTCCCAATACCCCTAAATATTCAGTCACGACCAGGAGAAAAACCAACGAGCGCTAGGTAGGTGATCAAACACTTAACTTAACCCTTGGGGATCAGCTCTTTGGGCTATTCAGTCCAATTGGAGCCGAGATAGGGTTCATCTTCAAAAGGCTGCACGCCAACTGCGGGATAGTCGTCGTGGTCGGGCGCGAAAATTTCACCAAAGCCTTCCAAGACGTATTGCATTGAGGATGAGAGCGAAGTCCAGAATTGCATAACCTAACCTCCGGCTCCATCAATTAAGAGGGAATGAAATGGCTTACCTTCAGCATAGGGAAGTTTCCTGAGAGCTGGGATCGCTCCGTGATAAATCGATGAATTTCGATGAATTTCTCAATGTTTTGTGTGCTAATTTTGCGCAGGAACTTCCTGGAAATTGAGAATTTCAAACAATTCTTGGCAATTTGCCAGCTTTGCAAGTCCCCTCAGTGACTGCTCAGATGTTCCTTCAGAATTCGCTGTCGTTAACCTGTTCTATGGCCATTCGGATTTACGGTAACCGATCGCTGAAAACGCTACCTGGCCAAACAACTCGGCCGACTGTTTCGCGGGTGCGGGAGGCGTTGTTTCAAATTTGGCAAGGAGCGATCGGGGGTTGTCGTTGGCTGGACATTTGCGCTGGATCTGGATCCATGGGCGCGGAGGCCCTGGCGCGGGGGGCGGCTTTGGTGGTGGGGGTGGAACAGTTGCCCCAAGCCTGCGGAGTGATTCGAGACAATTGGCAACGCATTGCCCGATCGCCCCAGCGGTTTGAAATTGTGCGGGGAGATGCGCCACGGGTCTTGGCTCGGTTGCGGGGCCAGCGGTTCGATCGCATCTATTTCGATCCGCCCTATGCCGGTGATCTATATGAATCGGTTTTGCAGGTTGTGGCTGAGGCGCAATTGTTGGCGGAGGCGGGTGAATGTGCCGTTGAGTTTAATCCTCGACAGTGGCAGCCGCCGCTTCAGGTGGGCCAGCTCCGGTGCGATCGGGTCAAGACCTATGGCAACTGTGCCCTGGCTTTTTATGGCTGGTCTGAAGCGATTACGATCGAGGAGACCCAAAACCTTGGCTGAAATGACTTTGTGAAATGACTTTGGCTGATGGTGTTTGTTCCAAAACTTGCGTGGTTGTCCTGTTGAGATCCGACGGTGTGGGCGTTGATCATTGGCTTCAACTTAAGACCGAGAAAATCCGGGTAGGGGCGTACGGCCGTACGCCCCTACAGGGTTGACTTTGGTGTAGCCCCGCTGGGGTCGGTCTTTTTGGATCGATTTTGTACAGAAACGATGACTCAATCGCTTTCCATCAGTCCCGCAGGCCGCAACAGGTAGTCTGGCACACAGCAACGGCGGCAACGGCTGCACCATACTCGATGGTTGGAAACCCAGCGTGTGAAGCGATCGCCGCTGTCTGTCCGGGGGCCATGAAACCGCGAATTATCATTTGTGGCTTGGGGCGCACGGGTTACAAGGTTTTTAATTTGTTGCACCAGCAGGGGGCGGCGGTCACGGGCATTAGCGATCGCCCTTTGCCGGGAGTGAACAATGCGCAGGTGGTGGTGGGGGATCCCACTTCGGCGGCGGTGTTGCTGTCGGCGGGGGTTGCTACGGCCCAAACCCTGGTGTTGGTGGGCGATCGGGACTCGCAGAATTTAGCGATCTTGATGCAGGCGCGGTTGTTAAACCCAAATTTGCGGGTGGTGCATCGCCTCTATAACGCTCAGTTGGGCGATCGCCTGGATTCCACCTTGGCGGATCACAATAGTTTGAGCGTGTCGGCCTTGGCGGCTCCGGCGTTTGTGTTTGCGGCCTTGGGCAGTCGGGCGATCGGGCAAGTGCGACTGTTTGATCGCCTTTGGCCGATGCGGGAAGAGGCGATCGATTTTGGCCATCCCTGGCTGGGGCGACGGCTTTCGGAACTGTGGGACGATCGGGATCGGATGCTGATCGACTATTTGCCAGTTACGCCAGTCGATCGAGTGAGCCATCGTTACGAAGCAGAAGACCCACACCGAGAGGGCCATCGCGAGGGCCATCGCGAGGCCGCACGCGATTTTCCCCGGGATCTTCAGGGTTATCCCGATGAGCCACGAGGCGATGTGCGCTTTGCCGATCGCCCCAACTTGGTGGCCGCCCTCAGCCTGGCCCGGGAACTGCAAGTGGGCGATCGGCTGATTGTGGCCACGCGCCCCACGCGCCGACCGTCCCAACTGAAACGTCGCCAACGGCTACAAAGTTTTCTTGATGGTTTGGGGCGCTTGGGTCACCAAGGCCGCCCGGCGGCGATCGCCTTTGTGGTGCTGTTGCTGGCGATTGTGGTGTCCACCATTCTCTATGACGTGGCTGCCAACACCCATCTATCGCTGATTGAAGCGTTCTATTTTGCCGTGGGCACAATTACCGGGGCCGGCGGCAAGGAAGATATGCTCGATCGGGCCCCCGATGCCCTCAAAATCTACACCGCTCTGTTGATGTTGGTGGGCGCTGGCATTGTCGGGATTTGCTACGCCCTGCTGAACGATTACATCTTGGGAACTCGGTTTCAGCAGGTTTTGGAGGTGGTGCGGCTGCCCAAACGCGGCCACTTCATTGTGGCCGGGCTGGGAGGTTTGGGCCTCAAAACCGCCCGGGAACTGCGGGCCCAAGGTTGCGAAGTGGTGGCGATCGAACAAGATCCCCATAATCGATTTTTGGCCACCGCCCGATCGCTGCAAATCCCCGTGGTGATTGGGGATGCCACCCTGCCAGAAACCTTAGTTGCCGTTGGGGTTGAGCGTGCTGAGGCGCTCCTAACCACAACTCAAGATGAATTGGCTAACCTGGAGATTGGGCTAAATGCCCGTACCATCGCCCCTCGGCTGGCGATTGTGTTGCGCAATCAGGATCCCCAATCGGCCATGATGATGCAGCAGGTTTTTGAATTTGAAACGGTGCTCAGTCCCGTGGAGCTTGCTGCGCCGGCCTTTGCGGCGGCCGCCTTGGGAGGGCGGATCTTGGGCAGCGGGGTCACGGGCGATCGGCTGTGGGTGGCCCTCGGAACCCTGATTACTCCGCTTCATCCCCTTTGCGGTCTGGATGTGGAAACTGCGGCCATTCACCTCGACTTTGTGCCGCTATACCTGGAGCGTCCCGACCACGCCACCATCCACGGCTGGGAACTGCTGCGAACCGTTTTGGGGGCCAACGATGTTCTGTATCTTTCCATTCCCGCCTGTTACCTCGATCGGTTATGGCGTTTGGCGAGCGATCGAATTCTGAATCAACATCACGACAAGCAATTTCGACGGATCGATCGCTAAAACTCCCCCTTGTGCCACCGCCCAAAAACAGCGCGATCGCTGCATTTTGTATAGTTTTCATGAAGTTCCCCTGATTTTCATTGCCACCACTGATGGCGATGAAATCGTGTCTTCAACCCAACTTGATCCATAGCCCGTTACAGGGGCCTAATAACTGCGGTATGATCAGGAGCGTCAGATAATTAAGAAAAAATTAATAACAAAAACAAATGTGTATTTGTACTTAGGACTGGGCAAAATCAGCCGCTTCAGTCGATGTTTAATCAGATCTTTAATCTGTCACTTTCCTTTATTCTGAAAGATCCGCAGTTTATCAGGGACACCAGGGCGCAATTCAGCTTTCATCAGTACGCAAATTTCTACTAAAACCCCATGGCCTCTTCTAGCTTATCTTTCCTTTCTGTGGCCAAGCAGCTTCAATTTCAGCTTCAGCAGTGGAAAACAGCCGTGATTAACTTCAAACCAACCGCTATTCGCTCCAAAATTGCCAGTGGTTATCTGGTTGCGTTGGGTATTCCAATCATTGGGGCCTCAATTGGAATTCTGATTGGTAATCATTACCAAGCGGCTGCCGACCAAAAATTAGCGGAATATCGCGAAGATCAAAAGCGATTGTTGGATTTACAAATTAATATTTTGTCCAACTTGCCCGCCAAATCCTTGAGTCCCTTTACCCATGATCCGGTCACCTTTCGCAAAGCCGGTCAAGCTTTGATCAAACGAATTGAAACTGTCAGCGAATTAACAGAGGGAATGGCCATCGATGATCGGCCCCTATTCACCCAAAATAGAACTGCCTTTAAGCAATATGCAACGGTGGTGTCAGAGTTTTCAAGATTTGTTCAGCGATCTATTGAAGTTATTCAACCGCTGACCGGCAGCGTCAAAAATCAGTACAAGGTTGATGCGGAAATTGGCAAACTGCTCCGCAGTCAAGAATTTAATAACTTCATTGCTTTCACCAATGTTTTGGAGTCCTTAAACATTGATGCCAATCAAGAACTATTGACTGCGGTTCAGGAACGACGCGAGGCCGAAAACTTTCGGCTGATGATGGCGATCGGGAGTATTTTCCTGGCGTTGTTGGTGTCGGTGTTGCTCGGTAATTACACCAGCCGCACGATCGCCCAACCGATCGAAGATCTGGCCAGCCTTGCCCAACAGGTGACCCACGATGCCAACACCCGGTTGCGGGCCGATGTCACGACCGTTGACGAAGTGGGAACCTTGGCCCAATCCGTGAATCAATTGATTGAATGGGTGGAAAACTACACGCGAGACTTGCAAGCGGCCCAACTGCAATTGGTGCAAACGGAAAAGATGTCTAGCTTAGGAGAGTTGGTGGGCGGTTTGGCCCATGAAATCAACAATCCCATTAGCTTTATCTACGGCAATTTGGGCTATGTCGATCAGTATGTTTCGGATCTGATTTATTTGGTGAAATATTATCAGGAAAAATATCCCCAGGAAGTAGCTGATGTTGATATGGAAGAAAAAATCGAAGAACTGGAATTTGTGATCGAAGATCTGCCTAAACTACTCATTTCCATGAAATCGGGTGCAGAACGAATTCGAGAACTCGTGGTGTCGTTGCGCAATTTTTCGCGGTTGGATGAAGCAGATCTCAAAACCGTTGATTTGCATGAGGGGCTAGAAAATACCCTTTTGATGTTGAACTATCGCCTACAGCATTGTCGTTTGGAAGATGATATTAAAATCACCAAGCGCTATGGCGATTTGCCGGAAGTTGAATGCTATCCAGCACAGCTCAATCAGGTTTTCATGAATGTGTTAGACAATGCGATCGATGTTTTGAGTGATGAATCAATCCTCCATCCTGAAATTACGCTCAGCACTCGAGTGATTGATTCTCAATGGGTGCAACTGAGCATTGCCGATAATGGCCCAGGAATCGAAGCAGCGATTCAAAGTAAGTTGTTCGACCCGTTTTTCACCACTAAGCCGATCGGGCAGGGAACGGGCTTGGGCTTGGCGATCGCCTATCAGGTGGTGCAGCAACATGAAGGACAAATTCAAGTGATTTCAGCGCCGGGTCAAGGAACCACCATTCAAATTGAGTTGCCGATTCGACAAAAATTAGAAGCCGAGGACACTGTGAAACCATTTCTGGAAAAGGCTTTGGCATAGTAATCCAGCGCATGAATCTGGTGCATGAATCTGGTGTATGGGTTTGGTTCATGGGTTTGGTGTATACACTTGGTGCATGAGTTGAGCGCATCAAGTTACATCAATTCGATGACTGAAATTTCTGTAAATCGTTGGCAATCCACAGACCACGCCCTGAGTTATTTGGCCCGGGCCGATCGAATTCCGCGTCGCACTGAAGGGGAAGCGGCCCTGCTGGAACAAGTGCCGCGAACCGTGCGTAGAATTTTGGATTTGGGTACGGGCAATGGGCGACTACTAGCATTGCTTAAGGTCGATCGCCCGGCGGCGGCAGGCGTGGCGCTGGATTTTTCGGAAACGATGTTGGCGGCGGTGCGCGATCGCTTTGGGGCCGATGACAAGGTGACGGTGGTGGCCCACAATCTCGATACAGCCTTGCCAGAGTTGGGGCGATTTGATGCGATCGTGTCGAGTTTTGCGATTCATCACCTCAGCCATGATCGCAAGCGATCGCTCTATCAAGAGGTGTTTCAACGATTGGAGCCGGGGGGCATTTTCGCCAACTTGGAACATGTGGCTTCGCCAACGCCCCAGCTTCATGAGCAGTTTTTGAAAGCCATTGGCTATCGACCGGAAGAAGATGATCCGTCAAACCAATTGCTAGATGTTGAAACGCAGCTTCAATGGTTTCGAGATATTGGTTTTCAGCAGGTCGATTGCTATTGGAAATGGTTGGAAATGGCGCTATTGATCGGTCTCAAGCCGGCCTAGTTTTTTGAGGATTGATGAGCGAATTTCAGGATCTTTTCTGGATTTTTGCGTTTTAAATCCAGCACGATCGGTTACAGTTCTTTACAATCGAATTTAACGAAGCCAGTCAGGTCGCAACCCCAGACCGTGACGCGACAACGGGGCAAGATGGCCGAGCCGATCGCCCGCTGAATCCATAGCCGGGGCATCGAAAGCTGACCTGAAGCCTGTCTGAGCGATGCCGATTTGGGTTGCGGTTGTCTGGCCCTTTCACCCATTTGTAAAGCACTTTAGAAAACCCGAAGCCCTATGACTGCGCTGGTTTCCCCGACTGACTCCCTGGCCCAGGAGGCCTTTCAAACCTGGCTGTGGCGTGGCTACCGAGTGCAATGGTTAGCCCAGGGCAGCGGCCAGCCGATCGTGCTGTTGCATGGGTTTGGGGCTTCGATCGGCCATTGGCGCAAAAATATCCCCGTGCTGGCCGCGGCCGGCTACCGGGTCTATGCGATCGATCTGTTGGGGTTCGGCGGTTCCCAAAAGCCCCCGATCGATTACAGCATGGAGCTTTGGCAAGATTTGGTTTTGGATTTTTGGGCTGAATTCATCCAAGAGCCAGCCCTGTGGGTGGGTAATTCGATCGGGGCACTGTTGGCCCTGATGTTGTCGGCGGCGGCTCCGGAACGTACCCGAGGAACGGTGTTGCTGAACTGTGCCGGGGGGCTAAATCACCGCCCCGAGGAGTTAAATCCGGTGTTGCGGTTGGTGATGGGTACGTTTGCCCAAGTGGTGAATACTCCAGGCATTGGGCGGTTTATGTTCAATCAAATTCGCCAAAAACACCGGATTCGCGGCACGCTCAAGCAGGTTTATGGCAACCCAGAGGCCGTTACGCCGGAACTGGTGGATTTGCTGCATGAACCTTCCGGGGATGAGGGCGCATACGAAACCTTTGCCTCGATTTTGGCTGCACCACCGGGCCCCAAACCCGAAACGCTGCTGCCGCAAATTGCCGGGCCCCTGTTGGTGTTGTGGGGAGAAACGGATCCTTGGACACCGATTCAGGGAGCCAAAATCTATCAAGATTTGGCGAAAACGGCGGGCGATCGGGTGACGTTTGTGTCAATTCCCAAGACGGGCCATTGTCCCCATGATGAGCGTCCCGAAGTTGTCAACTCGGCGATCGTCAACTGGCTGAGTCAGATGGCTTGAGTGGGGCAGAAAATTTTTGACTTTAACCTTTGATTAGCCGCGCAACGAGGGCCCGTTGCGCCTAATTCACGCGGCGGCCGGGCCGATCGCGTTGCAAAACCTTGCAAAATTCAAGTCAAGTTCACCGCCAAGCCGGGCCCAATGGCAATATGGACGGGCCCGATGCAATGAGCAACCCGACCCCAGGGCGATCGGCTGTTCCCGCATTTTGGAATCAGCCCCAGGCCATCCCGGCGATCGGGGTCGCCCCGGGTGAAGCAGCCGCAACGTTCACCAACAGGCAGGTTTAGGGATAGGTGCTGTGCGAGCGCAGTGCCGACGACTTGCCAATGACGCGCAAATTACGAGACACAGCTCTGAGCTGGCCGCTGATCGCATGACTGCCAATCCATCTTCCACCTCCCGATCGAACCGTCGCGCCAAAGCTGTCAAGTTTGTGAGGCGCTGGCATTTGGTGCTGTGGACTGAGCGGCTGCTGATCCTTGTGGCTTGGCTGAACTTGATGTTGGTGGCGTTCCACATGACCTATGTGCCGCTGCGATCGTGGTATTTGCGCGCGGCCCTGCTGGTGCGAGATTGGGGCACGGAAGTTCCGCTGCTGGGCCAGGTGGTGGGGCCGCCGGGAGAAGTGCGGCTGTTTTATGACCCGATCGTTGGGATTGAGCCGGAACGCCAAACCCAGGCTTACCTGAAAGTGGTTGATCAATTGGTGACGGTGCTGGAGCGCGGGGGAGTTGACTCGCCTCAGGTGTCGCCCCTGCTGGCGGATCTGCGCGATCGCAGCCAGGAAATGATTAACCAAAATCCTTTTACCCTGTCCGATCGCAGCGGTAGCCTGGAGATTATTAAAAACCGAATGCGCGATCGACTGGGTGTGGAGTCCTCCAAACGCGCCTTTGACACCTTTTGGAGTGTTGACTATCTTCGTTCGCGCACTTGGACTAGGGAACTCCGATTTTTTGATCGGGAAATTCGGTTCCAACTGCAAAGTAACTATTTTCGCAGTATTGGAGAAGACGGGCGACCCGCCGACTATTTTGGAATTTTAGATACGCCCTTTGTCATTCTGTTTGCGGTGGAATTTGTGGTGCGGACTTTGTGGATTCGTCGCCGCTATTCTGCCCTCAGTTGGCAAGCTGCCGCCTTCAGCCATTGGTGGGATTTGTTGTTTATTAGTCCCTTCTTCCGTTGGTTGCGTATTATTCCCGTGGTGATTCGTAGCAACAAGGCGCAATTTCCTAATCTGGAACCCATTCGGGCCCTGATCAGCCGAGGAATTTTGGCGGGTATTGCTTCAGAATTGACGGAAGTGGTGGTGCTGGAATTTATCTATGGCCTCCAGAGTTCGGTGAAATCCGGCAGCCTGTCCCAGCAAATTTTGGATGTGGCGAATAATCCCTATGTGGAAGTGAATGATGTGAACGAGATTCAGGCGATTTTTGATCGCGTTTTGCAACTGAGTCTCTATCGAGTTTTGCCGGAAATTCAAGAAGATTTAGCCAAACTTTTGGCCTATCAAATGGAGTCGGTTTTGGCTCGCACACCAACCTATCAAGCCCTGCGAGCTTTGCCGGGATTCAGCAACTTTTCAAACCAATTGGCGGGGCAAATTGCGGCCAATCTATCGGCTATTGCCACTAATGTGCCCCAAAAGGCCTACAAAACCTTTGCGGTTGCTGATCCTGAGGCGGAAAAGTTGCTTGAAAAATTAGTCGAGGACGCTTCGGCTGCGTTTCGTCAGGGATTGGCAGAACCCAAAACTCAGCAGGAGTTGCAAGAGCTGATTTTTGATTTGTTGGAAGAGCTGAAGTTGAGCTACATCAAGCGATCGCGCGATCGGGCGGATTCGTTGCAGATTTTGCAGGAAACGGAGCAGTTGCGGCTCAAGGCGGGTAAGCCCAAGCTTTGATGTTGCTCAGCCACTTGGATTCCGCTCAGCCCAAACCCAGCCAGCACAGACCAGCCGATCGCAACCGAAATTTCTTAACTCACGCTTAACGAACATGCTTAACTAAACTGTCGTTGGGCAAAGCGCTGAGCAACGGTTAAGCGGCAGGTGATGTATGCAAGTGGTGAAAACTGTGGCGGCCTTGCGCTGCGCAATGGAATTGTTTCGATCGAGCGCTGCTGGCATCGCGATCGGCTTGGTTCCCACCATGGGGGCCCTGCACGAGGGCCATCGCAGCCTGATGACCCGGGCCCGATCGCAATGTGGCCGGGTGGTGGTCAGCATCTTTGTCAATCCGCTGCAATTTGGCCCCCAAGAAGATCTGGAGCGCTATCCTCGAAATTTGGCGGCGGATTTGGCCCTTTGCGAAGCGGCGGGAGTGGATTTGGTCTTTGTCCCCACGCCTGCGGCATTGGGCGTGGCTGATCGCACGGAACTGACCCAAGTGGTGCCGCCGGACGGTTTGGCCAACGTGCTCTGTGGGCGATCGCGGCCGGGGCATTTCCAAGGGGTAACCACGATCGTGACCAAGCTGTTGAATGTGGTGCAGCCTGATTTGGCCTTTTTTGGCCAGAAGGATGCCCAGCAGGTGGCGATTTTGCGGCGGTTGGTGGCGGATTTGAACCTGCCGGTGGAGCTGATTACCTGCCCGATCGTCCGGGAGAGCGATGGCTTGGCCCTCAGCTCCCGTAACCAATACCTGAGCGCTCCGGAACGACAGCAGGCCTTGGCCATTTTCCAAAGCCTGCAAGGGGCGATCGCCCAGTTCCAGGCCGGCGAGCGATCGGCGGCGGCCCTGCTGGAACCGGTGCGATCGACCCTGAGCCAAGCGCCGGGCCTGAGCCTGGACTATGCCGAGCTGGTGGATCCCGACTCCCTCGCGCCTCTCCAAACCCTGGACCAGGCGGGCCTGTTGGCGGTGGCGGCCCAGGTGGGATCGGCGCGCCTGATTGACAATGTGATTCTGCAAACGCGCCGGCCGATTGTGGCGATCGATGGGCCAGCGGGCGCGGGCAAGTCCACCGTAACCCGACGGGTGGCCCAACAATTGGGGTTGCTTTATTTGGATACGGGAGCCATGTATCGATCGGTGGCTTGGTTGGCCCTCGATCGGGGTTTGGATCCCGCCGATCGCCTGGCCATGGCCGAGCTATCCGCCGATTGCACCATCCGCTTTGGCGAACCGGTGACCCCCGGTGGTGAGCAGCGCGTTTGGATCAATGGCCAAGAGGTGACCAGTTTGATTCGGACTCCGACCGTTACGGCCCAAGTATCCGTGGTGGCGGCCCATGCGGAGGTGCGGCGGGCCTTGGTGGCCCAACAACGGGCGATCGGGCACTGTGGTGGCCTGGTGGCCGAAGGGCGCGACATTGGCACCCATGTTTTTCCCGAGGCGGAGGTGAAAATCTTTTTGACCGCCACCCCCCGAGAGCGGGCCAAGCGACGACTCCAGGATTGGCGCGATCGGGGCCAAACCGACCTACCCGATCTAGACAGCCTGGAAGCCGCCATCACCGAGCGCGATTACCAAGACAGCAACCGTGCGGTGGCCCCCATGGTTAAGGCAATTGACGCTTGGGAGTTGGTCACCGATGGCATGACGATCGAGCAAGTGGTGCAAGCGATTGTGGCGCGGGTTCCTTAGGGGCTGTCATCCTGGGGCTGAATTTCGATTCGGGGCAACTGGCGACCATCTCCGGGGCGGAGTAGGCGCGATCCCTTGGGTTCAAAATCCGATGACAGGCCCTAATTTTAGGCGGCGACGGTGACCAATGCTTGGGTGGCTGGGGCGATCGAACCGGGGGCGGCACGTTGACCGGGAATCGCCACCGTGAACTCCGTGCCCCAGGCGGGATCCGTGGTGCAAATCAGTTGACCGCCGTGTTTTTCCACCACGATTTGATACCCGATCGCCAGGCCCAGCCCCGTGCCGCGGCCCACCGGCTTGGTGGTAAAGAAGGGATCGAACATCCGTTGTTGCACCGATTCCGGAATCCCGGGGCCATTGTCCCGAATCCGCACCACAAACAAACCATCGCTCACTTGCGCCTCCGTGGAAATCACAATTTCTGGGTGTGGACATTGGCCCCGCAACGCCGCCTCTTCCAGCGCATCCACCGCATTCACCAGCAAGTTCACAAACACCTGGCTCATCAAACCGGGGTAACAGTCCACGGGCCAAGCCTCGTCGTATTGCGTCACCACATGAATGGTGGGCGACGAGCCATTGCCCTTTAATCGATGCCCCAAAATCATCAGAGTGCTGGTGAGGGCTTCGTGCAAATCCACCCGGCGCATTTCCTGGCCATCCATGCGCGAAAAATTGCGCAAGTCATGCACAATATTGCGAATTCGCTCTGTGCCTTCGCGCATCGATCGCACCACCTTTGGCAAATCATCCACCAGGAAATCGAGGTTTAAATCATCCTGGTAATCTCTAATTTCTTCAGGGGGATGGGGATAGGTTGCTTGATACATTTCCAGTAGCGTTAGCAACCCGTTCATATATTCCTGAACATAGTCCAAATTGCCATAGACAAACGAGGTGGGATTATTAATCTCGTGGGCAATTCCGGCCAACATTTGGCCCAAGCTGGACATCTTTTCCGTCTGAATGAGTTGGGCTTCCGTGTCCTTCAAATCCGTGAGGGCGGCCGACAATTCACGGGTGCGCTCTTCCACGCGCTGCTCCAAGGCCAAATTGGCTTGTTCCAGGTGCTCGTTCGCCTGTTCCAATTTTTCAAAGGAGGCTTTTAATTGCCGACCCATGGAATCAAAGGAATGGGAGAGCGCACTGAGTTCCACAATCGGCGATCGGGGCGGTAGGGTTTGTTTTTGATCGATCGCAAACCGTTCCGCCGCTTCGGCCAACTGTTGCACGGGCCGGCTAATCGTCCGGGTGGTAACCACTCCCAACACCACCGATCCCGCCACGGCCAAGGCACAAATCCAGATGGTTTGTTCAGTGCTGCGATCCACTTCCCGGGTCAAGTCCGATCGGGGGATGGCCAACAGGATTTGCCAATCTAAGCCCTCTAAACCATTCCAACTGGCCGATCGCACAAAATAAGGCTGATCTTGTAAGGGGGTTTCCAGCTCCACATTTTGCAAAAGCTGCCCATCTTTGGCCCGCACCAGACCCCCCAAAGATTTCAAGACCTGATCGTTGGTGTTATCCATCGACAGGCGCTGAATGGAACCGCTTTCTTGCGAGAAGCTATTACCCTTAGAAGCGGCAATTACCTTACCGTCTCGCTCCAACAAATAGACCCTGGCGTTAGGGGTAATGTGGAGGGCTTGGAGTTGTTGTTGCAAGGCATCAAACAGAAAATCGATGCCAATCACGCCCTTGAGCGATCGATTCTTTTCGCTATAAACGGGGTAGCTGGCAGACACCGCCAGCCGCTTGGTGGGTTCACCGGTCTCCCAGGTATAAATGGAACTCCAGGTGGGACTTTTTGCCCGAACACCTGCTAAATACCAGTCGTCCGTTCGCGGCTCATAATCATACAAATCAAGTTGCTTTTTAACCTGCCCATTGCTGTCCAACAGCGATCGTGTAACCTTGCCCGAATGCTGTTGGGGATCAATCACCTCTGAGACCAAATCGCCATTACTCAGCCGTTCAATCCCGACAAACAACCCTCGAGGATTGGCAAAGTTAATGTAGGTCATGCCGGGATAAATCCGCATACTTTGCCAGAGTTGCTGTTGGATGGCTCCCAAATCTTCGGAGGAAATCACATCCCGAGCCAGAAGCTGGGCATTGATGGCATTGATTTGATGAGGCTGCCGCAGCTCCTGTGACAACTTAGATTCGACCGTTTCAACCGTGTGGTTTTCCAGATGATCCACCATTCGACCAACGGCCTGGCGGCTATTTTGGATCGACCAATAGGCACTCAGACCAACAGCCAAGCCCACTTCCAGGCAAAACGGAATAATTAACAAAAACTTGAGGCGAATCCAAGCACCTTTGCGGATTCCTGCCCCTTTGGCCGCACCACTCGATCGCTGTTGATGTTGAACCATCGTCATAGCCGCCATCCACTTTCCTAGATGAATAGTTGTAGACCGTCAGTTGGAAAAAACTAGGGAAGGCGCGATCGCGCTGCGAGTCCACGGCAGAACATCCCAGACAGATGCTCAGCAAACGACGCTTCACACAACAATTGGTATGCCAGGATACCATCTGACTTCGATTGTGACCCAAGAAATTTAGGCTAATTTGAAAGTTCTTTGGAAGTTTTGAAGTTTAAATTTGCTGGAATTGACTCATTTTGTTTAGATTTAAGGAGTTTTTAAATTCCCAAGCGCTGTTGCTTGCTTAGACTCGGCTTTTTGCCAGCCAAGCCCGCAGACTCGATCGCCCCTTCAGGATGGAATCCGGCGGCCCTGGAGCTTTGGGCAAAAAGCATCAGAATAGAAACGGCCGGCGAATATTGCTGCTGGTGGCCATTCGGTGTTTGATGGATGGTTTGGCATGTTGGGTGGTTGGGTTTGTGCCTGGCTCTTGCAGTAGGAGGTTAAAAACGTGGCTAGCGGATTTGTTTCGCAATCGATCGCCCCTGGGGCAACATTCCCGATCGTGGATCCCCATCAGTTTGCAGCGCGGCACATTGGGCCAGACGAGATCGAAACGGCGGCCATGCTGGAGGCCATGGGGCTGGAGTCGATCGACCAATTAATCAATAAAACAATCCCGGCAGATATTCGACTGACGCGATCGCTCCAGTTGCCCCCGGCCATGACGGAAACGGCGGCCCTGGCCCGACTGCGGGAAATTGCCAGCCAAAACCAAACTTGGCGATCGTTTATTGGCACGGGCTACTACGGCTGTATTGTGCCCGGCGTGATTCAGCGGAATGTGTTGGAAAATCCCGGCTGGTACACGGCCTACACGCCCTACCAGGCGGAAATTGCCCAAGGTCGGCTGGAGGCGCTGCTGAATTTCCAAACCCTGGTTTGTGATTTGACCGGGTTGGAAATTGCCAATGCGTCCTTGCTCGATGAGGCGACGGCGGCGGCGGAAGCCATGGCCCTCAGCTACGGCGCGACCAAATCGAAAACGGCGCGGGCCTTTGTGGCCGATCGCGGTTGCCATCCCCAAACGATCGCCCTGTTGCAAACCCGGGCCCAACCGCTGGGGATTGAGGTGATCGTGGCGGACTGGCGATCGCTGACGGCGGCGGACTGGACGGCCCAGGGCATTTTCGGGGCGATCGTCCAATACCCGACCACTTTGGGGGCGATCGAGGACTACCGCCAACTGGTGGAGCAGGCCCGCGCCGCCGATGCGCTGGTGACGGTGGCCACGGATCTGTTAGCCCTGACGTTGCTGGAGCCGCCGGGGGACTGGGGCGCAGACATTGCGATCGGCAGTTCCCAGCGGTTCGGTGTGCCCCTCGGTTATGGCGGCCCCCATGCGGCCTTTTTTGCGACGCGCGATCGGTTCAAGCGGCAAATGCCCGGCCGGATCGTCGGGGTTTCCAAGGATGCCCAGGGCAAGCCGGCCCTGCGCCTGTCATTGCAAACCCGCGAGCAACATATCCGCCGCGACAAGGCCACCAGCAACATTTGCACGGCCCAGGTGCTGTTGGCGGTGATGGCGGCCATGTATGCCACTTACCACGGGCCGGCGGGCTTGCGGGCGATCGCCCAGCGGGTGCGTCACCAAACCGTCAGCCTGGCCCAGTCGCTGCAAGCTCTGGGTTATGACCTGGCGGAAACGGCCCAACTGTTCGACACGATCGCCCTGAAACCCACGGCGCGATCACCCCATCGATCGGCCGCCGAAGTGCAAATCGCCGCCGAAGTGCGCCAGGTAAATTTGCGCTACTTGCCCGACGGGTCGATCGCCCTCAGCCTGGACGAAACGACCACCGAACAGGATCTGGAGCAACTGATCAAGATCTTTGGCGGCGACGGGTGGCAACCGATCGAACCGCCCGCCCTGAGCCGATCGCGCACCAGCGACTACCTGACCCACCCGGTCTTTAACCGCTACCACAGCGAAACGGAACTGCTGCGTTACCTGCACCGCTTGGAAGCAAAGGATCTGGCCCTGAATCAGTCGATGATTCCGCTCGGGTCTTGCACCATGAAGCTGAACGCCACGGCAGAGATGATTCCCGTCACCTGGCCGGAGTTTGGCAACCTGCACCCCCACGCGCCCCGATCGCAGGCGGTCGGCTACCAGATCCTGTTTGAGGAACTAGAGCGGGATTTAGCGGAAATCACCGGCTTTGCGGCCGTGTCCCTGCAACCGAATGCCGGTTCCCAAGGGGAATACGCTGGATTGCTGACCATTCGCCACTACCACGCGGCCCGGGGCCAGGGCGATCGCACCGTTTGCCTGATTCCCCAGTCGGCCCACGGCACCAACCCCGCCAGCGCCGTGATGGTGGGCCTGCAAGTGGTGCCCGTGGCCTGCGATGCCAACGGCAACATCGACCTCGACGACCTGCGGGCCAAGGCCGACCAACACGCCGATCGCCTGGGTGCGTTGATGATCACCTATCCCTCCACCCACGGCGTGTTCGAGACGGCGATTCGGGAAATCTGCGCGATCGTCCACGATCGGGGCGGCCAGGTCTACATGGACGGCGCAAACCTGAACGCCCAAGTGGGCCTCTGTCGTCCCGGCGACTTCGGGGCCGATGTATGCCACCTGAATTTGCACAAAACCTTCTGTATTCCCCACGGCGGCGGCGGCCCCGGCATGGGGCCGATCGGGGTGGCGGAGCACCTGGCTCCCTTCCTGCCCCCCACCGATTGGCAGGCGATCGCCCAAACCCCAACGGGTGACGGCTCGATCGGCTTGGTGTCCGCGGCCCCCTTCGGCAGCGCCAGCATTCTGCCCATTTCCTGGATGTACATTCGGATGATGGGCGCGGACGGCCTAAAACGGGCCACGGAACTGGCAATCCTAAACGCCAACTACATCGCCCACCGACTCGATCGCCACTTCCCCGTGCTCTATCGCGGTGAGGCCGGCTTCGTGGCCCACGAGTGCATCCTCGACCTGCGCGGGGTGAAACAGTCGGCGGCGATCGAAGTGGACGACATCGCCAAGCGGCTGATGGACTACGGCTTCCACGCCCCCACCGTTTCCTGGCCCGTGTTGGGCACAATCATGGTCGAACCCACCGAAAGCGAATCGAAAGCCGAGATCGATCGCTTCTGTGATGCCCTGATCGCCATTCGGGAAGAAATCCGGGCGATCGAATCTGGCTCCATGCCCCGCGACAACAACGCCCTGAAGCACGCACCCCACACCGCCGATGTGCTGCTGAAGCCCGACTGGGATCGCCCCTATAGCCGCGAGCAGGGAGCCTACCCCGCCCCCTGGACGCGCGAAGTGAAATACTGGCCACCAGTTTCTCGAATCGACAACGCCTGGGGCGATCGCAACCTGGTTTGCGCCTGTTTGCCCATGGAGGCCTACGCCGAACCCAGCTAGAACGGGTAACAAATAACCGAACGTGAATTGAGGAGATCTTGAGCAGTTGCCTAGGCGAGCGCCTCTGTAACTTATCAAGGTCTCCGCTTTCTGATGGGCACTTTCTATAGACGATCAACAGTTCTTCTACTCTGCGTTAGCGCGATCACTGCTCCAGAACAATTCCAAAGCCGATTCATCTAACAGATAAGCCGAGGTTTGATCGCCAATCACACGCTTGCCCACCCTCGGAAAAATAGCCATATCCAAGGGTTTATTTTCGCCACCCATTAGATAAACCAACTCTTCATCAAACGGGTTACGCAAGTGGTGTGGCTGTTGCGGAATACCAAACCCCATGAAGTCTCCGGGCCCCACTTCGTATTCCGCCTCACCAATTTCCGCAATGCCCCGACCCGACAAAATATAAACCCACTCTTCTTCAGTTTGGTGGGCATGGTAAATAAACGACTCTTTACCGGGTGGCACTCGGGCGATCGTGATGCCAATTTGCTTGAGACCGGCCACCCGACCCAAAAACCGCATATCAATTTCTGAATTGGGATTCAGTGGATGTTGGAATTTGACTGCATCCATCGCGTCAATTTCAGATGCTTTGATCAAGGCAGGTGGCTTTTCAGGATTCATGATCTGGACTCTTTAGGGTAATGCGTGAATTGGAACCAGACGGGCTGTTGTTGGATCATATTGAAACTGATCGATCGTACCCTCGTGGATTTTTTGAATCATGGCTTCAATCACCGCCAACAGATTAAAAAATCATTTCTTAGGGTTTACGGGCTTTCCAAATCGATCAAGCAGTTTCAACGCCAAGCAGGCAAGATCAACATTCCATGTAATAGCAGTTGGCGGTTAAATTGGGCTTTGCTCGGATGGATTTTCGACAGAGGATTGCGGTTCAGTATTCTCGGTTGTCGTTTGGGTAGTATCTGGACTGCTAGGGGGCGTTTGCAGTTGTTGCATGAACCAAGCCGCAGCGGCCGTGTTGGTTTCCGTGGCCAGTCGCTCCAGGGTTTGTTCTAGGAGGGCGATCGGCAAACCGGCTAACACCTGTGATTGTTCCAACAATCGATAGTGACCCGATTCATCCAAACCAAAGGCAAAAATCCGCGACCCCTTAACATCAACCACCCAATATTCAGAAATCCCTAAACTCGCATAGAGCTGTTTTTGTTCATCCAAATCTAGGCTGAGGGTGGTGTCAGCAATTTCGCCCACCAAGTCGGGCCGGCGATCGCGTTGCAGATTAATTCGACGCGGCTGGCCCGGTTGCCACTGGGGAATATTATCCCCTCGATAGAGTACCAAATCGGGCGAACAGGCGTGGGTTTCTGGCGATTCCAGTAGGCAACGACCGTAGGATTGCAGGGTGGTTTCTGGATGGAGAAACGCCCAAACAAAGAAAACAGCCGTCATTAAATCGCTAAACGCCGCATGATTCGGCCCTTCAAATCCCATATTGACCCACAACCAATCGTGATGAAATGCAATTTTTTGCCAACCTGAGTGAACGTCACGAACCGCTAGGTAATCTGCCCAAGTTGCGTCGTAGTTTTCCCAGATTGCGTCGTGCTGTTTCCAGTGAGGCACTGGTGGTGGAGCTGTAGTTTTGTCAATTGCTAAGGTCATCGATCGCCTCCTAGGATCTCTGATCTGCTCTCACTTTGCTGGCCGAAAACGCGATCACTGCTGTTATTGCTGTTATATAGATTCTCTTTGCAAGTCAGCTCTCAATCAGGTCTCTAATCAAGATTGTGATCCTGTTAGTTGGGTTTTGGGTAGGTGTTGCCAATGGGGTTCCCGATCTCGCTGGTGGGGCAATGGTTCGCAGGGCTTGAGGTTAGCGGATTTTGCTGATCTGCGAAGGTGCGTAAACCGTCCAAAATATTCAGAATTTGAGCGGTGTTCAGGCGATCGAGTGCCTCTTGGCCCTGACTGGCCCAGGCAACCCAAGGCTCTGTGCCGCTGGCCGCTGACCATTGGGCTAACTGCTCCACAAAACCACGCATCTGTCGCAGGGTCATGGTTTGGCGCAGGGATCCTTCATAAACCAAGAGCCACGATCGCACCACCAGGGGATTGGGGGCCGCGTCGGTGAGCTGAATCGGGGCGATCGCCCGGCTCTGTGCAGCTAAATCCGTTGGGGCCAGAGGCGGCGGGGGTTGCTCTGCGGCCTGTTGCAAGGCAGCTTTCAGAGCCACGTCCAGGCTGGAGGGATGGTCGGCCCCTGAGTTTGTCGGGGGGGTGGCTGGGATTGGGGGTTGGGCTGGGTTGGGGCCGTTGGGTGGCGGTTCTGTAGGCGATTTTGTGGGTAATTTTGCGGGTAATTCTGGGGCTAGCGCTGGAGTCAGTTCAAAATTGAACGCCTTGAACGCCAGCGCCGGATCTCCTGTGGACTCCGTTGTTAGGTTGGGTTCCGGCTCCGGTGCAAATGTCGGCTCTGATCTCCATGGTGCTTGCGGAATCCAGTCTTCAAAATTCTCTAACCCTCTCCAAGTCTCTAGGGCTTCTGGGTTGTGGGGTGGGTCGGGGGCGATGGGATGCGGGTTCGATCGCCCCGCGATCGGTGTTGGAACCACCGGAACCGCCGGAAAGTACAAACAAAACTGGCTGCCTCGCCCCAAGGTGCTGCGTACTTGGATTGTGCCCCCCAGCATGGCCGTGAGCCGCTTGACGATCGCCAGTCCCAACCCTGTGCCGCCATATTCTCGCTCGCACTGCCCTTCGCTTTGAATAAAGGCTTCAAAAATTCGGGCCTGCTGGTCGGGCGCAATGCCAATTCCCGTATCTGTGACCGTCAACCGCAGATTGAGCGCGGGTTCCGGAAGGGCTTCGGGGTTGGGTTGTCCCGTAAAGTTGGGATTAACAAACGTGGGATGAGCGGGCGGCGGTGGCGGTGGCGCTGGGCGATCGGGGTTGTTGGCCGCCTGGGGAACCGCATGGCTGGGGATGGTTTGCAGGGAAATCGTGACATGGCCACGCTCGGTGAACTTCACGGCATTGCCCACCAAGTTGACCAAAATTTGGCGGAGGCGCACGGAGTCAAAGGTGATCAACTCAGGGATTCGATCGGCCACGGCCACCTGCACCTGAATGCCTTTTTGTTGGGCCGCCACCGTAAACATTTCCGCCACCTCACGCAACACTAAGCGCGGCCGAATGGGGCCCCAGTGCAAAACCAGTTTTCCCGCTTCAATTTTTGAGAGATCCAACAAATCGTTAATTAAAGCCAACAGGGTTTCCCCGCTTTGGGTCATGACCTGAAGCCACGATCGGGTTTTGGGGTCTCGGGCTTCCCGTTGCAGCAGTTCACAAAATCCCAAAATGGAGTTCATGGGGGTGCGAATTTCGTGGCTGAGGTTCGCTAAAAATTCGCTCTTGGCGCGGTTAGCTAAGTCGGCGGCTTCTTTGGCTTGGCGCAGGGCGGCTTCGGCGGTGGCGCGGGATTGGGCCATGGCCATCAATGTGCCGACTTGCTGGGCCCATTTGATGCTGCCGGGTTCCCAGGCGGCGGGCTGGTTCATGGCCAAGACAAAGCAAGCCACCAGTTCACTGCGGTAGTGAATGGGCAACACCCCGATCGAACTCATGCCCTGTTCGGCTAACCAGTGGTCAATGGCAGTGTTCAGGGAATTTGAGCGATCCGCAGAATCGGGCAACAGAATTGGTTCTGCGCGATCCAGGCGATCGCCCAACCAATCCAACGGCAACAGCAGTGTTGAGGGATCCGGCGTGAGCGGACAAGCCACCTGATCCGTGGGCCGCAACCAATAGCCATCCAGGCTCCAGGGCTGACCGGCGGCCGGCCGCGAACAAAACCAGGCATGGCTCAGATGCAGGGCGGAAACCACCGTGGACAGCGTAGTGGCCAAGGCAATGCCAATATCCTCGTTCAAAAACTGCTGGGATAGGCTGGCTAAGACCCGATCGCGGTGCGATCGCCGTTGCAAAACCTCCAGCAGCCGTTTCAGATCCGTGATGTCGTTGGCCGTTCCCAACAACAGTTGCGGTCGCCCCTGCTGATCCCAGCTAAAAACCGTTTCCCGACTGCTGAGGGTGCGCCATTCTCCATTGGCATGACGCATTCGATATTCCCGCTCCAAAACCTGGCCCACCTCAGTTCGCGCACAGGTGCGCCCATATTGCAGCAGTGCCAACCAGTCATCGGGGTGGAGCACATCCACAAAGGAGCCTTGGGCCATTCGCTGAATTTCCGGCACTGAGTAGCCCAGCAGGGTTTCCACCGCTTGATTGACATAGACCAACTCTTGATCCAACAGGTTGTAGAGGTAGAGCAAGTTGGGGGTGGAGTCGGCCAACTGCTGCACAAACCGCTGGCTTTCGGCTAGTTGGGCCGTGCGTTCCTGAACGCGCTGTTCTAGCTGTTCGTTCAGTTGGCGCAAGGCTCCTTCAACGGCCTTGAGGGGGGTGATGTCTGCAATGTTGCCCAGCAGTTGGGTGGGATGACCTTGGCGATCGCGTG
Organism: Limnothrix sp. FACHB-406; assembly: GCF_014698235.1. Lineage (NCBI taxonomy): Bacteria > Bacillati > Cyanobacteriota > Cyanophyceae > Pseudanabaenales > Pseudanabaenaceae > Limnothrix > Limnothrix sp. FACHB-406. The sequence goes on along the minus strand of NZ_JACJSP010000003.1, from coordinate 125,647 downwards.
AGAAGATCGTTAACCGTTCAAAGAGCCAGCGCCATTCCCCGTCCGATCGCTGCATTCGATATTCCCGCTCGCAAATTTCCCCATCCGTGCAGCTCAAAACGGTGTCGTAGTGATGGGCCAAGCGCTCAAAATCGTCGGGATGCACCAGGCGCACCACCATGGCGCTGGTCATGGCCTGGATTTCCCGAGGGGTGTAGCCCAAAATATCCTGCACCGCATGGTTGATGTAGAGGGTGCGGTGCTGGGTCAGGTCGTAAAGATAGACCATGTTGGGGTTCGCGTCGGCCATTTTTTGCAGCATGTGTTGACTGTGGGCCAGGTCGGTGGACTGTTCGGCGGCGCGGGTCGCTAATTCCGTGTTGAGGCGATCAATCGCGCGGTTTGCCCGTTGCCGTTCCAGCTCGGCCGCAGCCCGGGCCGCAAAAATTCGCAAAATGGTGATGTGGTTGGGATCCTCGGGCAACGGCTGCGTATCCATCACAATCAAGGCCCCGATCGTTGTGCCTTGGGAGTCTTGGAGGGGCACACCTGCATAGCTTTCGGCTCCCAGGTTGCGCAGGTTGGTTCCTTGGGGAAATTGGGATTGCAAACTTTGCCCACAGGTGTAGGTTTGACCGCCAAAGACGATCGCACAGGGGTGATGGGTCCAGTAATAGGCAAAGCTGGTTCCCCATTCCGTTTGATTCCACCAGGCCAACACCTCCGCTTGGTGGCATCGATGATCCATGACGCTGGTGAGGAAGGCATAGCGAACGCCCAGGGATTCTGCCAACAGCCGCACGCAGTTCTCAAAAAAGGCTTTGCCGGTGCTGGTGGTGGCTTCGACCAAGGCCCGCAACATGGCTTCCCGGCGCTGGAGGTCGCTGATGTCTTGGAAGGCTAAGAACAAACAGGCTTGCCCGTCCAGCTCGATCGGGGCGGCAGACAGTTGCACCAATTTGCGCTGGCCGTTGAGATCGTGAATCGCCAGTTCCGGCGACTGGTAATAGCGACCGGTTTGGATGGTGGAGCGAATTTGTTGATAGTCCCGATCGCGCAAAAATCCCTGAAGTGACTGCACGCTGAGGCCTTGCACTTCTGCTGGTAAGTAGCCGGCCAAGCGCGTGAAGGCTTCATTGGCTTCCAAAATCAAACCTCCTCCATCCAAAATTAGGCCAGGAGAAGGATTAAGTCGAAAAACCGCCATCCAGCGCGATTCAGTCAGGCGCAAGGCTTGGGCAATGGACTGACTGACCCGATCGCGATCGGGATTGCGATAGATCAAGGCGCGATCGGTGGCGGCCAAGGTTGGGAGGTGCGATCGGCTCCAGGGGCGCTCAAGGGCAGGTTGGCTAGATTCCGGTTTGCCGGATTCTGGTCTGATAGATTCTGGTTTGGTCGATCCAAGTTGTAAGCGATTCGGTTCGATCGCCCCTTCAGACCCCTTGGATTCGGCCGACTCCGACAGGCCCAGCTCAGGAACTGCCGCTGCCTGCGTTTCGGCGGCCTGCTCCAATCCTTCCAACCGCAAGCCCACCGCCAACGACAGGGCCACCGCTTGCAATTCCCGCTGGGCAAAAATGGACAGGGGCGGCACTGGAGCCGACTGCACGGCCATGAGCCAACCCCAATGGTGTTGTTGGGGAGCCATGGGAATCGCCACAAAACATTGAATTTGCAAGGCCTTGAGATGTTGCGACAGCAGGGGCGATCGCCCTTGCAGCGGCCCTGCCACACCGATCACCGGCTCCACCACCGTGATCGGCAGCAGCGGAAACTGCAACGGCAACTCCCCACCCAAGCGGCTGTCCTCGTCGGGGCGGCTGGATTCATAAACCACCTGTAATGCTTGGTTATGGATCCGCTGGGCAATCAACACCGCATCCACCCCCAACTGCAGCCGCAAATCGTGCAGGGCGGCTTGGGCAATGCGCGGCCAGCGATCGCCCCGGGCCAGCCGCTCCATCACTCGCTGGGCCAGATTTCCCGTTTCCGTTGCCCGCTGTTCGCGCGATCGCTCAACGCTGTGGCCCATGTCTGGGCGATCGAGAAAGGTCTCACTCAGTGCCATAGCAAAAACGAACCGCACCTCAGTTTGGAATAGGCGGAACCTTCTATTCTGCATTTGCACTAGGAGGCTGGGGTGATGGCAATCAAGCACCATTACCGCCCAAGAATCCTTCGAGGCTTCCCAATTATTTGCCGAAACTCCCGGCCTTCCTCAGACGCTTGCAAGTCAATGAACTGGCGAGCAAATTTCCCAGAAATACCGCCAAGAAATGTTTCTCGGAAAGATCACCAAAGGTATTCCCCAAGGACATTACTCAGGGATATGGCCCAGAAACAGGTCTGAGCAAGCCGGGATCCTCACACCAGGAATTGGCAATTGGCAAGCTGCACTTGAACTTAGGTTCTACTTCAATTGTGTCTTTTTTAAACTGTAATGGCCTTAAATGATCAAATTGTGTCGATCGACCCAACGAAGGCGCGATCGCACGTCACCGCTAATCAATATTTGTTGCTGTATATCAATATCTGTTGATCATCTGTCGATTACCTATCGATTACCTACTGATCATTTTTTACTGATTATCTATTGATCTCTTGATCTCTATCGATATTGGTCTCTATCAATCTTTGCCTATAAAAGCGTGAATTTAAAATATAAAAATGAGTTTATATGTGAGTTTAGAAATATGAATCAACAGCTATATCAAAAATCAACAGCCATATCAAACCGCAAAGGGGGCGCACGGCCGCACGCCCCGATCCGAACTGTCAGAAATTAGGGCCTATCGTCATTTCCTAGGATCAGGCGGAAACGATTGATTTTCCATGTCCCAGTCGTCGTAACAAGGGGCTTAAGCCCCTTGCTACCCACGATTTGCTAACGATGGAATCAGGGTTTCAGGCGATTTGACGACAGGCCCTACGGCAAAAACTTAGCCTAAGCTTGACCGCAATTGCAGCCGGAATTGCCACAGCAAGCGCCGCCTTCATGGCCATTGGCGCAGGCTTCGCTGCAATAGTGTTTTCCGTCTTTTTGGATGGCGGTTGCCAAGTCCACGGTGCAGAGGCAAGGGCCGCAGTCACATTTTTGAGTGGTCGTCGTCATGGGTTGCTCCTAGCAATCTCACTGAGCAGTGAGGCGAGTGGGTTAAAGATCCCTAAGATCCCCGATCGAGGATGGTGCGTCGCTGGGTCGTTGGTTGTTGTCCAAGGGGGAGGTTCCCCGAGTTCTGGGCCCGGCGTGGGGTTCCAGAAATGACTCCAAGCCATGACCTGATCGCGATTAGCGTTTGAGGTGGGGATCTCAAAATTGGGGTCTGAGTTGGGGTCTAAGTTGAAACCTAAGTTGATCTTAGGTCAGCTTTAGATGAATAGCTGAACGTTTGTTCAGATGTTGCTACTTTAGCATGACTTTTCCCACGACTGTCAAGGGTCGATCGGGGAAAGGGAAAATTTACCGAGAATGCTGAGGCCCTTAAGCCATGCCCCTAGGCAATTTTGATGACCCTAGGCATCGCTCAACTGCCAGCAACTGGCGATCGGCATTCGCCAACCCACCCCAAAGGCCTGATCGCTGACCTTGAGCACCGGGGGCGTTTGTCGCCGTTTAAATTCAGCCCGAGCGACAAGGTGCATCACCCGCCGCACGGTGGCCGCCTCGTGACCAGCGGCCACCAAATCCGCGAGGGACTGCCGACGATTCACCAGCCGATCGAGAATGTCATCCAAAACTTCATAAGGGGGCAAGGAATCTTGATCCAGTTGATCGGGGCGCAGCTCGGCGCTGGGGGGCTTGTTCAGTACGTTGCTGGGCACGATTTCCGCCCCCTGGGACACCAACCGCGCAAAGGCAGCCGCGCCCACTTGCCCCTGATTGAGCCAGTGGCAGAGGGAATAGACACGGGTTTTGGGCACATCGGCGATCGCGGCCAAGCCGCCGTTGGTGTCGCCATAGAGGGTGCAATAGCCCACGGCCATTTCGGATTTGTTGCCTGTGGAAATGAGCAAATAGCCAAATTTGTTGGCCAAGGCCATTAACAAATTGCCGCGAATGCGCGATTGCAAATTCTCTTCGGTCACGTCCGGTTGGGTTTGGGCAAAGGGTTCCGCTAGGGTTTGCTCAAAGGTGGCCATCAAGTCCCCGATCGGGAGTTTCAGGGTTGGGAAACCCAAGTTTTCCGCCAGGGCCAGGGCATCGGCGATCGAGTGGTCGGAACTGTAAGGGGAAGGCATCAACACGCCCAAAACGTTTTCGGCCCCCAATGCCGCCACGGCCAAGGCTCCAACCAAAGTGGAATCAATCCCCCCACTGAGGCCCAGCACAATTTTGCGAAAGCCACATTTGCGGGCATAGTCCCGAATGCCCAACACGAGGGCTGACCACAGTTCCGCATCGGTGCTGGGAGCCAGGGGGGCTAGCAATCCAGTTTGTTCTGGCAGGGGTTGCTCATCTGCCAACAGGGGCAAGCTGTGGGGCCAAGATCCTTCCTGGCCGGTGACCACAAAATCGCGGGTTTCCGGATCAAATTCCGTGATGATTAACCCGGTTTCAAAGCTCGCTCCCCGGGCCGCGATCGCCCCTGTGCGACTGATGACCAAGCTGGTGCCATCAAAGATCAGATCATCATTGCTGCCCACCTGATTGACATAGGCGATCGGGAAACCATAATTCAAAACCGAATGTTGCAGCATTTCTTCGCGCAACCGAGGCTTCCCGATCGTGTAGGGCGATGCGGACAGATTCACCACCCAATCCACATCACAATCCGCCAATTCTGCCAGGGGATCCACATCATAGAATTTGCGGCCCCAAAACTGATTGTTGTTCCAAATATCCTCACAGATTGTTACGCCGATTTTGATGCCATCGAGCGTGAACCATTCCGCTTTTTTACCCGGCTCAAAATAGCGCCCCTCATCAAAAACATCATAGGTGGGCAGCAGTCGTTTACTAAACACATGCCGCAGGGCACAACTATCAATCAGCACTGCGCTATTAAAGAGACTTTTTCCACCTTCGGTCGCCAACAAATTGCCAATGATTGTCCCCGTCAGCACGGCCAGATTAGGCGGCAGCTCACGGGCCAGCTTGGTCAACTGTTGTTTGGTGGCTTCCAAAAAGCTGGGCCAAGCCAACAAATCGCGCGGTGGATATCCACAAAGGGCTAATTCCGGAACCACCAACAGCCGCGCACCTTGGCGACTGGCCTGCTGGGCAGCGTTGAGGATGGCACGGGCGTTTCCCGCCAAATCTCCGACCACAAGGTTCAGTTGAGCGAGGGCAATTTTCATGGGGGCAAGCGGGGGAGGATCGATCGGGATATCGACGGAATTACGAAATTATCGATATAGCCTATCGGCAAATTAGCGATCGCGTAATGGGAATTGATCTGCAATTTGCCGAGTCGATCGCCCCTTTCCTTGGGGCCCCGGTACTTTTGTTGCACCACCGTGGAGAACAGGCTGAGATGTCTGTTCTGAAATCGCTAGCCGTTGATTAGCCCCCAAACATCAACCGTTTGATTGGATTTGATCGGGTTTGATTCGGACTAGATCGGATTTAGTCCCGTTGAATCCATGCTCCAAGGCCTAGCTGGCTTGGGGGTGATAGGGATGAGGATGAGGGTGGGGATATTGATGGTGATGTTGGCGCTGAAGTTGAGCCATGTGATGGAAGAGTTTCCAGCAATATTCTTCTGGCAGGCCGCAGGTGGTGGCTCCGCGCATCACGACGGTGAAATACCAATCATTGGGGGCCAGTTCGCGGGGCAATTTGTCCACAACCACGTAGGTGCGCACGTCGCGGTAGGTTTGGCCCTGGCTGGTGACGGTGATGGTTTCGCGACGGTAGCCGCCTCGGGGCACATCTTCGCGATCGTCCAGTTGGTCGCTTAAGCGCCAGGGCAGGGCATAAAGAACCCCAAAAACGCGCGATCGGGCATCGGGAACCACATCCAACACGCCGCATTCTCGCCGGGGCGATCGCCAGTTAAACCCCAACCGATAACCCTCAAGCATGGCCGTGCCCACCAGGTAAGGATAAGCCGGCTCTCCGAGGGTGCGCTGCAAATCCACCGGGCACATGCAGGAGCCATAGGCAAAGTACAGAAACGTGGGTTCAGCGGGAGAACCGTTGGTCAGCGAGGCTTGGGGGGCGACGGGTGCGGCGATCGGGGCGGGGCGAGAGGGGTTCATCGGCAGACGGAGGTGGATGGGGAAACGTTGATCCGATTGTCACCGCTGGGGGCCGTTGGGTTACGGAGGATTAAGCATTCGATCGAACCCGAAGCGAAGGGGTCAGCAGCGAGCAAGATTGTGCCAGCATTGTGCTGGTTTGCATCCTAGCAAAACTGTTTACCGAAATACAACTAAAACTCGATCGAAAAACCGTAGATTCAACGGTAGATTCAGATTACGTTACCGAGTTCCGAAGCCCATGCGATCGATTGCCGAGATCAACGACAAAATCCGGAGTGGCCAAGTCACCGTTTGGACGGCCGAAGAACTGAAAGCCCAAGTGGCCACAATCGGCATCCAGGCGGCGGCCGCGCGGGTAGACGTGGTGGTGACCGGAACCTTTGAACCCATGGAGGCTTCTGGAGCCTTTCTGAACCTGGGGCAAACGGATCCACCGATCAAAATTCGCCGCTGCTGGCTCGATGGCGTGCCGGCCTATGCGGGCTTTGGGGCGGTGGATTTGTATTTGGGAGCCAGCCACCCGGTGGAATTTGCCGACGGAGAAGCGCCCGATGAAGGCCGCGATCGGGGCGGTGGCCATGTCATTGAAAGTTTGATCGCGGGGCATTCGGTGCAACTGCGGGCGATCGGGCATGTGACCGACTGCTATCCCCGAGGCTCCTTTGAAACCTCGATTTCCCGCGACACGATCAACCAGTTTTATCTCTACAACCCCCGCAATCTCTACCAAAACTTCATCGTGGGCGTGAATGGGGGCGATCGGCTGCTGAATACCTACCTGGGCCCCTTGCAACCCAACCTGGGCAATGCGGTCTATGTCAGCGGTGGGGCCTTGTCTCCCCTGCTGAACGATCCGGAACTGCGACTGTTGGGCATTGGCAGCCGCATTTGGTTGGCCGGCAGCCAGGGCTACATTGCCTGGGAAGGAACTCAGCATTTTCCGCTGCAAAAGCGCCTCCCCAACCAAACCCCGATCGGCCCGGCGGCCACCCTGGCTTTGGTGGGAGATGCCAAACAAATGCAGGCCCAATGGGTGCGCGGTTGCTATTTCAAAGGCTATGGGCCGTCCCTGATGTTGGGGGTGGGTGTGCCGTTGCCGGTGGTGGATGAAGCGGTGGTGGCCCGTTGCGCCGTCAAAGATGAAGAGATTGTGGCCCCGATCGTGGATTTTTCGATTCCCCGACGGGTGCGGCCCACCTTTGGCCTGGTGAACTATGCCCAACTGAAGTCCGGTCGCATTGAAATTGATGGAAAACTCGTGCGCACAGCACCGCTCACTAGCTTGGCCCTGTCGCGCCAGGTGTCCGAGGCGCTGAAATTGGAAATTCAACAGGGGCGGTTTTTGCTGTCGGAGGCCGTGGCCCCGTTGCCAAGCGATCGCACCTTTATTCCGCAGGATCGCTGGGGACAAATTGGGATGGAATCGGAACCTTAGGGCACAGAGATTGCGATCGCCCAAGGCATCACTCACCTAGGCGCGATCAAGCGTGTGGTAAGCCACCAAGGAGCGCAAAGCATCTTGATCGAACGGTTTGGTGATGTATTCCGTGGCTCCTGCCAGTTGCCCTTGAATGCGATCGAACGGGCGATCGTGGGAAGTCAACATAATCACCGGTAGCGCAGCAAACTGAGGCAAGCTGCGCAAAATTCGGCACAGCTCCAGCCCATTTAGATTCGGCATCGATACATCCAACAGCAGCAGATCGATTCGCTGGTGGTAGATCATCGACAGCGCCTCCACCGGATCCGCTGTCGTCACCACGTTGTACAAATCCTCTAACGTGCGGCGCACCAAGGTATGCACAATCAAGCTATCGTCCACCGCCAGCACCGTGGGCTTCGTCATGCTCGATCGAGCCACAGAAACGACATCAGAGGAGCTGTTCATGACTGACCCCAGGATTGAGATGATCGATGCGGCAATTGATGGGGCAAATTCCCAAACGCCTTGTGCCTCACCCCTCGCAGGTTGGTTTCAGGTCGCTGGTTGAATCAGCCTGCCCAATCCTGCAAGAAATAGCACTCTCGTTTGATTAATCCATCAATTGCTACCTTAGCTGCCTTATTAGATGATTATTCCTAGATTCCTGATTTCTTTCACCCATGTGGCTAATCTCCCAAGGAGAAAGACAAGGACTTTCAAGACAATTTCAAGGCGATCGAGGGACTGAGACTAAAGCAGGGAACTAATTAAATTCTGGCATTTTCCGTTGCGCCCTGGTCAAAATTCTGTCCATAGGCATCAATTTTTGATAATTGGTCAAGGTTGACGATTGGCGCGCGGATCGTGCCTTGGTTGCAATCTGCGCTGATCTTGCCCGCTGCGTCGCTCAGACTTCGACCCACGGCAACAGTAGCGCAATTTAAAAATAAGGAGTCTGAGTCTCTTGCGCTGGTTGGTGGCGAGGGCAGCGGCAATGATTTGGCCCTTGCCAAAGGTCTTGCAGGGGAAATGGCGTGGTTTTGGGCTGGTTGGGGCGGAATGGGTAGCTCAGGGATTTTTTGAAGAAAAGATCAAAAAAACATGAAGGGAATTTGAATATTGTCTCTATTAATAACTGTAATTTATCCAAAATTCATTCAAAATTCATTCAAGATTGATCTGATATTTGTCCAGTATTTGTCCAGCATCTATCCAGCGTTTATTGAGTGCTCCTCTGGTATTCATGAACCATTGCTCGACTGCTGATTGATGACTCATGAACGGTTTGTCAACTATTCGTCAATTATTCGTTATTAATCCAGTAGCAATGAATGGGCGATTGGGGCATTATTGGGGCATTGGTTGATGGGCCATATTGATGAGCCATTGGTGATGGAGTAGGGCCGCGATCATTCATGGGGCATCATCAGTTTACGGGGCATCTTGTGGGGCATTTTATGGGGTATCAGCAAGGCCCTATCAAGATTGAAAGTCATCAAGGCCAACGTTGGGATTTTGCGAGCACTGATGATGCCAAAGGCAAATTTGCATCCTCTCAGGATTCTCTGAGGGGATGCAAAAGCAATTGGGGTGGTCAATTGCGATCGGGAAACAATTGCCGTGGAATCAGGTTTTTGAACAATTATGAAGATCAAAAACTTAACCTGATTGGTCGAAGGAGTGATTGAGACCAGTAATGAGAATAGATTCAATTTCTGAAAGCTCTAATGGGCGATCGCCCGTGAAATCAAGACTTAGTGTCAAAATCAGCAAATTATCTGACGAGAATCAAGGGAAAGCGTGTTTATTTAAGGGTCGGAGAGTATTTACATAAATTTATGATCAAGGGTTTGCGTCCAATCTTTCGTGGATTTATCAATAAAACGCCACATTCGCAGATCTAGTGAAAGATCCTGGGCTAAAATTGATAGCAAATACAGATTTTTTTAACAGTTTTGGGGAGAGATGCCGCAACCATCCTCCAGCAGCCAATTTTGGAAATTGTAATGGTTACTCAACTACCGTCCTACGCCATGCGGCGATCGCCTCATCGATCCCAAGCTGGGCCGTTGTTAGTTCATTCCCTCGGAACTTCAGCGGTACGTCTCAGAAATAGCTCCTCTTGGTCTGACGGTGCGATCGAGTCAACGAATCATTCAGCGAATCAACCAGTGGCCAATTCGGCTTCCCTGAATCAAGAGCTGGCCTTCAGCACGGATCCAGATTCAACGGCTCATTGGCTAGATAGCAGTTCCGAGGCGGACTGTCGATCGCTGCTGACGATGCTGAATGGGGTGGGGGCCATTTTGACCGGCACGGGGCCCCTGGAACGGCGACTGCAACGAACATTACGTTACTTAGCCCGTTACCTGGATCTAAAGGAAGCGGAACTGTGGTCTTACGATCGGGTGCAACATCGGTTCAAGTTGGCGGCCCTGTTTGTGCGGGGACAGGGGCGAAATTTGGCAGTGCATTTCGATCGCTCCGTGTCGGAAGCGGAGGTGCGCAAGCTGGGGCGGCGGGGCAGTCGCTCCATGGGCAAGCTGGAACTGTCGCAGCTTTCACCCCAGGGGTTGGAGACCGGTTCCGAGGCGGCGGCATCCTCTGCCCAGGCTTTTTATTGGGGGGCTTATCCCCTGCGCATGGAGCGGCATCCCCTGGGGATGTTGTTGCTGTGGCGCGATCGCCCCTGGTCGTTGGCCATGCAAGAGGCGGTGGAACAGGTGGCGCGGTTGGTGGCGCTGGCGCTGGGCCATGACTTGGCTAAGCAGGGCGATCGGCAAAAACCAGAGGTGCGGCTGCGACCTTGGCTCGAAAAAATCCGCTCATCCCTCGATTTGGATGCAATTTTGGCGGCGGCGGTGCGGGAGTTGCGTTTGGTGTTGCGGGTCGATCGCTGTGCTTATTTGTGGGCTTTGCGGGGCCCCAACGGAGCCATGCAGCTCACCGTTAGCCACCAGGACAGCCGCCAACCGGCCTTGGATGGGGCCTTCACCCGGGCGATCGCCCAAGGCCTGCCCTCCCTATTGATGCCAGCGGCGCTCGATCGGGCTGATCTGAGCACCACTTCCACCCTGCCCTGGACACAACTCACCCACCTGCTGCACCACCCCGATCCCCAAGTGGCCCACTGGGCCGAGTCCGCCGGGATCAATGCCCTGTTGATTGTGCCTGTGCAGACGGCTTCTGGCCATTCCGGGGCGATCGCCTGCACCACCACTAGCCAGCGTCGTCAATGGTCGAGCGACGACTGCGAGGCCCTACGTTGGGCGGCCGATCGCCTGGCCGTCGCCATCAGCCAAGCGGAACTGTACGATCGCTCCCAGGCCGCTGTACGCGCCACCGAAACCCAATTTCACGAGCTAGAACGTACCCTTGAGGATTTGAAAAAAGCCCAAGCCCAACTGGTTCACTCCGAAAAAATGTCTAGCCTGGGCCAGTTGGCGGCCGGCATTGCCCACGAAATTAACAACCCCGTCAACTTCATCAGCGGCAACCTGGATTGGGCCAGCGATGCCCTCACGGAATTGATCGAACTGGTGCGCCTGTACCAACGCCACACCCATGACCATGATCCCGAAATCATGGCCCAGGCCGAGCAGATGGACTTGGAATTCGTGCTAGAAGATTTGCCAAAGGTCTTGCATTCCATGCGCCAAGGCACAGAACGAATTCAAGGCATTGTGGCTTCCATGCGTAATTTCTCGCGGCTCGATCGCGCGGAAGTTTCCTCCGTGGATTTGCATGAAGGCATCGACAGTACCTTGCTTATTTTGCATAGCCGCCTGGAGCGTAAAGGTCGGCAAAATCGGATTGAAGTGGTGCGCGATTATGGTGAGTTGCCCTTGGTGGAATGCCACAGCGGTCAGCTCAATCAAGTGTTTATGAACCTATTAAGCAACGCGATCGATGCGCTCGAAGACCGAGAAACCGATCCGCGTATTGTCATTCGCACCCAATTAATGGCAGCAAATCCGGCAGTAGATGGGTCTGATCAGCCCTCAAAACCGGGCGTTGAAATCACGATTCAAGACAACGGCAGCGGAATTCCCTCAGAGGTCACTTCTCGAATTTTTGACCCATTTTTCACCACAAAACCTGTGGGCAAAGGCACAGGGTTGGGCCTATCTATCAGTTACCAAATTGTGGTCGATCGGCATGGGGGCAAAATTGCCTGTGAATCGCAACCCCACAAGGGCACAACCTTCCGACTGTGGCTCCCCCTAGCAGTGACCGATCGTAACCACTAAACTCAAGACAGCTCGTTGCATGAGTTACTCGTGAGGACAAGGGCTATTCCCTGTCTCTTTCTGTCAAGGTTATGCCCCCAGAGGTTATTGCGCTGCTCCATGAACTGGTTCCCATCATCTACGATCGCTATGGCCTCCGGCTGCGGGCTAGCGATCTCGAAGATTTGACCCAGTTTTTGCATAATCGTTGGCGAGCGGGCAGCCCCCAAACCTGGGCTACCTATCGTCAACTACTGTTGGATCGAAGTCCCTATGGCCAACAGGCTTGGCAACCCTTAATTAATGTCATCACCAATACGGAAAGCTATTTTTTCCGCGATCGGGGACAGTTTTCGCTCTTGCAACGGCAGATTTTGCCAGAGCTAATCCTGAGTCGGCAAGGAAGTCGGCGGCTTTGTTTGTGGAGTGCGGCTTGCGCTGGGGGCGAAGAACCCTATTCCTTGGCGATTGCTTTGCAGGGCATGTTGCCGGCCCATGAAAATTGGCAAATTCGCATTTTTGCCACGGATATTAATGAAGAAGCACTCGATCGGGCCCGATCGGGTCGTTTTCGATCGTGGTCATTCCGAGCCATTGATTCCACCACTTGGCAAACCTATTTTCGACCCCTGGCGGATGGCTGGCAAATTGACCCGGCGATTCAGCGATTGGTGACCTTTCAAAACTTCAATTTGGTGAATGATGAGTTGCCTTTAACGGATGTTGGCAAATTTGATCTAATTCTTTGTCGAAATGTTTTTATCTACTTTGCCACGGAGTCGATTACGCGAACCGTTGATCTGTTTGCCAAGGCCCTTGCTCCTGGAGGATATTTGCTCACGGGTCATGCGGAATTATGCCATCAACCGCTGCAATCTTTTGCAACTCAAATTTATCCAGAATCGGTGATCTATCGTCGGCGATCGGGACAAGCAACCGCAACCCCTTTGCCTCCAATCAATGGCTTAACCCAACCTTATGCCGCTGCCAGCAATTTAGAAAATCCCTTGGGGAATCCCTTAGAAAACACGGCGGGGCTGAAAAATGGGATGGAAACGCTTCATCCGGCTCCGCTGATCAATGCTGATGCCCAAGCGATCGCGATTGAAACGGCGATCGCCAATCATCAGGAACGGCCCAATTATTCGCGATCGGATCATTTAAATGACTTAACTAATTCCAACCATTTAAATAATTCCCGATCGAGCAATCCCCGGCCCACCGACTCATCCCCCCATTCCCTTCAGCCGTCGTCCCCCAAAGTGCCGGTGGTTAAGCCCCTTTCCACACCCTATGCCGTTCCCAAAAATCAAACAGAACAGTTACACAATCGCATCAAGCAAAAATTGTTGCAACTGCTAAAGCACTATCCCAACAGCAGCGCCACACTCTATGCACTCGCTTGCCTGCACGCCAATTGGGGAGCCAGCCAAGAAGCCAACCAATATTGTCAGCAAGCCTTGGAAATTGAGCCGGAGTCAACGGAAATTTGCTGTCTGTTGGCGCGTATTTGGGAGGAACAAAACCAGCTCGATCAAGCCAAGCAATTTTTGCGGCGGGCGGTATATTTGGATCGCCATGCCCTGCCTCCCCGACTGGAATTAGCCAGCTTATACGAACGAATTGGGGATGCCACGGCGGCGCGTCGTCTCTATGCTTCGGCGTTGGAACTGTTGCAGGATTTTGCCCCCCATTGGCCGGTGTTTGACCATCACCATTTAACGGCGGGGGAGTTGAGCGATCGCCTCAAGGAACATCTGGCCGCGATTGGTGCTAACTGAACTCATTAGGGCTTCCCGTGGGATGTTCCGGGTTTTGATTGATTTTTCATTCACGGGCGATCCGTTGGTTGTCAATTGGTTGTCAATTGGTTGTCGATCAGTGGTTAATTAGTGATCCATTGGCGATCAATTAGTGGTCAATGAACTGGCAATCTGTTAGCCATTGGCTATTGATTGTGCAAAAAAATATAGATTTCACACAAAAACATAAAGAAAACGCCAAAAATCCCAAAGATCGGAAAAATCGAAAGTAAACTCAAGTTAGTTCGTCAGGGCAACGATCGAACAAAAAGCCATGGCAGAGTCCCCGTGACTCAGGAATCCAAGGTAAAAAGCGAAAGGTAAAAGCGCAAAAGGTTTTTGTCAAATCTGTGTGATCCCCACAAATCAGGGGTTGTAACAGATTTCTAAGCGGTTGTTTGAAAAGCCAAAATTGCTACTCTGTACGCTTCAGTAATCGACGCAGACAAGGGGCTTAAGCCCCTTGCTCCCCACGATTGTTGGTGCTTGGCCCGGGCCAAAAAATACTTTTCAAACATCCTCGAAAAGAAAAATATGGCAAAAAGCCGCATATTTTGCCTGGTAACTTTGAGCTTTCGAGACTTCAAACTCACCCTAGTATTGTGGCGAGTCTGAGGTTGATTTCTGGTGCGATCTCTTGGGGGCGATCGCTAGCGTGATGCTCGATGCGATCGAGCGGGGCTAGCTGGTTCAGCAAAATGGGCGGTGAAGGGGGCGGTGAAGGGTTTGTGGCGACTGAACAAAGCTATTTGATTGTGGATGTGATGGGAACCCTGTGCGGTTTGGAGGCCCAGTGGGTGGAGGAAACTTTGCCCCTGGTGGAGCTGAAGCCGATCGCAGGGTTGGGAGCTGGCTATTTGGGAGCGATCGACCGGCGGGGAAAACTATTGCCGGTGGTGGATCTGGCAGATTGCTTGGGCCTGGCTCGATCGCCCTATGGCCTCTCCGATGCGATTGTGGTGTTGCGATCGCCCCAGGGGGTGAGCTTGGGGCTGATTGTGAATGAGGCGGTGGATCTGCAAGGGGTGATGCTGGATCCAGACCCCAGCCTGTTGGTGGCGGAACTGTCAGCCCAGGCCCGCGAGATTGTGCGGGATGTGGTGCTTTTGGCCGGTCAGCCCATCGCCCTGATCAACAGTGAAAATCTGTTCACGGTGTTGCAACGGCCCGAATGGCACCAATCGCCCCTGGATTCTGCCACTGATCGCTGGCAAACCCTTTCCGCGATGGATCAGGCCCTGTTGCGGGCGCGGGCGGTGGAACTGGCGGAGGCCGATCGCGCCGACAGTGACCAAGGGGGGCAACCCTGGATCGTGGTGGAAGTTGGTGGCGAACGCTTTGGCATTGATGCGGCGGCCGTGCGGGAGTTGGCGGAGTTGCCGGTGATTGTGCCCCTGCCTTGCTGTCCCAGCCACGTGCTGGGGAATGCGAATCTGCGGGGCGAGATTGTGACGGCCATTGATATCAGCCCCTGGCTAGGCCAAGAGCGCCGGCCCGCCGTCACCCGATCGCTGGTGGCGATCGTGCAGGTGGAGGACTTAACGGTGGGCTTGGCGATCGATCGGGCGATCGAAACCCAATGGGTCAGCACCCAGCGTTTAGCCCCCGTTCCCTTTAACGCCAGCACCGCTGAGCAACTGGCTCCCGTCAACGGCTCCCTAGATTCAGCAATCGTCAACCGAGAAAGCGCCTACATTCGGGGCATCCATGTGGATGGGGGCCAAGCCACCAGTTGGCTGGATGTGGCCACCCTGTTGCGCGATCCGAGCTTGGTGGTTAACGAAAGTCTTTAGGCAGGTCTTGAGGCCCACGGGGCGATCGGCCCCCAAGCTTCCGAATTTCCCCCAACTTTATTTCCCTATTTCCCCCAACTTTGCAGGACAAAACCATGAATTCCCCCCTCAAAAACGATAGCCACTGGCGGCTGCGGTATCAAATCTCCTTGGGATATGCCATGCCGATCGCCCTGTCGATCGTTGCCACCACCGTGGTTTTGAATAATGTGCAATCCGTTCGAGAGCAACAGGCGACTTTTAACCGAGTCACGCAAGTGGAAGAAAAAATCGGTCTGTTGGGGTTCAATGCCCAAACGGTTTCCCGGTCTACCCGAGGATACTTGCTCGATCAAAATCCCGTTTCCATTACTTCCTTTGATCAGGCGCGTCGGAACGCTGACAAAGCCATGACCGATTTGGAAGCGATCGTTGTGGATGCTCGGCAGCGGGAAACCCTGGGCGAACTGAAACAGGATTTGGCGCAATTAATTTCCATCAACGAAAAACTATTGACCATTGCTCGTCAAAATCCGGCCGGGGCGATCGCGGAATGGAAGCGGGATGGGGGTCGCCAGGCCATTCAAAGTGTTGAACGGTTGGTGGAAATTCTGCGCAGTCGGCAATCGGAATTGGTGGACAAAACCCTGAAGGATCAAAACGATGCCCTGACGGCCCTGTCGAATATTTCCCTGTTGACCACGGGGCTGGCGGTTTTGGGATCCACGGTGCTGGGGATTTGGATCGTGGTGGCGGTGAGTCGGCAAATGTTTGAAGTCAGCAGCAGCCTGGCAGCTTCATCCAGTGAAATTGCGGCCACGGTGGAGCAACAGGAACGCACTTCCAGCGCCCAAGCCGCTTCGGTGAATGAAACCACGGCCACGATGGATGAGCTGAGTGCTTCATCTCGGCAGTCGGCGGAACAGGCGGAGTCGGCGGCGGCGGCTTCCCAGCGGGTTTTGCATTTGGTGGAGGATGGCAACCGCACGGTGGGCCAAACCCTGGAGAGCATGACGGAAATGCGAATGCAAATGAATGCGATCGCCCAACAAATTTCCCAACTGAGCAGCCAGGCGGCCCAAATTGGCAGCATTACGCAGTTGGTGACGGATGTGGCCAATCAAACCAATATGTTGGCCCTGAATGCGGCGGTGGAGGCCGTGCGGGCCGGGGAACATGGCAAGGGGTTTTCGGTGGTGGCGGCGGAAATTCGCAAGCTGGCCGATCGCAGCAAGGAATCGGCCCAAAAAATTGATGGGTTGGTGACAGAAATTCAAGGGGCGATCGACACCACAGTCATGGCCACAGAAGAGGGCAGCAAGCGCGTGGAAACGGGCTTAACGGCCAGCCAGCAAACGGCGGGAGCCTTTGACGAGGTGGCCCGGGCGATCGATATGGTGGTGGTGAGTAACCAACAAATTTCGCTGAATATTCGCCAGCAGGCGATCGCCGTTGATCAAGTGGTGCAGGCCATGAACGCCTTGAACCAAGGGGCCAAGCAAACCGCCGAAGGCATTGCCCAAACCCGCATCGGCACTCGACGCTTGGAAGAGGCGGCCCGCGACCTACAAGAGATGGTTTAGATTCCGGATGGGGAACGGCTGATGGCAATCATTGACGATCGGGATCTGCGGGAACTCTATCGCTTGTCCAGTGGCGAGCATCTGCAAACCCTGGAAACGGGACTGCTGCGGTTTGAACAAAATCCCAGCGATCGCGATGACTTTGCGGAACTGTTGCGGGCGGCCCACACCCTGAAGGGAGACTCGCGAATGTTGGGGGTGAACCATGTGGAAAAACTGGTTCATCAGGTGGAGCATGTGCTGAAGCAGTTGCAGAGTCAGGAAATCAGCCTCACGCCGCTGCTGGCAGAAACGCTCTACAACACTCTGGATGCGGTCAAGCAGTTGGTGCAGGAGGCGACGGAGGAGCTACCAAGTGAGCTGCCTTCTGCGATCGATCCGGTGCGGGTGTTGGCTCGGCTCATGCAGGCTAGCAGTGGGGTGGCTGAGTCGGAGTTGATGCCGCTGGAACCCAGTCCGCTCCCGATCGCCCAAACGACCCCAGCGAGTTTTGAAGGAAACTCAGAGCTAATTTCAGAGCCAATTCCAGAGTCAATTCCAGACCCCCAATTAATTTCAGACTTAATTTCAGAACAGCCCAGCGAACCGGAAGTAACCCCCTCAACAACACCGCCAGCAGTTTCTAATTCGGTTCCAGCGCTTGGAGCCGATCGCCCCGCTTCTTCAGTCCCCACTTCCCCAGCCACCACATCGCCCCCACCGGCTCGATCGCTTGATCGGCCAACCAGTCCAGTTCATTCAATCCATTCAGTTAATCCCATCACGCCCCCCAGCGCCGAGCCATACCACATCGACACGATCCGCGTTGCCACCCGCCATTTAGATGGCCTGGTCGATCGGGTGGGTGAGTTGGCGGCCATTGAGCGACGACTATCCCACCAGGCGGCCTTGCTCGATGGGTTGGTGCGGCTGTGGGAAGAATTGCGCTTGCTCGATCGGGGGCAGCAGCGGATTAGTGATCACACCCTAGCCACCGATCGTCGTCGTAGCGATCAGCAACGGCATCAACTGCACGAAGAATTTCAACAGGCCCTCTATGGCTTGCGGGAACGAGTCCAAAACGCCAACCACCGCCTGGAGGCGATCACCGATGACCTGAAGGATCGCACCCGTTCCCTGCGGTTGTTGCCCTTGGCCACGGTGTTTCAACATTTTCCGCGCATGGTGCGTGACTTGGCCCAGCAGCAGGGCAAAGCCATCACCCTGGTGGTGGAAGGGGGCGAAACCACCGCCGACAAACAGGTGATTGAGGCGCTGCGAGATCCCCTATTGCACCTGGTGCGCAATGCGATCGACCACGGCATTGAGTCGGCGGCTGAACGTCAAGCAGCCGGTAAACCCGCCTGTGCCACCTTGCAGTTGCGGGGTGCTCAACAGGGCGATCGGGTCTTGATTTCCCTCAGCGATGACGGCCGCGGCTTGGATCGTCAGGCAATTATCGCCACCGCCGTTCGTCAGCAGCTTTACAGTGCCGAAGAACTCGCCCATTGGCAGGATGAACAGATTTTTGAGCTGATTTTGTTGCCAGGATTTTCCACCCGCCTGGAAGCCACCGAGCTATCGGGACGAGGTGTGGGCCTTGATGCGGTGCGGGTTTGTGCAGAACGGCTGAAGGGGCGGGTGATCGTGCAGTCCAAGCCGGGTCAGGGTTGCACCATCACCCTCACGGTGGGAACAACCCTGGCGGCCACCCAAGCCCTGTTGGTGATGACGCGCGATCGCACCTTGGCCATTCCTTTGGAATATGTTCACGAAACGCGCCTTGTGCCGGTCAGTCAAATCACTGCCTTGGAAGGTCGCCCCGTCATTTTGCTGGAAGGGGAACCGGTTTCCGCCACCGACCTGGGGGATTTGCTGGAGTTGCCGGGATTGCCGCCGGGGCCCGCGCCCGATCGGGTCGATGTCATTCCCCATGCCTGTGTGGTGTTGGTGATGGGGCGCGATCGCCTGGCCGTGTTTGTCGATCGGCTGATTGATGTGCAAGAAATTATGCTCAAGCCCCAGAGCAAACTACTGGTGCGCGTGCGGAATGTGTCTGGGGTGACGATTTTGGGCAATGGAGACGTGTGCCCCGTGCTGCACCCGCCGGACTTGTTTGCCACCTTGGGCGGCCGCACCAGCCGCAACAGCAGCCTGAGCACGGCCGATTCCCTGAGCATGGCCCGGCCGCCAGCGATTTTGTTGGTGGAAGACTCGATCGCCACCCGTACCCAAGAAAAGCGAATTTTGGAAACCGCTGGCTACGACGTGGTGACCGCCACCGACGGAATGGATGCACTGCACAAGCTGCGATCGCGCACTTTCGACGCGATCGTCTCCGATATTCAAATGCCTCGTTTGGATGGGTTGGGGCTAACGGCGCGAATTCGTCAAATGCCCGAATACGACGACCTCCCGATCGTACTCGTATCCTCCCTGAATTCCGACGCAGACAAACGACGGGGCGCGGAAGCCGGAGCCAATGCCTACCTAACCAAGGATGCATTTAACCAAGCGGCGCTGCTGGAAATTTTGCGCGAACTGGCTCGATCGCCCTAGTTACTGGTTATGAATTACAGCCCTTACCTCGCTAAATGTGAATTCGGGATAAGCACAGCACAGTAGGGTGGGCACTGCCCACCTAATAATTGCTTCATGGCACTAATTGCTTCATGGCATCTGTGATTGGCGTACCAACTCTTCTCAGCAACCCCGAGGCATAAACGGCTAGACGTGATTGGTGAACGATTTAATGGCGTTCTAGCTCGTGACCGGCAACGGTTGACCCATGCCAACCCGGAAACTCGACAGCTTCCTCAATTACCCAATTGATCTAGCGATCGCGAGCTAGAACGTCCCCCCCTAATCGATCGACAACTCCTCATGAACAAGTCATGAACGAATTGTGATGCCTGTTTGCCCTAAAACTCCCTAGATAAGATTTCTTGAGCAAACACACCATGAAATGAAGCCAAAAAGCTGAGAGCGAAAGCGACTCAGAATTTCCCAAAGACTTGACGGATTCCTAGAGCCGTTAACCAATTCCCATCGAATGATCCATGCGATCGGGTGGATGCTGGCGGCGATCGGAAAGATTAGTCCCCTTTGGGTTCCTTGCCAACCACCAAGCGATTGGCAACGGTTTCGGGTTGAATCGCAGACAACACCACATGGCCCGAATCCGAAATAATCACAGCTCTCGTACGGCGACCATAGGTGGCATCAATGAGTTGACCACGATCTTTTGCATCAGTAACTAGGCGACGAATCGGAGCCGAGTCAGGGCTGACAATGGCGATGATTCGGTTGGCCGCCACAATATTACCGAAACCAACATTAATTAGTTGAATGTCCATCGACAAATTCCTCAAAGAGAAAACCCGTGAAGGTTGATTGAGTGGTTGGTAGATAATGATTAGTCACTCCGGGGCAGAATCGATCCCAGCCCAATTAGGCAGGTTATGACCTGGTTGATCGCCGTTGTTGAGCACAGCATGACTATCCCAGGCAGCAACCGAATGAGCGGTTATACCTACTGAGTGTTATCTGAGTGCTATCTCAATGAACCAACCCAGAATGAATGGGTCTAAATCTCCTATTAGGAGGATTAGCCCCAGTTAATCAGGGTAGGGGATCGATCGGGAATCGATATCCCAAGGGGAAATTCAGTGTGCATCAGGACGATCTAGCACGAATGAACCAGGATAGATCGTCATGATGTATCACAACATCGATCAGGCGGGGCAGATTTGCGCGGACTGACTAACACACATGGAAAATTTAGCTCGAAAAATGAACATTCAGTCTATTTTCACAAAATTTCCCAGGAAGTTGATCAGTCTCTGTTCTCCAATAGTTGATTGAAGCGGTGAATTTGCCAAAAAACATGGTTCAACCGCTGTTGATCGTCTAAACCCATGGCGAGTTCCTGGGTAGTTTGCCAGCGGGTTTGATCGAGCCATAGCTCAAAAACTGCTCCGTGGGGGATGGAAATTTGCCATGTTCTTGGGGAGCCGAGGATCTCTGAGATTAGGTGTTGCAAGATCCAGTGATGGGTGATGATCCAAAGGCAGGGATCGGGATTTTGTGGCTCTGTTTCGGTGGGGTTTGTGTCAATAAATTGGCTAATTAGACCTTGTAAAAAGATCTGTGCGCGAGATCGCCCGGCTTCTAGGGTTTCTGATTGCGGAATTGGGATCCATTCCCAGGAATTTTCCAGTTTTTGGCAAAGTTCGGGATATTGTTGCCTGGCTTCGCTCCAGGTCAGCCCCTGAAAAATGCCGTTGTCAAATTCGCAAAGGTGGGTGTCGGTGATGATCGGCGGTCGGGGTCGATCGCCCGTGGCTGGGTGGGCCATGGCGGCTGATCGCGCCAGTTGGGCGGTTTCTTGGGCCCGTTGTTGGGGGCTGCTGTAAATGGTTTGGGGATGGGCCCCCTGTTGGGCCAGGGCCCGGCCGAGCGATCGCGCTTGGGTTTGGCCCCGATCGGTCAAGGGGTCGTCGGCTCGCCCCATCATCCGCCCCGCTGCATTCCCGATCGACTCCGTATGACGGATAAAAAAGAGTTTCAGCATCAATTAGAATTCGTGGCCCTTAGGAAGGGGTAGAACGCATTGGGCAAGCTCCTACAATAATTGGGGAGTTTGGAATTGGGGAGTCTGGCGATCGGGCCTTGGCTGTCCATGCCCAGATCCCTTCTCAACCGCCGCGTTCAAAACCAGAGCCGATGCTACTAAAGTCCACCACCCGCCATATCCGCATCTTCGCTGCCGAGTTGGTCAATGATGACATTGTGCCCAGCGAAACGAAGCTCACGATTGATATTGATCCTGATAATGAGTTTTTGTGGAGTCCGGAGGCGCTCCAGCAGGTTTACCGCAAGTTTGAAGAGTTGGTGGCCCAGTCGGCGGGTCAAGATTTGACAGAATATACCCTGCGGCGGATTGGGTCAGATTTGGAGCATTTTGTGCGATCGCTGTTGCAAAATGGCACGATCGCCTACAACTTGGAAACCCGCGCGGTGAATTACAGCATGGGCTTGCCGCAGGTTTCGCCCTAGGGGAACTGGGCAGGGAGACCCATGGGCTTCAACCTCAGACCGAGAAAATCCGGGTAGGGGCGTACGGCCGTACGCCCCTACAGGGTTGACGGGTTTCGATCAACGTTGGTTGGGATAATTTTGAACAAGCTAACCGTTCAGTTGAAGCACATGGGGAAGACCCCGCCCCCACGGCCCTAAACAGCCAACTGCCGGAAAAAAGATTGTCGCCACTGGGCATCCCGCTTGCGATCGCACAAAAATTCCAGCACACGAATGCCTTGGGCGGGCAGTTGGCTCAAGGAGTCGCAAAACTGCTGCCATTGGGTAATTTGCCGGTACTCAATGCCATAGCTCTCGCAGAGGCTGGCAAAGTTGACCGATTGCGGTGTGGCAAAAAACTCCTCAAAAGGGGGTTCAAACTGCGAAACGGGCAGCATTTCAAAGATGCCGCCGCCGTTGTTGTTAATCAGCAAAATGGTGAGGCTGCCTTGGAAGTGGCGACGGGCTAAGAAGCCGTTGGTGTCGTGCAACAGGGCCAAATCTCCGGTGAGCATCACGGCCGGTTGATGGTGTTGGGCGAGGCCGATCGCGGTGGAAAGACTGCCATCGATGCCGTTGGCTCCCCGATTAAAAAAGGGCTGAATTTCCCGGTTGTTAATGCCCCAAAAATATTCCACATCCCGCACGGGCATACTGTTGCAAATGAAGATGGGGGTGCGATCGGGCAGTGTTTGCGGCAACAACCAGGCGATTTTGCTCTCCAGACGTTGGGGCTGTTCCGCTAGAGCCTGTTTCACGGTGATTTCCATGGCTCGATCGCCCGCTAGCCAAGTTTGCAAATAATCGGAGGGGGGCAAGTCCGGTTCCGGGGTTTCCCAGAGTTCGATCGCCCCCTGGATCGATCGTGTGCGGCCATGGAGGGGATCCAGGTTGCGATCGCCCGGATCTAGAACCCATTGGGGCGCGTCGGTTTCCATTAACCACAGGCGCAGGGTCTTGCTGATTGGTAAGCCCCCCAGCCGCAGCACCATCGTGGGTCGCAGTTGTTCCCGCTGGTGGGGATTACGCAACATCAAGTCGTAGTGGGCCACCAAGTGCTGATTCAGGGCCCCAAAATTCCGCAACGGCGAGAGGCCCTCCGCCAACACGGGCCAACCGAGCGATCGCGCCAAGCGGCCCACCGCTGCACAATAGGCCGCCGGATCCGCCGGTTGGGCCGGCCCCGCCACAATCAGCCCCCGTTCCGTTTGGCGGGCCCCTTGCCAAAACTCCTGCCAGGGCAACCGGGAAAAGGTAATCGGTCGGCGCACCGGCTGCAAATGCCCAAAGAACTCCTGATCATGCCAATTGGCCCGTAGCTGGGCCAGGGCATCGGCCACGGCCGGCTCCGGCAAAGGGGGCAACGGATCCCGCAAGGGAACATTCAGATGCACGGGGCCCGGAGCGGCGATCGCCCGTTGGGCCGCCTGGGCCAGGGTTTGGCGCAAATAGGCCAACAGGTCTAACCGAGGTTCCGGCAGGGCCAATTCTGCTTGCCAAACGGGATAAATCCCAAAGAGCTTGAGCTGATCGATCGCCTGGCCCGCCGCACAGTCGCGCAACTCTGGTGGACGATCGGCCGTGAGCAACAACAGGGGCACACCACTTTCGCGAGCCTCAATCACCGCCGGGAAAAAGTTGGCTCCCGCCGTGCCCGATGTGCAAACCACCGCCACCGGCCGGTGCGATCGCCGGGCCGCCCCCAGGGCCCAAAATGCCCCCGATCGCTCATCCAAAATCGGAATCGCCGTCATTCGCGGATGGCTGGCCAGGGCGATCGTTAACGGGGTCGATCGGGAGCCTGGGCAAATCACCACCTCCGTCACCCCCACCCGCACCAGCGTTTCCGCCAACACCGAAGCCCACAACGTATTGCGATTCGTGAAATCTATCCCCAAGATCAAACCCCTATCCAACCGCGCATGACCCGCGTGTTGACACTCCCCGCCCTAAAAAGACAGGGATTCTTGATTCTACGAGGTTGCTTGCCTTGGCAGGGTTTCCCCAACCAAAGTAGAGGCATCCTCTCCCCAAGCGTTGCACGGTTCAAGACCGTAGCTTCCGGTATGCCCTACCGTAGCCAATCCCCGACTGAGGATATTTCTAGCTGCATTGTGGTCATGATTGAGAACAGCTCCGCACCGACAAATATGCGTCCTTGTTGACAGCCCTTTCTTGACAATCGCGCCACAGCTAGAGCATTCCTGGCTGGTGTAGTGAGGCAGGACGGCAACGGTAATTTTGCCAAACACTTTGCCAAAGTATTCCAGCCACACTCTGAACTGATACCAGGATGCATCGTTAATCGACTTGGCAAGGCAGTGATTCTGCACCATGTTTTTGATTCTCAAATCTTCGTAGACGATCAAGTCGTTAGACTGAACTACGCACCGTGCCAATTTCACAGCATGGTCTTTACGCTGCCTACTTATCTTGAGATGGCGCTTGCCTAAAATCACCCTTGCCTTGCGACGATTGCTTGACCCTTTAACCTTTCTGCTAACCCTCCTTTGAGCCTGCTTGATCCGTTGCTCTCCCCTGCGAAGAAAGCGCGGATTTTCCGCTCTGCCGCCATCCTGAGTGACGTAGAAATCGTTGAGTCCCACATCTAACCCAATCGCCTTACCAGAAGGCTGGACTACTTCAAAGCGTTCAACAGATACGGCAAATTGAACATA
The DNA here is from genome assembly GCF_014698235.1 of Limnothrix sp. FACHB-406. NCBI lineage: Bacteria > Bacillati > Cyanobacteriota > Cyanophyceae > Pseudanabaenales > Pseudanabaenaceae > Limnothrix > Limnothrix sp. FACHB-406. Next base: position 100,916 of record NZ_JACJSP010000003.1, on the reverse strand, counting down.
GTACCCATCTGCACGTTTTACCAATCTGACCCGCTTGATTTGGTTAGGTTGGTAAAAATGCAAATCACGAGTTCCCTTCAGTTTCAATCTGCCGATCTGCTTACCATCAGTGAACGTGATTGATTTACGATCCTCCGCTAGTTTCCACCCAGTCGTTTTATATTCCACTGAGCGAACGTCTTTCTTAAATTGCGGAAAACCTTTCTTGCCTGGGATCTGCTTTTTGCAGTTCTCATAAAACCGCGAAATCGCAGACCAAGTGCGTTCTGCCGATGCTTGACGAGCCATTGAGTTGAGTTCATTAGCAAACGGAAATTCTTTTGCCAGCACCGCACAATACTTGTTGAGGTCGTATTTAGACAAGCCTTTATTGTCCATCCAATAGCGCAAGCACTTGTTTTGGATGAACTTGGCAGTCCTCAGCGCCTCATCAATCGCGCTGAACTGAGCAGGCTTTCCGTAGACTTTGAACTCAAGAATTAGCATATTTGCATTATATCTTATGCTGACCTACTTGGCATAAGAATGACGGACGCTAAAGTACCCCTGTCGCCTTTTATCCTTGCTCTAAAGAGACAAGGTTTTCATGCTCCCGTGCGACCTGATAACCTTACTGCTGTCTAGGCTTTCTAGGTTATCTAGACCGCGCAGGTTCTTGGATCTCATTTCCCCTTGGATCTTGGATTTTGAATCTGGGATCTAGGGGTTGGTCTTGGGCTGCACAACCCTCGCCCCTTTCGTACACCTTCGGCATACCGCCATGAAACTGCTCGACTCACAGGGTCGCCTCCTTGGCAAACTCAGTATTTTAGACCTCGGTGCAGGCCTGGTTATCCTGCTTGTGCTGGTTGGGATCTTCTTGGTGCCCGGAACCGGCGGCTCCGTGGCCCAAGTGGGCGCAGTAAAACAAATGGTTGAAATTGACGCGGTGGCTCGGGGTCTTTCCATTCGGGATCCGCAAACCGTGATCCAAGAAATGACCAGTTCCGGCAAAACCAACGTGATTATTCGGAACCAACCCTACGGCAGCATCACCGTGAAATCGGTGCAAACCCTCACCCGCACCACCCTGGTTCCTCAACCCGATGGCACGGTGAAGGCCCTGCCAGATCCCCGCCCTGATTTATATAACAGTGACCTGTATTTGACCCTCAGCGGCGAGGCCACCATGACGGAAAATGGGCCCGTTCTGGGGAATAACAAGCTCAAAATTGGCATTCCCGTGGAATTAGAAGGAAAGGCCTATAACTTCAATGCCAGCGTGATTGATGTGCGGTTGCTGAAGAAATAGGACTGGTCTTTTGGTTTCTGCTAGTGCGAGTTCCCGGCACATGTCTTTTGGGCAGATTTTTACTTTGGTGTGATTGATTTCTGTGTGATTGATTTCTGCGTGATTGCTCGCTGTTTGTTTGCATGATCGACTTTTGAGTCATCGATCGAACCGATCTCGGCAATCAGCGCGATCGAGGCGATCGCCCCCATGACCCCATAAAATTTCGCCCTATTACCCTATGAATATTCACCACGTCGCCAGTCAGCCTTTTTTAGATCAAAAACCCGGCACTTCCGGTCTGCGGAAGCGCGTGCCCGTTTTTCAGCAGCGGCATTATTTAGAAAACTTTGTTCAATCCATCTTTGACAGCCTCGAAAATTTTGCCGGCCAAACCCTAGTCCTGGGTGGCGATGGGCGCTACTACAACCGCACCGCGATCCAAACAATCTTGAAAATGGCCGCGGCCAATGGGGTGGGGCGCGTGTTGGTGGGTCAGGGGGGAATTTTGTCCACTCCGGCGGCCTCCTGCGTGATCCGCAAAAACGAAGCCTTTGGCGGCATCATCCTCTCGGCCAGCCACAACCCCGGCGGCCCCGATGCGGACTTTGGCATTAAGTTCAACACGGCCAACGGCGGCCCGGCTCCCGAAAAGGTGACGGATGCGATTTATCACCGCACCAAAACCCTGGACGGCTATCGAATTCTGGAGGCGACGGATTTGGATCTCGATCGCCCCGGCACGAGCCAACTGGGCGACATGACCGTTGAGGTGATCGATTCCGTCAGCGACTACGCGGCTCTGATGCAGTCGTTATTTGACTTCGATCGCCTGCGGGATTGGTTCAAAACCGGCCGCGCCTGTGTGGATTCCATGCACGCCGTGACCGGCCCCTATGCCCAGGCAATTTTGCAAGGGCTGTTGGGTGCGCCGGCCGGCACGGTGATGAACGGTGTGCCCCTGGAGGACTTTGGCGGGGGGCATCCGGATCCCAACCTGGTTTATGCCCATGACTTGGTGGAAATTCTGTTTGGCGACGGTGCGCCGGACTTTGGGGCCGCTTCCGATGGGGACGGCGATCGCAACATGATTTTGGGGCGTAACTTCTTCGTCACCCCCAGCGACAGCTTGGCCGTGTTGGCCGCCAACGCCACCCTCATTCCGGGCTATCGCGAAGGCTTGGCCGGTGTGGCGCGATCGATGCCCACCAGCGCCGCAGTCGATCGGGTGGCGGCCAAGCTGGGCATTGATTGCTATGAAACCCCCACCGGCTGGAAGTTCTTCGGTAATTTGCTGGATGCGGGCAAGGCCACCCTCTGCGGTGAAGAAAGCTTCGGCACGGGGTCGAACCATGTGCGCGAAAAAGACGGTCTTTGGGCGGTGCTGTTCTGGCTGAACTTGCTGGCGGTGCGTGGCCAGTCTGTGGAGGCGATCGTGCGGGAACATTGGCAAACCTACGGCCGCAACTACTACTCCCGCCATGACTATGAAGAGGTGGAGAGCGATCGGGCTAATACCCTGGTCGATAACCTGCGGGTCAAGCTGGGCGACCTGAAGGGCCAGAAATTCGGCTCCTACGAGGTGGACTACGCCGATGATTTTGCCTACACCGATCCTGTGGACGGCAGCCTCAGCCAAAAACAAGGGATTCGGATCGGGTTCACGGATGGCTCCCGGATTGTGTTCCGCCTGTCGGGCACGGGAACCCAGGGAGCCACGCTGCGGTTGTATTTGGAAAGCTACGAACCCGATTCCGCCAAGCATGATCAAGACACCCAAGTGGCCCTCGGGAATTTGATCGCGATCGCGGAGGAAGTGGCCCAAATTAAGTCCCTGACCGGGCGCGATCGCCCCACGGTGATCACCTAACGATCAGTCGCTGCGATCTGATTGCTGATTAGACTTCTTGCGCGAATCAGCTAACAGCCCTCATCCCCCAACCCCTTCTCCCAAGGCGGGCGAAGGGGAGCCAGAAATCAGGAATAGCGGCGATTTCGTTGTTGATTTTCAAGTCCCTCTCCCAAGTCGGGAGAGGGATTTAGGGTGAGGGTCTGGATTGATGCAAGCGGCCTATTGAGGATGAGGCGAGTTCTGCACCCAGCGAGCGGCTTTCGTGGTCGCATTTTCACCGATCCTGGATCTGGGATCAGTTACCGGATACTTGGCTGATCAACCCTGAGTTTTCCGGCTTGGCCTCGACAGCCTCGATCGAAACTCTCGATTGAATTGGTGAGTTGGCCCATCAAGACCCGTTGAGCTTGTGTTGAACCTGTTTAGATGGGCGATACTGGATTTGAACCAGTGACCCCTTCCGTGTGAAGGAAGTGCGCTACCACTGTGCTAATCGCCCGCGCTCAGTGCGTTTCCGCCTTTGCAGAATCAAAGATTAGCATGGTGACCGCAATTGCTCAAGTCATTTGGCAAAATTTTTTGAACATTTTCTGAACTTCCATTGGGAACTTGTTTGCCAATGCTCGCGCATCAGCCACGATCGGGCAGCGGTACAGGAGCTGAAACACCCGATTTTTCGAGCGATCGGGGGCGATCGGGCGTAATCATTTCCAGGGCCACTCCAGGGGAACACCAATTCCACGGGCGATCGGGGGCGATCAAATAAGGGCGATCGAGCGGGGCAATGCGATCGGCTGGTTGTAACCAAGGGCTGCATCCCCTTGCTTCCTGCGATCCGGCAACGGCAGCATCAGGGTTTCAGGCGATTTGACGACCCCCCAAGCTGGTTGTAACGAAAAGCTTTGATTGTTTTTCGATTTTTGTAGTTTCCTATACGGGTGCTACAGCTAAAATAAATACCGGCTTTAGGTTGGTTGAGGCTGCTAGCGTGAACGCCACTTCGGTTCTTTTGGAAGATTTGCGCGCTGGCACAACCAGCAATCGCGCCCGTCGCTACGATCCCAAGGAAATTGCCCGATTTTACGGCCGGCGACCTTGGATTGGCATCTTGCGACTGTTGCAAATTGCTTGGTTCAGTGCTGCATTCGTGTTTGGCTGGTTGAGCGATCAATTGTGGGGCGAGCGGTCTGACCAAGTGGGCCAGCGAGCCGAGCAACTGCGTCAAATTTTGATCCACTTGGGCCCCACGTTCATCAAAGTTGGGCAAGCCCTGTCCACTCGGCCCGATCTGGTGCGGGTGGATTATTTGGCGGAACTTGAGAAACTGCAGGATCAGCTCCCGCCGTTTTCGACGGAACTGGCTTTCAGCATCATTGAAGCGGACTTGGATCGCCCCCTGCGGGACATCTTCCGCGAAATTTCCCCCGAACCGATCGCGGCGGCCAGCTTGGGACAGGTCTACCGCGCCAAGCTCTACAGCGGCGAGGACGTGGCCGTGAAAGTGCAGCGGCCGAATCTGCTGCCAACCTTGACCCTTGATTTGTATTTAATTCGCTGGTGCGCCAGTTGGGCCGCTCCCTGGTTGCCGCTCAATTTGGGCCATGATTTGACCCTGATTGTGGATGAATTTGGCAGCAAACTTTTTGAAGAAATTGATTACCAAAACGAAGGACGCAACGCCGAGCGATTTGGTGAAAATTTCCGTGATGATCCCACGGTCAAAGTACCGGTCATTTACTGGGACTACAGCAGCCATCGGGTGCTGACGTTGGAATGGATTGATGGCCTCAAGCTGACCAACACGGACTCGGTGCGGGAAGCGGGTCTCGATCGGGATTCTTTGATCGGAATTGGGGTCACTTCTGGTCTGCGACAGCTCCTAGAGTTTGGCTTTTTCCATGCGGATCCCCACCCGGGAAATCTGTTTGCCCTGCGCGATGGTCGAATGGCTTACATTGATTTTGGGATGATGGATCAGTTAAACGAATCCACCAAGGAAACGATCGTGGATTCGGTAGTGCATTTGTTGAACCGGAAGTATGAGGAATTGGCTGGGGATTTTGTGCGCCTCGGCTTCCTGGCTCCGAATACGAATATTCGTCCCATCATTCCGGCGTTGGAGTCGGTTTTGGGCGAGGCGATCGGGCGGAATGTGGGTAGCTTCAACTTCAAAACCGTCACCGATCGGTTCTCGGAATTGATGTATGACTATCCGTTCCGAGTGCCGGCCAAATTTGCCTTGATTATTCGATCGCTCGTCACCCAAGAGGGCTTGGCCCTGAGTCTGAATCCTCAGTTCAAGATTCTGGAAATTGCCTATCCTTACGTGGCGCGACGGTTGTTGATGGGGGAATCGCCCCAACTGCGTCGCCGTCTGATTGAAGTGCTGTTTGAAGATGGCAAATTTCAATGGACGCGCCTGGAAAATATGCTGGCGATCGCCCGTTCAGATTCCGGGTTTGACCTGGTTCCCACCGCCGGTTTGGGATTGCGCTATTTGATGTCCGAAGAGGGGCAATTGCTGCGTCAACGGTTGTTGTTGGCCCTAGTGGAAGATGATCGCCTCCATGGGGCTGAATTGCAACGCCTGTGGGATTTGGTGAAGGATGATTTGGAACCCAGCCGCCTGATGCAAGTGGCGTTGGACACTGCTTGGGATGCGATCGCTGAGTTTTCGCGCGATCGGGCTGCTCAATTGTTGCCCACTTGGGGCGCACCGGCTGCCGCCTTTAAAAGTTAGCCTGCAACCCATAGTTAATTGTGGTTAATGAACGCCAACTAATTCACACCAACCAATTAACGTCAACCAACGCAAACTGACGAAAACCAACGAAAACTTAACCAATTAGATCAGGGGCTTAAGCTATGGAACAAGGGGCTTAAGCCCCTTGTCTGTTATGGTTGCATCCGTTTTGGTTGCGCTGATCGCTGGAGCTACTAGCCTACTTTTGCTCGTTCAAGTTCACCGCATGGAGACCGCATTCTTTTTTGCCCGCATCTTCCCACCACCAACGACCTTCCCGCTCATGTTGGTTGGGCAATACGGGCCGGGTGCAAGGTTCGCAACCAATGCTGATAAAGCCCTTTTCATGGAGTGCGTTATAGGGCACTTCGTAGGCGCGAATGTACATCCAAACATCGCTGGAAGACCAATTAGCCAGCGGATTAAACTTCACCAATTGATGGTCGGGTGTGGAAAATCCACCATCCACTTGCACGATCGGGACACTATCCCGAGTGGCAGGATTTTGATCTTTCCGTTGACCCGTAATCCAAGCATCCAGAGTGGTTAATTTACGGCGCAGGGGGGCAACCTTACGGATACCACAGCACTCTTTATGGCCATCTTCATAGAAGCTAAATAGCCCCTTGGCGTTCACCAATGCTTCCACGGCCGCTGCATCGGGAAACATCACATCGATCGAGATGTTGTAGCGTTGACGAACGCGATCGAGCAGTTGATAGGTTTCCGCATGTAACCGCCCCGTGTCCAGGGTAAAAACTTTAAAGGGCTTACCCAATCGATGGGCCATATCAATCAAAACCACATCCTCAGCGCCGCTGAAGGAAATGGCCAGATTGTCATACAAACTCAGGGCCCGATCGAGAATTTTTTGGGGGCTTTCATTCTCTAATTCCTGAGCCAAACTGTTAATGTCAATGGCGGGGGCAGCTAAGGATGTCACGGTTGGTGTTCTCCCTTGGATCGTGATGAAAATTGAGCGCAATTGAGCGGGAAGCGAACGGCGAGGCAATCCCACCCCAATTTGCTGAAATGCTGAAGTCCAAGGGATCCATTCTATGATGGCGACGACCATTCAGGGATTCAGGGTTGGCGTTGCGGCCGGCCCCGAAGGGGATCCACCGTCGATCGTGAGCAAACGGCCGTCTGTTGGCAAAAGCCGGGTTAATGGCAGCGCCCATGCATCCAAGCCGGCCAATCTTGTCACCGAAGCGATCGCGACTTGACATTTCCCGAAATTTCTTCCACTCTGTCCAATTAGTCTTTACGGCTAGTCTTTGCAGCCACTTCGATCGCCCGTTTTGTCCCGATCGCGTCGTCCGCCTCAGCCTGTGACCGCGATCGCACTGTCATCTATCCAAGTTTCGATCTATCTATATATTAGGAATACTGGGTCAGCCCTCCGCCATCCATGACAACCCTTGTTATTGTCGAGTCCCCGACCAAAGCGAAAACCATTCGTAACTTTCTGCCGTCTGGCTATCAGGTAACGGCTTCGATGGGTCATATTCGCGACTTGCCCCAATCGGCAAGTGAGATTCCGGCGGCGGTTAAGGGCGAACAGTGGGCCCAATTAGGGGTCAACATTGAAAAGAACTTTGAACCCCTTTACGTCATTCCCAAGGACAAAAAAAAGGTCGTTAAAGAGTTACAAGACTCTTTGAAGCTGGCTGATGAATTGGTCTTGGCCACTGACGAAGACCGGGAAGGGGAAAGCATTAGCTGGCATTTATTGCAGGTTCTGAAACCGAAAGTGCCCGTGAAACGAATGGTCTTCCATGAAATTACGGAAGAGGCGATTCGATCGGCCATTCAAAACTGTCGCCAGGTGAACGATAACCTCGTTCATGCCCAAGAAACCCGCCGAATTCTCGATCGCTTGGTGGGCTATACACTGTCGCCTTTGCTGTGGAAAAAAATCGCGGCGGGCCTGTCGGCAGGGCGGGTGCAGTCCGTGGCGGTGCGGATGTTGGTGATTCGGGAACGGGCCCGGCGAGCATTCAAAACCGGAACCTATTGGGACTTGAAAGCGGCGTTGACCAGCTTGGACGATCGCCCCTTTGAAGCCAAGTTGGTGGCCCTGGACGGCAAAAAATTGGCTACGGGGGCGGATTTTGACGAAGCCACCGGGCAAATTGCGGCGGGCAAAAAGGTTGTTTTGCTCAACGAAGAGCAGGCCCAAACCCTGCGCGATCGCCTGCGATCGGGCGATTGGACAGTGGCGGACATTGAGGAGCGACCCAACACCCGCAAGCCATCGCCTCCCTTCACCACCTCCACCTTGCAACAGGAGGCGAACCGCAAACTGCGGCTCTCGGCCCGGGACACCATGCGCACGGCCCAAAGTCTCTACGAGCAGGGCTATATCACCTATATGCGAACCGACTCGGTACACCTGTCTCAACAGGCGATCGAGGCGGCCCGTGCTTGCGTGACGGAACTCTACGGCGCGAATTACCTGAGTCCCCAACCGCGTCAATATGCCACCAAGGCCAAGGGAGCCCAAGAAGCCCACGAAGCAATCCGCCCAGCCGGCAGCACGTTCCGCACACCGCAACAAACGGGCCTCAGCGGACGGGAACTGCAACTCTACGATTTGATTTGGAAAAGAACGGTGGCCTGCCAAATGGCCGATGCACGCCAAACCTTCGTTTCGGCCCAAATTCGGGTGGAAAACGCTGAGTTTCGGGCCAGCGGCAAGCGGATTGACTTCCCGGGCTTTTTCCGAGCCTATGTGGAAGGGTCAGACGATCCCGATGCGGCGATCGAGGATCGGGAAGTGCTGTTGCCGCCCCTGACCAAGGGCGATCGGGTCAATTGCCAAGACCTGGAAGCCCTGCGCCACGATACCCAACCCCCCGCCCGCTACACGGAAGCGGCCTTGGTGAAAATGCTGGAAAGCGAAGGCATTGGCCGCCCCAGCACCTACGCCAGCATCATCGGCACGATCGTCGATCGGGGCTATGCCCAACAGCTCGGAAATGCCCTGGTTCCCACCTTCACGGCCTTTGCGGTCACGGGGCTTCTGGAAAATCATTTTCCTGACCTGGTGGACTTTGGGTTCACGGCCCAAATGGAACGCACCTTGGACGAAATTTCCACGGGCAAAACCTCTTGGCTGCCCTATCTGCGTCAGTTCTACTTGGGCGATGGGGGACTGGATACTCAGGTGAAGGTGCGCGAAAGCGCGATCGACCCGGCCGAAGCCCGCACGATCGTTTTGGAAGATTTGAACGCCGATATTCGGATTGGGCGTTACGGAGCCTATGTGGAAGTCGTGGACGACCAGGGCGCAACGGTCAAAGCCTCCTTGCCCAAGGATTTGACCCCGGCTGATCTAGACGCGGAGCAAATTGCCACCCTGATTCGCCAAAAGACCGAAGGCCCCGCTTCGATCGGCAACCATCCCGAAACCGGCGAATCCATTTACGTGCTGACGGGAGCCTATGGGCCCTACGTGCAGTTGGGCGAAGTAACTGACGAAAATCCCAAACCCAAACGCACCTCCTTGCCCCGAGGCGTGACCCCCGAAAACCTGACCCTTGAGCTGGCTTTGGGTCTGCTTTCTTTGCCGCGCTTGTTGGGGCAGCACCCGGAGACCAGCCGCCCCGTCAAAGCCAGCCTTGGGCGTTTTGGCCCCTACATTGTTCACGACATGGGCAAGGACGGGGGCCAAGATTACCGATCGCTCAAGGCCGATGATGATGTCACCACCATCACCCTGGAACGGGCCCTGGAGCTATTGGCCCAACCGAAGGCCAGCCGCAGCCGCAAACAGAAAACCCCGCTTCGCGAGTTGGGCCCCCACCCGGACGATAACGAACCGGTGAACCTGTATCAGGGGCCGTATGGCATCTATGTCCAACATGGCAAGGTGAATGCGGGCTTGGCAGAAGGGCAAACCGTGGAGAGCCTGACCTTGGCGGAGGCGTTGGAATTGTTGGCGGCCAAAGCGGGCAGCAAGAAGAAGACTGCCCGTAAGACTGCGAGCAAAACCACGGGTAAAACCACGAAAACCGCTAGCAAGACCACTAGCAAGACGACGGGTAAAACCACCAGCAAAACCACCAAGGCCAAAACCGCAGACGCAGAAGCGGCCTCAGAAGCAGCTCCCAAAACCACTCGCACCCGCAAAGCCAAAACCACCGAGGACAAGGCCCCGGAAGGCGAAACCACCCGATCGACCCGATCGAGTAGCACTCGCCGCAAGGCTTCCTAAACCGTGCTTTGTAGTATATTCAATTAGGAATGAGACAGCATGACCTACAGCAAAGACCTCAGACAACGAGTCTTGGCTGCGGTTGCGCAGGGAATGCCTCCCACAACCGCTAGTCGTACCTTCCAGGTGAGTCGAGCCACTCTGTACCGCTGGTTAGAGAATCCAACCCCCAAGCCCCTACCCAAGATTCGGACTCGAAAACTCGATCCCAAAAAGCTCCTCGACCATGTGCGACGCTACCCTGATGCCCGCCTGCGAGACCGAGCTGCTGAATTTGGGGTTTGTCCCAGTGCGATCAGCTATCGACTCAAGCAACTGAAGGTGACTTGTAAAAAAAACAGCTTCGCTATCGACAACGCTGCCCGCACCAACGCCAGCTCTACCTCCGTCAGTTACGGGCGCTGAAACAGGCCGGCTGGTCGATTGTCTACTGCGACGAAAATCGACAACGCTGCCCGCACCAACGCCAGCTCTACCTCCGTCAGTTGCGGGCGCTGAAACAGGCCGGCTGGTCGATTGTCTACTGCGACGAAAGCGGATTTGAGCCAGATGCCCCTTGTTTGTACGGCTGGGTTTGTACGGCTGGTCACCCCGAGGGGTTCCCGTCTATGAAGAGCGGAGTAACGAGCGCCGTCCAAGAGAAAATTTGCTAGCGGCCCGGAACTGATCGGTTTGAAGAACAAGGCCATCAGGGGGCCAGGCGATTTGACGACAGACCCTAGGCCCCTTGTCACGATGATTGAGGGCATGAAAAATCAACCGTTTTCGCTTGATTCCGGGAAACGACGATCGACCCTAGCTCTTCGCCTCATCACTCAGCATCCCGATCGTGGTTTCCACCGCACTGCTATCCACCTCCGAGTCATCGGGCGAGTGACCCACCAGCGCCTCCCGCTGCCGAGCATACTCATTGGCTTTGGCATAATTCCCCAACGAGTAATAGGCCACTCGCAAACTCGCTAGCGCCTGTAATTCCACATCCAAGTCAGGAATCAGGCGCGAAACGGTCAACCGTTGCTGGTAATACTCGATCGCCGTGCCATAGTCAGCCTGGGCATCGTAGGCCACACCCAGCGCTCCTAGGGTTTGCTCTTCACCTCGCAAATCCTTGAGGGCCCGCGTCACCGTTAGCCGCTGCTTGCAGTAATTAATGGCCTGTTGCATATTGCCCAGATGCCGACAGGCGCTCGCCAAACTGCGTAAAACCTGGTTCGCCGTTGCATAGTCATCATTGGCGTAGGACAGCCGCAGCAGTTGGTCATAATATTCCACCGCGCTGATGTAATCGCCGCAGGCATAGTAACTATTGCCCAAATTCTTGAGCACTTGCCGCTCGGCTTCCCGATCGCCCACCTGTCGCACTGCATCCAGGCTTTGGCGCTGATAAACGATCGCGTTGGGATAGTCCCCGGCGGCTTTGTAGGTCAAACCTAAATTATTCAGGATGGCAATTTGGCTATCTAGCTCCCCCATGTCTCGGGCGATCGCCAGGGCCTCCTGTTGATACACAATGGCGCGATCGAACTGGCCCAAGTGACGGCAAGCATTGCCCCAATGGGCCAAGGCGTGGGTTTGGCCTTGCCAATTGCCATGGGCCCGGGTGGTGGCCAGCCAGCGACGCGCACAGTCCAGGGCTTGCTCATACTGATGGCGGGCATAGTAGCCCAAAAACAGACCGTTATAGGCCCGTTCCTCGCGATGGTGATCCTTCACCGAGATCGCCAAGGTCAACAACGCCTCAAATAACTGTTCTGCCTGATTGAACTGCCGTTCTCGATAGGCCTCAAAACCGTCATGGAGCAGCTTGGCCATGGTGGTTTCCGCTTCTCGCAAGTCGGCATTGGTCGTGATTGTTTCATCCGAATCCATATCGTCCCCAGAGTCTCCGGCAGGATTCGACATAGGCGATGTCGAGAAATGACGGTTAGCAAACCAACCACGATCTTGGATTTGCACTTCCATATCTCTCAAGTTCCCGATCGCCTCGTTAGGAATAACCGCTCGGTCGTTACCCTTGAACCATTAATCAGCCCACCCATTAGGCCATATCAGGAGCAAGTTTGACCAACGCCCACTGATGATTCCTAAACGGTTTCATTATACGTTGGGTCAGAAAAGTGCGTTTGCAAGCTCCTAGGAGCGATCGCGCACCAACCACACTGAATTGCAACTTTGAACCTGTCACTGTCTCCCGAGAGGATGTCTGAAAAGCCAGAATTGAGACGATCCTTGCCCTGCCGATCAACGAAATCAGAGGTTTAAGCCCCTTACCCTCGTCCTCATCGGGATTCGGCAAGTCCCTAAGGGCGCTGTTCAGACATCCTCTAAGATTTGGCGATCAAATCTGCCACCTTTCTGAAGCATGGAACTCAAAAAGATCGCCATTCAGAAACAAACCCATTTGGGCAGATAGCTTATCAGAAACACCCAAGCACCCCACAGGGGATGAAACCCATCAGTGAGCGATCGCTCGGTGGTTATAGAGTCCCTGCAATCGGTCGCGGCGCAGCATCAATTTTGGAGATCATCTCCTCTGAAACGGCCACGACCCAGCCTTATTGTGCCCACAGCTCGCCTAGAACTTACAGGGGCGGCTCGATTGTCGCTACAGCCCAGCCCAGACTGGTCGATCGCAATTCCACTTCCGCATCAGCAAAAGCAGACAGGCAGAATGCCACAGGATTGCTATAGTCTTTAGGCTGTGACCTTGCCAACTGTTTACTGATCCTGTTTGCTAATCGCCCTTTGCTGATCGTGCTAATGACAGCGGCCTGCAAAGATACAGCCTTTGCCTAAAATAATTGGTACGCCATATTGCAAATGCCATAAAGCAACGGCTCGGTGGGCAGTGCCCACCCTACGGGCTACTGTGCTTAGTAATCGAGGTAAGGGCTGTATGCAAAACAAGATGTGTAAGCACGAACAAAGACCGATCCAAGGCCGATCCAAAACCGATCCAAGACCAACGAAAACGCACAAACCTGTACGAAAATGTACAGAAATGAGTAGCGCAAATCCCAGCGCTTAGCCCGTTTTATTACCTTGTTTCATCGCCTTAATTGCTAATTTGACCCTATGCTTGATGCCTCAGACCTGAAACGCCAAATTGATTTGCTGTGCGATCGCCTGGGCAACGCTCAGGACTGTCTTTGACCAAGCTGCTTTGAACGCCAAAGTGGCCGACTTGGAAAACCTAGCCGCCCAGCCAGACTTTTGGGACGACCAAAGCCAGGCCCAGCAAGTTTTGCAAGATTTAAATGATGCCAAGGGAGATCTACAACAGATCGATCGCTGGCAAAACACCCTCAACGACAGCCGCGCCGCCCTGGAGCTACTGGAATTAGAACCCGATGATGGTCTCCTCCAGGAAGCTTTCGCCTCCTTAAATCAATTGGCAGCGGAACTGGATGCCTGGGAACTGCAACGCTTATTATCTGGCCCCTACGACAGCAAAGGAGCCGTTTTAAGCATTAACGCTGGGGCTGGGGGAACCGATGCCCAAGATTGGGCCGAGCAGTTGATGCGGATGTATACCCGCTGGGCAGAAAAACAACAATATAAAGTAGCGATCAGCGAGCTTTCTGAAGGTGACGAAGCGGGGATTAAATCCGTCACCTTAGAAATTCAAGGTCGCTACGCCTATGGCTATTTGCGATCGGAAAAGGGTACCCATCGTCTCGTGCGAATTTCGCCCTTTAATGCCAATGGCAAGCGCCAAACCAGTTTTGCGGGCGTGGAAGTGATGCCAATTTTGGATCATTCCATTCAACTGGATATCCCAGACAAAGATTTAGAAATTACCACTTCGCGGGCCGGCGGCAAAGGCGGCCAGAACGTGAACAAAGTGGAAACGGCCGTGCGGATTACCCACTTACCCACGGGGTTGGCTGTGCGTTGTACCGAAGAGCGATCGCAACTGCAAAACAAAGAAAAAGCGATGGTTCTGTTGAAGGCCAAACTGTTGGTGATTGCCCAAGAACAGCGGGCCAAAGAAATCGCGGATATTCGCGGCGACATGGTGGAAGCGGCCTGGGGAACCCAAATCCGTAACTATGTGTTTCACCCTTACCAATTGGTGAAAGACCTGCGCACGGAATTAGAAACCACCGATATTCAGTCGGTGATGAATGGTGATTTGGGGCAATTTATCGAAAGCTATTTGCGCCAAGAAAGCCAAGCTGCTGATGCCGTTGGCTTGTAGTCCAGTGGTTTATAGTCGAGATTCCAGGTAGGGGCGTACGGCCGTACGCCCTTACGAGATTGACCAATTCTGTCGAGATTGTGGGAAATTACAGCGCGATTTTGTGAACCCAATCGGCGTAGGCCGGTTCGCGATTTTCGACGATCGCCGTGAGGGTGTCTCGCAACAGATTGGTGACGGGGCGATCGCTCCCCAAGGTGTAGTTTTCGATCTTGCTCACCGGGGCGATTTTGGCCGCCGTGCCGCTGAGAAACACCTCATCGGCGATGAACAATTCGGTTTTATCCACCGGACGAATTTCGACGGGAATCCCCCGATCGCGGGCGATCGTCAAAATGCTGTCGCGGGTGATCCCTTCCAGGATGTCTTGCTCAAAACCAGGTGTAATCAACGTGCCATTGCGCACCAAAAACACGTTCATCCCCGAGGCTTCGCTCACCTTGCCTTGGGAATTCATCATGATTGCCTCATCAAAACCCGACTCTACCGCTTCGGTTTTGGCTAGGGATGAGGTGATGTAAGCACCCGCGATTTTGCCGCGCAACGGCAGGCTGCGATCTTCTTGGCGTACCCAGGAGCTAATCCGGCAAGCCACCCCTTCTTGGGACAGGTAATCGCCCATTTCCAAACCGTAGATAAAGAAGCTCTTTTCCACGCTGTGCAAACGGGGCGCAATCCCTAAGTCAGAGGTGTAAACAAAGGGGCGGATATAAAACGATTTGGTCGGTTTGTTTTGGCGGACAAATTCTTCGATCGCCCAAAGAATTTTGTCGGCGGGCAAATCGTAATGCAGGAATTTGGCGCTTTGGCTGAGACGCTTGCTGTGGCGATCGAGCCGGAACAGCAAAATCGTGTTCGGATCCGCCGGGTCAGGAATCCCGCGCAACCCGCCAAAGGCCCCCGTGCCGTAGTGCAGCGCGTGGGTTGCGATCGACAGGTTGGCATTTTCGAAGGGAATAAATTCGCCTTTGTAGTAGGCGATCGGCATGAAATTTTGGTGCATGGCGGGTTGCTGCGGAATCGAAATCAACAAAAACCAGGCGATCAAACGGGTAAGCAGTGATGAACGAATTCGTCGAGGGCAAGGGGTCTAGGGGCTGTCATCAAATCCCCGAAACCCTGATTCTTGCGTTATGGGATCGTGGGGGGCAAGGGGCTTAAGCCCCTTGTCTGGATCGATGCAATTCACATCGATGCCATTGACAGGGCTAGACGTTAAATCTAAACAGCATAACATCGCCCTCTTGCACCACATATTCTTTGCCCTCACTGCGCACGAGGCCCTTTTCTTTGGCGGAAGAAAGAGAGCCGGTCGCCACCAAATCCGCGTAGGCCACGGTTTCGGCGCGAATGAAGCCCCGCTCAAAGTCCGAGTGAATCACGCCAGCCGCTTGGGGGGCCGTCATGCCCGCATGGATCGTCCAGGCGCGGGTTTCCTTTTCGCCAGAAGTGAAGTAGGTGCGCAAGCCTAACAGGTCGTAGGTGGCGCGAATTAGGGACTTCAGCCCCCCTTCGGTCACGCCCAATGAATCGAGGAAGTCCGCCCGTTCTTCATCGGATAGTTCAATCAGTTCCGCTTCCACTTGGGCGGAAATAATCACCGTTTGGGCGTTTTCGGTCTTGGCCAGCTCCCGCACCTGCTCCACCCATGGGTTGCCGGTGGCCAGGTCATCCTCCGAAACGTTGGTGGCGTAGATCATCCGTTTACGGGTCAGCAGGCCCAAGGTGGCGATCAGGGGTTCCTCTTCTTCGGTCAGGCTGACTTGGCGGGCGGGGCGACCATCTTCAAGGACGGCCAGGATCTTTTCGAGCACGACCAACTCTGCTTGAGCCTCTTTGTTGGCGCGGGCTTGTTTGCGGACGCGATCGGCTCGGCGCTCCACCTGGGCCAAGTCCGCGAGGATCAATTCCAGATTGATGATTTCAATGTCGCGGATCGGGTCGATCGAGCCGGACACGTGGATGATGTCGTCATTCTCGAAACAGCGCACCACATGGACGATCGCATCCACTTCCCGAATATTGGCCAAAAACTGGTTCCCCAGCCCTTCGCCCTTGCTGGCTCCCTTCACTAGGCCGGCAATGTCCACAAATTCCACCCGCGTGGGGACGATTTGCTTGGACTTGGCCAAATCACTGAGCACTTGCAACCGTTCATCGGGCACGGAAACCACGCCGACGTTGGGTTCAATGGTGCAGAAGGGAAAGTTGGCGGCTTCCGCTTTGGCGTTGGCAACCAGGGCATTAAACAGGGTGGACTTGCCCACGTTGGGCAGTCCGACGATTCCGGCTCGGAGCATGGGTCGATCGGGCGGGGTGGCTGGGACTGAATTGCAGTCTACTAGCTTATCGGAAATGGGGGCGGCCGGCTGGCCGTGGCCCTAACGCGGGACGGTGGCAACCTGGGCTAACCAGCGATCGATCCGTTGATCCCACTCCACGGACTGGCCCGGCTGGGAGCGATACCAGGCGATCGCCGCCGGACGACCTTGCCGCGCGGCCAGGGTGGTGGCTTTCCAAAACATCACAGAGGCTTGGTTTGGGGCAAATTGCAGCACCAAATTAACCTGTCGCTCCAGTTTTTCCCCTTCAGCGGAACGCAACCACCGCACCACCGTTGCCTGATCCCCCAGGGAGGCTTGTGCAAAGCGATCGAGTGCCCGTTGCCAACGGCTGTCGCCTAGGTCGGCCAAAATCTGGCTGGGGATATCTTTTTGGGGTGAGTCGGCTCGCACCCGGGCCAGATCCGCATGGTAGCGCAGGGCATCGTATTGGGCCTGTACCCGATCGTCCCAAACCAGCGATCGATTCACCAGCCGATCGCGCAGGGGCTGCAATTTGGTTAAGGCCGGCGACCAAAGTTCCAGCTTGACCAGCTTCAGGGCCTCTTGGTATTGGGCTAAGTCGGTTAAATCGGTCGATCGCAGCAACGGTTCCGTCAGCACGATCGGTTCCAAGGAAACGGGATCCGGCGCAAACCCGGAGGGGATCGCTCGGTAAATTGCTAAGTCCGGTGCATCGGTGGCCGATTGATCGACAATTAATTCCGGTTCCCGATTGCCGGTGATCGATTCCCAAACGGGCGATCGATCCTTGGGGCTGCTCCACTGGCCTTGGACGCTCAGGTGGCCCGGTCGCCCCAAACGGCTAATGTTCAAATGCACAATCACGCCGTAGCGAAGTTGCTGGTTCGATCGGGGCAACTGTCCGCTCACCGTTAACCAACCGCCGCCCGCTGGGCCGCCTTTCAGGCCTTGCACCGCCATGAGCGGCAAGGGATCCGTGGAACCGCTGGTGGCCACACCGGCCTTGACCAAAGGAGCCAACACCAAGGATTCCGGCGGCCCCTCTAAGTCGAGCGTCGTAGTGAGCCGATAGGCCAAGGGGCGATCGCCCTGGGGTTCCGGGTTCGGGGCCTGGTAGGCCCGCAACTGGACGATCGGCCAACATTGGGGCCCCGCCGTGCAGTTGGGTTGCTGTTGCCGCACGGTGGCCACCAACCATTGACGACCCAGCGGCACAATTTCCCCCATCCGTTGGTTGCCCTTGGTCAATTCCGCCCGCAGTTGGGCCACGGTTTTCAGGTCGCGGGGCGTGATGCCTCCGGTGGCGGGCAACCATTGATCCAACCAAGCAGCCGCCTCGGGATCAACAATTGAGCGAACTCCCACCGCAAAGCCCGTCGTTACCAGGGCGATCGCCCCGCCCAGGGTCAACAGCGCCGCCACAGACAGGGACAGGGAAGCCGCCCGTTTCCAGGGTGCAGCGGGCGAAACTGTGTGGCGAACTTTGGCCATAACCAAGACCGGGGATGCAGCAGGTTGAATCAATCTAACCGATCGATTCACTCCATCGATCGCTCAAAAGGTATCTCAACCCGGATCGGCGGGGCGATCGGTTGGGCTAATCGGCGGGAGGCAGTGGTGCAGCCCTGGGGGGCGGCGGCCTCGGGCCGCAGATATGCGAAGTTGGAAATAACCGTTGCGTATAGGAGCCAACCATGGCCACAGCCTCGCCCAACCCGATCGACCCGTCCGTTGTGAACCCGCCCGTGGCCTTGGTGGGAGCCGGGCCCGGCCATGGGGACTATCTCACCTTGCAAGCGGCTCAGGTGCTGCGCCAAGCGGAAGTGTTGGTGCATGATGCCCTAGTCGATCGAGCGCTGTTGGACTGGATTCCCGCCACCTGTGAACGAATCGACGTGGGCAAACGGGGCGGCCAGCCCTCCCCCAGTCAACCGGAGATCGATCGCTTGCTGGTGGCACAGTGGCGATCGGGAAAGCGGGTGGTGCGTCTCAAGGCGGGCGATCCCTTTGTGTTTGGGCGTGCCAGCAGCGAAATCCAAGCCCTGCAAGCGGCGGGGGCAACCTTTGAACTGATTCCCGGTCTGTCCAGTGCCCTGGCGGGGCCGCTGCTGGCGGGCATTCCCCTCACCGATGCGGTGCTGAGTCGTTGCTTCGCGGTGGCCAGTGCCCATGAACCCGATGAGTTGCACTGGGAAGCCCTGGCCCAACTGGAAACCCTCGTGTTTTTGATGGCGGGCCGATCGCTCCCAGAAATTACCCGCCAACTGATTCGCCACGGTCGATCGTCCGTCACTCCCGTGGCCGTCATTCGCGCCGCTGCCACTCCCCAACAGCAGGTTTGGACGGGCACGCTGGAATCGATCGCCCTGCAAACGGAGCGTATTTCCCTCTCGCCGGCTGTGGTGGTGGTGGGGGAAGTGGTGCGACTGCGGGATTTTCTGGCTCCTTGGGGCCAAGGGTTTGTGCTACCCCAACTGCCTGAGCTGCATGAGTTGGGGCCAGCCGAGGCGATCGACCCGGTGGATCATCCTCCCTTGGTTCAACCGTTCATGCTCCAGCCCTCGATGCCCCAACCCTCGATCGCCCAACCCTTAGCGGGCAAAACCGTGCTCGTGACCCGATCGCTCAACCAGGCAGGCAGCTTCACCGGCCGGCTTCAGGCCGCCGGGGCCCAAGTGCTGGAAGTGCCCGCCCTGGAAATTGGCCCGCCCAGCACCTGGGAACCGCTCGATCGGGCCATTGCTGACCTCCAACGTTGCCATTGGCTAATTTTGACCTCCACCAACGGTGTCGAGGCATTTTTTAGCCGCCTCCAGGCCGCTGGCAAAGACAGCCGCGCCCTGGCCCATTGCAAAGTGGCCGTGGTGGGTCAAAAAACCGCCCAATGTCTTCAGCAGTTCGGCATCGTGCCGGATTTCATCCCCCCGGATTTCATCGCCGATGCGCTGGTGAGCCATTTTCCCGAATCCCTGCGCGATCGCGCCGTGCTGTTTCCGCGCGTGGAAACCGGCGGGCGCGATGTGCTGGTCAAAGAACTCAGCGACCAAGGAGCCACCCTCTGGGAAGTGCCTGCCTACGAGTCCCGTTGTCCGGCAGCCCTCACCCCCGAGGCGATCGCCCTGCTGCGGGCCAAGCGGGTGGATGCCATCACCTTTGCCAGCTCCAAAACTGTCAAAAACTTCCTGATCCTGCTGCAACGGGCAGGCTTTGAAATTGATCAGGTGGCGGGGGCTTGCTTAGCCTCGATCGGGCCGCAAACCTCCCAAACTTGCCGTGATCTGTTCGATCGTGTCGATGCGGAAGCGCGGGAATATACCCTTGATGGATTGGCGGAAGCGTTGGAAACTTGGGCGATCGCGCAACAATCGACCCCCTAGCGCCAGCCGCCCAATCCCCAAGCCCAAGATTGACAGGCTCCAAATCAATTCCCCCCACCCAAGCAACCCAGGAAGGATCGTTAGGCAGGGGGAATTCGTTGTGCTGACTCTGAATCGAAGCTGATTCGGAATCGAAATCAGCCCGCGATGCTACTGCGGTGCTGCCTGGGCATTGGCCCGGGCGATCGCCGCGTTTTGGGCATATTGCGGGGCCCGATTTTGAGCAATGGAAGCATTCGGGCTGTCGGCCGGCACTTTCTGCATCAGAGCCGAAGCCGCCTGCCACTCTGCCGCCACCGTTGTCCATTCCGCCTTGGTCTTGGCCGTTTGGGCTAACTTGGCCGCGCTGGTGGCCTTGCGCACCGCTTCCGCAAAATCCGGATTCGGTTGATTGGCTGCGGGCGAAGCGGCCGGAGCGGGGCTGGCCGCCGGAGCCTCGGCGGCCGGGCTGGCCGGAGCGGGGCTGGCGGGAACTGCTGCTGGAGCTTCAGCGGCGGGGGACTCGGCCGCCGGGGCCGGACTGGCCGGCGCAGGGCTAGCAGCGGGCGCTTCCGCCGGGGCCGGGCTGGCGGCGGGAGATTCGGCCGCCGGGGCCGGACTGGTCGCCGGAGCCTCAGTGCCATCGGCCGTAATCGCCGGTTCCGCTGATTCTGGGGTGACGGGTGGCAAATAAACTTGCACTTCCGGCGGCAAACTGGCTACCACCTCGTTGAGATGCCCTTTGGTGTAGAGGTAATACAACCCGCCCCCAATGGCAATCAGCCCCAGCAGCAACCCAATCAGGCCGCCGCCACCGCCCTTTTTGGCAGGCTTGGCCGGCTCGGAATTGTCTTCCGACTCCAAGGATTCATCATCATCCATGGGCAGTGAGTCATCTTCCATGCCGTACTGCGCGCCGTAGCCGCCGCCGTAGCTGTCGTCATCCGATAGCGCATCCATATCCACGGGAGGCGTGTTGGGTGCTTCGATTTGCGACATGCTCAGCGCATCAAGGCCGTAGGGTTCGTCGTCGTCGAGGGAAATCGAATCAGTCCAATCGGTTAGCAAGCTGCCCGGCTGCCGCCATTCCACGGCGATCGAGCGGAGACCCTTCACCCCCAACTGGAGCATCCCCTTACGGATGAAGGCCAGCAGTGCTTCGCGGTTGACAGGCTGGGAGCCTTCCAACACCACACGCAGCACATCGCCACCACTTTCGGCTTGGACGTTGATGCCTTTGGGTTCCAGCGATCGCCGCATCAAGGCAGCAATCGCCTCCGGGTCGCCTTGTTTGGCGCGTTCCAGTTGCGGGTTCGTCGTTGCCATCGAAAAAATCTAACGAGGTTAACTCTGCGTTCGCGCGACTTCAGCACCCCACGGACGATCATGCCAACGGCCAGGGTGGCCCGACGAAAATCGGCGGCCGGTTGGACTGCATCGCACCGTTGCACCCTGTACGGTGGCTGGGGGCTGGGGCGAGGAACCCATTGGCTTCCAAGTCTAGGGGATTGTGGCGGCGGTCATGGTGTTACCGCAACGCTTAGTTATCTCCTAACCGGGTTGCCGGGCCCTTTCCTGAACGGTTTAGCCCAAGGGCCAAATTCAGGAAAGGAGGCTAGGGGCCTTCTTCGGTCATAAGCTTCAGCCAACATCCACGGGGCGATCGGGGCTGGGGCGGTCTCGCAGACTATCCTACTCAAAATTTTTCGAGATGAAGACGGTTTTGATGGTTTGATGGATGTGTCGCAAGCATTTGGGTCTTTTCACCAGTCTTTGGGCGCGGTTATGGGTACGGCGTGTCACATTCTTGTTGAGGGCAATTCCGCAGTTGTCTATTCCAGTCGGAATGGTCAACCTCAAAAGGTTTTGCCGGTTTTGGAGCCATTTCTAGACAAGTTTTGGCAGGAACGGGAAATTTCAGGCGAGTCGATCGACACTCCCGGTTGCCTGTTGGCACAAATCGTAGTGCGGTTTGGGTTTGAAAGCGCCGAAGATGATTTTTCCAACTTGCGGGTCGGGCCGTTGTTTGATGCCACGGTGCAATATCTTTACCAAGTGATGGGCGATCGCTCGGTGACAGTGTGGGTGCCAACGGATGCCTACCGAGCGGATCCCGGCTTGGGGTTATCGGCTTGTCAGCGGTTGGAACCCAGCACCCTCAGCAACTAAGTTTCCGCCACTCAACGCAGTGACTCAACGCAGTTCTAGGCAGGTCTAGATAGGTCTAGGCAAGGGGCAAAGTTATAGCTCCTGGTGTCTCCGTGCCGTAAGCATCGGAGCTGCGGAAATTTGAAACTGCCAACAGTGCCGCTGAATTGCTGCTGAATTGAAATGGTAGGGAGAAAAAACTTGGCTCAGAGTTTGGATCGGATCTATATCTCGCAAGTGCGATGCTACGGTTACACGGGACTTTTGCCAGAAGAAAAAGTTCTGGGGCAATGGTTTGAAGTGGATGCGACGCTGGATATTGACTTGGCTCCATCGGGCCAGAGCGATCGCATTGAAGATACGTTGGACTACCGCGCGGCGATCGAGCATATCCGCCAAACCGTTTCCCAATCCAAGGTGGACTTAATTGAACGGGTGGCCCAAAACATTGCTGATGGGCTGTTGACCCTGAAGGGGGTGGAGCGGGTGGTGGTGCGGGTAACGAAGCCAGCCGCGCCGATTCCAGAATTTGCAGGCACAATTGCGGTGGAAATTACCCGATCGCGCGGCTGATTCCTTATGGTTAATTCGGTTGCCGTCGATTTGGCTACAGTCGATTGGGTTGTAACCCCAATATCTGACCTTGGCTCGATCGCTTGGACGATCACCCTTACAAACTATGGAGCTGGCGGGGCAGGCGCTTGGCAGGTTTGAGTCTCAGCATTGCAGCCACCATACACAAAGCTCTTCTGCCAACTGAGGGGCAATTCCAACAAATCCCTTGCGCCAGTAAATCCCAGACCTAAGAACAGCAACAGGGCAACCACATTGGCCACAATATGGGCTTTGCGCCAGGTCTTGTTGCGATAAATTTCCGGCAAAATTGCCAGGGCAAAAATCATTAATAGGCCAGCCAGGGTTCCATAGTAAAAATGGGAAACCCACCATTCATGATCGCGGCGATAGATTCCTTCTTGGGCTGCAATGATGGTTAGTCCCATGCCGGACAGGGTGGCAAATGTGGCTCGCCACTGTTTGCTGCTGGAGCGATATAAACAAATTAGTGAGCCGATCGTTACGCCAAAAAATGCTAATTGGGTTGCCAATAGCCCACCCTTTTGGCTCCAATTAGCTGCATCCAACAGGTTGGTTTTGTCTGCAAATAAAATGTAGGCAAATGCAACCAAAATAATGCCAACAATGGATCCCGTCAGCCAGCGCCCAATCTCCACATGTTCGAGGCCAACGCTGGGCGGGATCTTTGATTTTTGACCGGCGGCGCTGGCAAGCCGACGCTGGCGAACCTGCCAAGCGGCCCGCGACACAATGCCAATCATTGGGAAGACAAGGACAACGGCTAGCCCTGGATGCAAAATCCCCAAAATGTCTACGGCTGTCATGGGTCTCTCTAGGTATTCGGGCTGATTGAAGGATGCTCAAGCACGATCGAGGAAGTCCGATTTTGGGCGGCTTTTAGATCGCCTTTAGGTGGCCGATCTAAGCACTGATTCAAGCCCCGCAACCCCTGATCAAAATTCTGATCAGAATATAGCTTGATCGCCCCGATGCCGTTGGTGAATTGTGATGGATCGAGGCGATCGCCGTTGTAACCCCATCTTTCAACCCTGTTGAAGATGGCGATCGCTCTTGCTGATAGTGCCCATTAGTGCCCGTTATTTTGTAAAGATATTTTTACAAAGAATTGTTACTCTGGCAGAGGGAGTGATGAACGACGCATCTTGCTCGATCGGGGGTCACCGCCGAATCAATCCGGAGTCCATAGGCTGGAATGGTTGAGTGAGCTTGGACTTGGAGATGAGCATGGCAGAGGCGACCAAGTGACCAGCGATCGAGTCAGATCCGATCGAGTCCTGACGGTGACATGAAATAGCGAAACGGAATGGCGTTTTGACGGTTGTAACGATTCTGAACCTATGACTCTTTCTTGGTTACGTCGTACCTCGCCGGCCCGGGCGCATGGTTCAAAACCACGGCGATTGACGGGGCGTTGGCTGGGCATTTTGGCTGGGGCGATCGGACTAATGCTGCTGTTGGCAGAATCCCTGGCTCGTTGCACTGGCCTGACGGAATTTGCCCAGTCGTCTTTGATGTTGCCCCTTTGGGGGTTGGAACTGTTGGGACAAACGCCCGACCAGCCCGAATATCGCAGTTGGTTAGTGGCGATGGTGGTGGGGTTGGTGGCAACGGTGGCCCTCGTACCTCGCTGGCGACGAATGCCCAGCCAACGATCGCGCGCCTTGGTGGTGGCGATCGTGGGTGCTTTGACCCTGCGCTACATCGTTTGGCGGGTCACCATGACGCTGAATTTCAGCACGGTGGCCGATGGGCTGGCCAGTGGCTTGCTGTTGGTTTGTGAAATTGCCCTTTGGGTGAATAGTGGTTTGGATTTGGCGCTGATGCTGCGATCGGGCGATCGCCGGGCCGAAGCGGCCCGAGCCGCCGCGTTGGTCGCCACGGGCTATCAACCCACCGTGGATATTTGGATCCCCACCTATGGCGAGCCGGTGGACGTGTTGCGCCGCACGGTCATTGGCTGCCAAGCGCTGAACTACGGCCCCAAGCAAATCTATTTATTAGATGATGGCCGACGGTCTGAAGTGCGTGACTTGGCCCAAGCCCTAGGCTGTCATTACCTGACGCGGGCGAATAACACCCATGCCAAGGCTGGTAATTTAAACCATGCCTTGGGTTGCACCCAGGGGGAATTAATTGTTTGTTTTGATGCGGACTTTGTACCCACTCGCAACTTTTTGCAGCGAACGGTAGGGTTTTTCCATGATCCCTCGGTGGGTCTGGTGCAAACTCGCCAGCATTTCTTTAACCCAGATCCGATTGTTTATAACCTGGGGCTGGGCGATCGCTTCACCACAAACCGTGACGTGTTCAGCCGCTATATCCAATCGGTGCGGGACGGCGTGGGCGCAAGCATTTGCTATGGCTCGTCCTTTGTGGTGCGTCGCAGTGCCCTGGAGCAGGTGGGCGGCTTTGTCACCAGCAGTCTTTGCGAAGACTACTTCACGGGGATTGCCTTGATGTCCAGTGGCTACCAAATTCGCTACTTGAATGAGGCCTTGAGTGCGGGGCTGTCGCCTGAGAGCATGTCGGCTTACATTGCCCAACAGCAGCGCTGGGCGGCGGGAACCATGCAGGGCTTTTTCATTCCGGAAAATCCGCTGACCATTCGGGGGCTGACGTTGGTGCAGCGGTTGCACTATGCCCAAGGTTGGTTTTACTGGGGCTTGTCGCTGATCCGGCTGTTGTTTTTGGTGGCTCCGTTGCCGATCGCCCTGCTGGGCATTTCACCAATGCAAGCGGATGTGATGGAGTGGTTGCTGTGGTTTTTGCCGCTTTATGTGGCCCATTTGGCCACCTGCAATTGGTTGAACCGGCGATCGTGTTCGGCCACCTTGGGCGATGTCTATGCGATTGTGAATTGCTTCCCGATCGCCCTCACGGTGTTGCACACGCTTTGGCGGCCCTTTGGCCGCGCCTTTCGGGTCACTCCCAAGGGCATTGCCCGCGATCGGGCGGTGTTCAACCCCATGCCGGGGCTGCCGCTGCTTGGCATTTGGGGATTGACGGCCATGGCTTGGGGCTGGTCTTTGGCGCAGGTGTTGGGGTGGTTGCCCTTGCCAGCGGGCCAAAGCGGCGGTGAGCTGAATTTGGCTTGGTTGACCTATAACTTGCTGTTGGTGGGGGCGGCGGTGTTGGCTTCCGTGGATGCTCCGAAGCCAAATCGGCATGAGTGGTTCCGGCGCGATCGCCCGGGGTTGCTGCAACTAGCCGATCTCCCCTGGCCCATGGGAGTGACGCTGCGTCTGGCTTCCGAATCGGGAGCCATTGTGGCCCTCACTCGATCGCCCCAACCCACGCCGAAATCGGGACTTGGGGCCCGTTGGGCAACGGTGCGCCGGATCCTGTTGGGAGAAGCGCAACCATCGCCAGTGACCCAGACCGCTTCGATGCTTGCGGATTGCTCGCCGCTGAGTGTCACCCCCGAGAACCCGGAGCAGGGGCAATTACACCTCATCGATCGCGCCTTTGGTCAGCCCTTGGTTTTGCCGGTGCGATTGCTCCAGCAGCCCGATCGCGATCCCCAAACCGGGGAAGCACTTTTGGAAGTGGCCTGGGAACCTCTGACCCCGACCCAACAACGGCAACTGGTGGAATGGCTCTATTGCCAGCCGGGCCAGTGGCAGTCTCGGGAATCGCCCGGGGAGTTGGCTTCCTTGGGGTTACTGTTGCGATCGAGCCTGTGGGCTTACCGACGACAGCGCGATCGCCGGGCCCGTGAGGCGATCGTGCTGCCCTAGGGGTAATCAACAGTGATGATTCTCAAAATTTCCTCAAGCATCACTCTCCAAGAATCATTCCCCAAGAGTCATTCCCCAAGAATTTTTTCCCTAAAGTCCTTCTTGGACAATTACCACCGAAAAAATCACCACCGGAAAAATCACCACCGGAAAAATCACCACCGACGGATCGGCTCGAAAAGGCTCATGGCAAAATGCCTATAGCCTCAAGCCGTTTCTCAAGCTGTCTTTCGGGGATCGCCGTCATGATCGTTTTTTCCCACCATGCTTCCCAACGCTCACGATCAGCTCGATCGATCCTGTCCTGCGGTTTTCTGTCTTTGGTTTTTTTGCCTCGTGGTTTCGTGTTTTCCCGGCTGCGGGCCGCCGTGGGGGCGATCGCGCTCACGGCCCTGCTAATGGTGAGTGGGCTGGGGATCGCTGCTCCCGCTTGGGCTGCCAGCTCTGCCGCCATCCGGGCCATTGACGATGCGGAAGTGAGCAACCGCAACTTCGCCGGCCAAAACCTGGAGCGGGCTGAATTTGCCAGCGAAAACCTGGAGCAAGCCGACTTCCATGGGGCCAATTTGCGAGGAGCCGTTTTCAATGGCAGCAATCTCAGCGGCGCAAACCTGCAAGGCGTGGATTTCAGCAACGGAATTGGCTACCTGAGCAATTTCAACGGCGCGGATTTAACCGATGCGGTACTGTCCGATGCGATGTTGCTGCGATCGACCTTCAAAGGGGCCAAGGTACAGGGAGCCGATTTTACCTACGCAGCGCTCGATCGCCTGCAAGCGGCCCGGCTCTGTGAATATGCGGCCGGCACCAATCCCCAAACCGGCGCAGATACTCGAGAATCGCTAGAATGCCCCTAGGGCAAATATCATTGGTTTTCCCCGCCGATTTCCCCCAGCGCTGGCCCCGAAGCGTCACTTCTGACCGATCGACCTCATGGGTACTGGTGTCAAAAATCACGCCTAGACCCTATCCCATGCGCTATAAATGCCATTGAGAGGAATGTCGCTGGATGCCATTGACTGGATGCCATTGACTGGTGTTTAGCTCATCGGACAGAGCCAGACCGCTGGGCGGGGAGCCAAACAGCTCAAAAGTGATGATTCCGACCGCCTCGCTCAGAATGTCGGTTAAGATTCGGAAGATTCAACCTCAACCAACCTAGACATTGAGATTCCCAACCGCCAACGGTGGGGAGGCTGTCTAATCACCATCAGGCAAACCTATCGGGGGCAACGCGATGAGCCGAGAACGCGATCGAGAAGAATGCCTTGAGAAGCTTGTGTGGGCGACTCAGGCATCGGGGCTGTCGATTGATCGGGCCCCGCTCGATAAGATTGCCGCCACGATCGTGCAAACCATGACCGGCCCGTGGCGCTATTTCCACACGCCGGAGCACATCTTTGAAGTGGGGGGCCATGAAGACCCGATCGAGGTGCTCTCGGCCCTGTTCCATGACTTGGTTTATGTCCAGGTCGATCGCAGCGTTAACTTCAACCTCAGCTACTTCATCACCCCCTTTGTGCGCGAAGAGGGAGAAGCTTTAATTATTCGCGATCAATCTGAACTCTTGGAAAAAGACCAAACCTTTGCGTTGGTCACCGATATTTTTGGCTTTGAACCGGGGCAAACCCTCTCTCCCTATGCCGGGATGAATGAGTATCTCAGTGCCCTGGCCGCCGGCAAAATTTTAGAAGACTATGCCCCCGCTGCCCTGATTGCCCAAATCACCGCCTGCATTGAGGGAACGATTCCATTTCGGCCCAAGAGTGCCGAGGGGTTCAGTAACTGTGATGTTCTGTATCAGCGCCTGAACTCGGTCAATGAAAAATATGATTTGGGGCTAGATGAGGCGTTAATTGAAAAAACCGTCAAGCGATCGGTTCGCTTGGCCAATCGGGATGTGGGCAGCTTTGCCAACCCCAGCGCCGCTCGGTTCTTGGACAACACCTGGAGCCTGTTGCCGGAAACCAACCACAACCTGAAGTTTTCCACCTCCTACACGGTCTATCAATACCGAGTTGCCCTCCAAAAAATGGAAGGCTTCATGAATTCCTTGCAACCGGAACGCATTTTTCATCAGTTCCGCGATGAGCCAGATGATGCCACCTTTAATGCTTTGGTGGAACAGGCCCGCAGCAACTTGGAAATTGGTCGCCTTTATCTGGGCACAAAATTATTTACGATCGCCTTTCTAGAGGCCCTGTCCATGCGCTTTGGCAAGGATATTCCCCTGTCAATGTTGATGGGTGAAATGCCAAGCGAAGGGTTCAATGTTTCCTCCTTGGCGGACTTTTTGCCCGCGCTGGATCATGTCTATTACCCCCGCAACACCATTGAAGAGGAGGTGTTGACCCTGGTGGAAGTGGGCCGGTTGCAGGATTTTGACTACGACATCAAAAACTCGCCCCTCACGACCTACATGGTGAAGGCCATGGGCTATGACGAAATGTCACGACTGCGCGATCGGGGCAAGGCCTTCTTTGCCGGTGAACTATCCGCCGAGGCCTTCATTGCGGAATGTCCCCAAAAGATTGTGGCGGACGTGACGGAAGGGCTGGGCAAGCTCTTTGACAGCCGCAAGTCTGCCCTCAGTGGCCACAAGTTGGTGGCGGAAGTACCCGCCTAGGAATGACCGTGGAGCCGGTTGGGGGATGGGGGCGTGGTGGCACGGGTTTTCCAATTCGCTCTACTATTGAAGACGGTTCTAGCCTGTGCATCACCCATCCAACAGGTTAGGGTCGATCGCCCCTTCACCCCGTTTGAGTAACTGCCGCGCGTGACTGTTTCCCCCATTTCGCCCCAGGCCGGCTCAGTTTCGATCGCTCAAGGGCCGCCTCCTGCCGATGTTTTTGCCTTTGACCTCGATCGCTTTCAATTGGAAGCGATCGAGGCGTTGAATGCCAACAAGTCCGTGGTGGTTTGTGCCCCCACCGGTTCCGGCAAAACCCTGGTGGGTGAATATGCGATCTATCGCGCCCTCAGCCAAGGCAAACGGGTGTTTTACACCACGCCCCTCAAGGCCCTTTCCAATCAGAAATTCCGCGACTTTAAAGAGCAGTTTGGCGAAGATCGAGCGGGGTTATTAACCGGGGATGTGTCTATTAACCGCGATGCCCCCGTGGTGGTGATGACCACGGAGATTTTTCGCAACATGCTCTATGGCACCCCGATCGGGCAAATCGGCACTTCCATGACCGATGTGCAAACGGTGGTGCTCGATGAATGTCACTACATGAACGACTCCCAGCGGGGAACCGTTTGGGAAGAGTCGATCATCTATTGCCCCTTTGAAATTCAACTGGTGGCCCTGTCGGCCACCGTGGCCAACAGCCAGCAGCTCACGGATTGGCTGAATTATGTCCATGGGCCCACAGAGTTAATTTATTCTGACTTCCGCCCAGTGCCCTTGCGGTTCAGCTTTGGCAACTACAAAGGACTGTTTCCACTGCTGGATGACGAAGGCAAACGGCTGCATCCTCAGTTCAAGTCGGAGCGCCGCAACCGTCGCAAGCCCCGTGACCAGGTGAAGCGGGATCTGCGGGCCGAAACCCCGGATATTGCCTTTGTGCTGGCCCAACTCCAGCAGCGGGACATGCTCCCGGCCATTTATTTCATCTTCAGCCGCCGAGGGTGCGATCGAGCCGTGGCCAATGCGGCCGGCCTCTCCTTGGTGTCCGATCGCGAAGCCGCGCTGCTGAAAACCCGCATCGATAGTTTTTTGGTCAAAAATCCCGGCGCGGCCCGCGATGGCCAACTGGCCGCCCTCTATCGGGGGATTGCCGCTCACCATGCGGGAATTTTGCCCGCCTGGAAAAGCCTCGTTGAAGAACTATTCCAGGACGGCCTGATTAAGGTGGTGTTTGCCACGGAAACCCTGGCCGCTGGCATCAACATGCCCGCCCGCACCACGGTCATTTCCAGCCTGTCTAAGCGAACCGATCGGGGACATCGCCTGTTAAACGCCTCCGAGTTTTTGCAAATGGCTGGCCGAGCCGGTCGCCGGGGCAAAGACATTCAGGGCTATGTGGTCACCCTGCAAACGCCCTTTGAAGGAGCCAAGGAAGCGGCCCACCTGGCCACCTCCCAACCGGATCCCCTCGTTAGCCAGTTCACCCCCACCTATGGCATGGTGCTGAACCTGCTGCAAACCCACTCCCTAGAGGAAGCACGCAGCCTGGTGGAACGCAGCTTTGGCCAATATCTCTCCACCATTCATCTGATTCCCTACCAAGAGGAAGTGGAGGAACTGGCGACCGAGCTGGAGCAACTGCAAGCCCAAACGGCCGAGGTGGACTTGGCCCAAGTGGCCCAATACGAAAAGCTCAACCAACGCCTTAAGGCCGAAGAACGGTTGCTGCGAACCTTGCAAGAACAAGCGGAGGTGGTGCGCGGCAAGGACTTGGCTCCCGCTTTGCAATTTGCCGTGGCGGGGACTGTCCTGGCTCTTAAGGGGCCGTCAATGCCGGTGAAGGAACCTTTGCCAGCGGTGTTGGTGCTGAAGGTGGCTGGCTCCGGGCGATTCCCCTATCTGGTTTGTTTGGGGATTGACAATGCT
The DNA here is from genome assembly GCF_014698235.1 of Limnothrix sp. FACHB-406. Taxonomy (NCBI): domain Bacteria; kingdom Bacillati; phylum Cyanobacteriota; class Cyanophyceae; order Pseudanabaenales; family Pseudanabaenaceae; genus Limnothrix; species Limnothrix sp. FACHB-406. Next base: position 69,932 of record NZ_JACJSP010000003.1, on the reverse strand, counting down.
TGGCATGTGGTGAAAACCGAGGATGTGGCGGGCCTTTACGGTGAATTTCCGCGCATTTCAGCGGTCGATCGCCTGGAACCCCCGGTGGCTTTGCCCCTGCGACCTGGCCAGCACCTGGCCGGCGACGAAGAAACCCTGGCCATCATCCATCGAATTCCTGTGCTGCCCGATCCGGGGGATGCGCCGGAAGTGATTGAGCAGCGAGAACGGGTGGAAGCGGTGGCGGCCCAATTGGAAGAACATCCCGTTTCCCAATGGACTAATCGCAAGTACCTGTTCAAGGCGTTGCACAACTTGGATGCGTTGGCGGCCACTCTGGCGGAAAAACGCGGCCAGTTGGGGCGCATGTCTGAGCGCTATTGGCAGGAGTTCGTGAATTTGATTGAAATCCTGCAATATTTCGAGTGTTTGGACGAAAACCACAAGCCCACGGAATTGGGCCAGGCGATCGCCACGTTGCGCGGGGAAAATGAACTGTGGTTGGGGTTGGCTCTGATGTCTGGCGAGTTCGATCGCCTGGAGCCGCCGCAACTGGCCGCTGCCTGTGCTGCCCTGCTGATTGAAGAACCCCGCCCGGACACTTGGACGGACGCACTCCCCACGGATGGCGTGTTGGCCACCCTGGAAGATCTGAGCGATCAGCGGCGAGAACTGTTCAAGATTCAGCGGCGCTATCGGGTGATGTTGCCGATTTTGCTGGAAGACGAGCTGATCGGTTTGGTGGAGCAGTGGGCCTTGGGGGCAGAGTGGTCGGACTTGTCGGCCCGCACCAGCTTGGATGATGGGGATGTGGTGCGGATGGTGCGCCGAACGCTGGATTTGCTCTCCCAGGTGATTCATGTGCCCTATTTGGCGGGAGACTTGAAGGATCGGGCCAGCGAAGCGCGGGCCCTGCTCGATCGCTTCCCGGTTTCGGAAACGGTCGATTAAATCCTTGCGGGGTGGGGTCTGTTCATGGCCGTGTTGCGTCACACCAAAAAACGACTGAAACAGTGGCTGTTTCCCAAAGGCCGATCGCTCCGTTCCACAGTCCAATCCACGATTCAAGCCGCAGTTCAATCCACAGATCAAGTCACAACTCAATCCACTGGCCAACAATGGTTACCCCCCTTGTCCGGCGTGGTTTGGATTTTGACCCTGGGGCGCGTTTTGCTGCACCTGGGCACTGGCTTGGTCATGTTCTACGGAGCAATCTACTTTGTGGAACAGGTGGGCCTGTCGGCCACCGCCGTCGGCACGGCGCTGGGGTTGGGTCAGTTGTCGGGGGTGCTGGGCCGGGTGGCCAGCGGTTCTTGGTCTGATTCGCCCCGGGTGGGCCGGCGCAATGTGTTGCTGTTGTCGGCGGTGGCTTCGGCCCTGGGGGATGGGGTGTTGGGGTTTGCGGCGGGGTTTCCGTTGCTGATTGTGGGCAATCTGCTGATGGGCTTGGGCGTGGGGCTATATTGGCCGGCCATGGAGGCGTTGGTGGCAGACTTTACCCCGGAAGAACATCGGCGGGAAGCCTTTGCGGTCACGCGGCTGGCGGATGTGGTGGGGTTGGGCTTGGGCACGGCGATCGGGGGATTGCTGGTGGGCCAAACGGGTCTCTATCGGTTGCTGTTTTTGGGCGATGCCCTGTCTTTTGTGCTGTTTGCGGTGGCGGTGGTGGCCTTGGTTCCCGATCGCCGGCCCGCAGTCCAAACGGCGATCGGCCATTGGGCCGGCTGGCGCAAAACCCTGAGCGATCGACTCCTCGGCCTGTTTGTGATTGCTAATATTTTGTTCACCACCTATTTGGCCCAGGTGGAAGCCACCTTGCCCCTTTATCTCAAACGGATCGTGGGCTTGGCTCCCGCGCAAATTGGCGTGCTGTTCTCGGGGCATATTATTTTGGCCGCCGTGACCCAACTGCCCATGTCCCGGCTGCTGCGCCCCTATGGCCATGCCCGATCGCTGGCGATCGCTGCTGGGCTGTTTGGGGCGGGCTTTGTCGCCGTTTGGTGGATTCAGCCCGGAGCCTGGGCCTTGGCCGGGGCGATCGGGGCCTTGGCCCTGTTGTCCCTGGCCATGGTGGCCTATACGCCCTCTGGCTCGGCCCTGGTGGTGGATTTGGCTCCGGAATCCCTGCGCGGCACTTACCTTTCGATTAATTCCCTCTGTTGGGCCGTGGGCTATGCGGTGGGCCCGCCGTTGGGTGGGTTGGCCCTGGATGCCACCCCAGCGATCGCCCGGGGGTTCTGGATTTGGCCCGTGTTGAGTGTGGGACTGGTGTTGGGCTTGTTGCACTGGCTCGATCGCCTGCTCGATCGACACCTGAACCGGGCATCCTCAACTTAGGATCAGTGGGAAAAGGATTCGGCAAGAAAAATCACCGCCCATCAACTTCCGTTGCAGACTTGAACAAAAATGTCACAATAGGGCCAGATTGTTGAGCAATGTTCGTTAATTTCCGTTAGTGCTTCTATTTGTGCTTCCGTTGGTGCTATCCCACTCGATCGGGAATGCGTGCAAATTCATTCACCGTCCCCTCAACTGCCCTTTGCACCTTTCCAGTCCCGTTCTGGGTAATTCTTGAATCACCAACCGTTGCAATGTGCGGCAGATCGTTGTTGCATAAGGTTGCAGGTGAACTCAACAACATCGTTAACGCCAACCAGAACGCTAACCAGCATTTCTGTAGGATTCTCCAAGAGTCCGATCGTCCTTCCGACTGAATCGACGCTATGGTTTTTAACCCCGAAACGGCTGACTGGTTTGATGACGCATCGAATGACGATCGCGTCAATCCGCTGCTGCAATACCTCCAGCGTCAATCGCCGGAAGTGTTGGCCCGTGTGGCCCGGGCGGTGACCCCTGATGTGAAGCAAATTGTTTCCCAAAATGTTCAAGGCTTGGTCGGTTCCTTGCCCGGTGAACATTTCAGCATCCAAATCGTGACCGATCGAGAAAACCTGGCCGGATTGTTGGCCTCGGCCATGATGACGGGCTATTTTTTACGGCAAATGGAACAGCGAATGCAGATGGAAGATGCCCTGCATGATGTGGCTTCCTTGGGGGATGATTAGCCCCCGAAGGTAGGCTGATGGTTTCGGCCAGTGCCTATGCCTAATCCCAACGAGGGGATGAAGCCTCTTGGCCGAATTTTGCCACCGCAACGGATATTGCTTGATTGCCCATGGATGCACCCAGTTTTCATGAATGTCGCCATCCGATCGTTCAATCACTCAATCAATACAGTGATTCAGAATTATTGGACTTATTTAAACGCTATCCCGACTCCGGCCGCTATTTTGTAGCCTTGTTTTGTCGCTATAGCCCGATCGTCTATTCCCTGGTACAACATTCCGCTCCGTCTGATGCCCAGGCGGATTATTTATTTGCCCAAATTTGGTTCCGAATTTTTCGCGAATTACCCACTTTAGATTTGGAGCGGGCCCGGGCGACTCGCATCGATCGCGCCGATGAATTTACCTTGCAAAACTGGCTCATTAACATGACCGCTTTGATGGTGAATCAGGCGGAATTGCCCCCCGTGGAATCCATTCACTATTCCTTGACGGCCGCCCCGCCGCCCCTTTGGTGCTACCTGCAATCGGCGCTCGATCGGCAAGATCCCACGGCGCGTTTGATGGTGTTGATGGCCCAAACCCTGCATTGGAGCGAGCCACGGATCGCCGCCTATTTGCAAGCGGAAGGGGAATCCTTGTCGCCGGCCGCTGTTCGGGCCAAGTTGCGCCAAAGTTACCGCGCCTTGGAATCAGCCTTGCCGCCGGATATTCGGGCGATTTATTTGGGTGAATCCTTTGATGGGCCCGGCGCAGGAGAAGCGGAAACGGCCTTAAATTAAGACTCTGAACCAACGGTGCTCAACTCAAGACTAAAGCGCAAGATTCTGAAAACCTAAGAGGGTGTCTAACAAGCATCTTGTGGCACGGGTCAAGCACCGATAGTTGTGGGGGCAAGGGGCTTAAGCCCCTTGTTTGTGTCGATCGCTAGGGTTTACTGAGTAGCAATTTTGGCTGTTCAAACAGTCTCCAAGGCTCAAGGCTCAAAATTCAAAGCTCAAGATTCAAAGTTCAAGATTCAAGGCTTAAAATTCAAGAATCAAGGCCCAAAAAAAACCAAAACTCCGAGGTGAAAACCTGGGGGACAATTTGCGGGCGAAGCTGATTGGTTCAACAAATTCCTCCAAAGAATTCCTATATCAGGATGGTCTAATTTATGGCTGGCTCCAATCGATCGAACTTGAAAATTTTAGGCAGTTATTTACGACCCTATTGGAAAAAAACCTCGATCGGGATTGGCACATTACTGTTGGTGAATGTGTTGGGGGTTTATATTCCCCTGCTGATTCGGAATGGAATTGATGAGTTACAAGCGAGCTTCTCGTTCGATCGCGTCTTTGCCTTTGCCGTGACCGTGATGGTTTTGGCCTCGGTGATGTGGGTGATTCGGATGGTGTCGCGGGTGCTGGTGTTTGGGGTGGGTCGTCAGGTGGAATTTGACCTGAAACAACGCATTTTTCAACATCTATTGACCCTGGAGCCGGCCTATTTTGCGGTGAACACGGCCGGAGATCTCATTAACCGCACCACCAGCGACGTGGACAACATTCGCCGGTTAATGGGGTTCGCCGTTTTAAGCTTGGCCAATACCCTATTTGCCTATGCGTTAACCCTGCCCATTATGCTCAGCATCAACGTGCGGTTAACGCTGTTGGCTCTGTTGGTTTATCCCTTGATGTTGGTGTTGGTGCAGTTGTTTGCCAATCAGTTGCGAACCCAACAGTTGGAAGTGCAAGAACGGCTCTCGGAAATGAGCGACCTCATTCAAGAGGATATGAGCGGCATTTCTCCGATCAAAATCTATGCCCAAGAGGAGAATGAGCGGCAAGCTTTTCGGCGGGTTAATGATCAGTTGCTGCGGGTGAATTTGAGTTTTGCCAAAACCCGCAGTGTGCTGTTTCCATTGCTGGGTGGGCTGGCGAGTGTCAGCTTGCTGGTGCTGTTGTGGTTTGGTTCCGATGCGATCGCCCAAGGGGAACTGTCGATCGGGAATTTTGTGGCGCTGCTGATTTATGTGGAGCGATTGGTTTTCCCCACGGCGCTTTTGGGTTTCACAATCAGCACCTATCAACGGGGCGAAGTCAGCATCAATCGTGTGGAAGCGATTTTGCAAACGGAGCCAAAGATTATCGACAACAGCGAATCGATCGCCCTGCCGCTGGAGCAAGTGGTGGGCCACCTCAAAGCCACCCACCTCAGCTACGGCTATCCGGGGAGCGATCGGCTGGCCTTGAACGATCTGAACTTCGAGATTAAACCGGGGGAAATGGTGGCGATCGTAGGCCCCGTGGGTTGCGGCAAATCCACGTTGGCCAATGCCCTGCCGCGCCTGCTGGATCTGAAGCCGGGGCAACTGTGGCTGGATGGAATTGACATTACCCAACTGCGAATCCAAGACCTGCGCGGGGCGATCGCCTATGTGCCCCAAGATAGTTTTCTGTTCAGCACCTCGATCGCCAATAACATTCGCTACGGCAATCCCGCGATCGACCTGGGGGCCGTGGAAGCCGCCGCCGACACCAGCCAAATTCGCAACGAAATCCTCACCTTCCCCCAGCAATACGAAACGGTGGTGGGCGAACGGGGCATCACCCTTTCCGGCGGCCAACGCCAGCGCACCGCCCTGGCCCGCGCCCTATTGATCAGTTCCCCAATTTTGATTTTGGATGATGCCCTATCGAGCGTGGATAACAAAACCGCCACAGAAATTTTGCGCAATCTGACGGACGGAACCGCTAAGAAAACCGTGATTTTTATTTCCCACCAAATGTCCGCCGCCGCCACTGCCGATCGGATTTTAGTAATGGATCAAGGCTCCATTGTGGATATGGGAACCCACGATGAATTGCTCTCGCGTCCGGGGCTATATCGTGACCTTTGGAATCAACACACCCTAGAAACAATGTTGGTTGCTTAGGGGCTGTTATCAACTGATTGCTTACGGGAAAATTGCTCCTAAAAACTTTGGAATTCATGCCGAATTTTGAAGCATTTTGTGTCGCTTTGGTCCAGCGATCGCGCTTGGCCTTTTTGCTTAATCACCCCAGCAATCGGGCCATGATTGAGCAAGCTTGGTGGCCTTTGTCCTTGGAGTTAGGGCAATTACGCGCCCAGAGCGATCGCCCGATCGTGTTGGGAATTTTGGGTGTGCAAGGCGCAGGAAAGACCACCCTTTGTGAAGCGATGGCGGTGGCGTTGGAACTGTTGGGGTGGCGAACCCTCAGTTGGTCGATCGATGACCTCTACAAAACCTACGCCGATCGGCAACGGTTGCAAGCACGGGATCCTCGGCTTATTTGGCGAGGGCCGCCGGGAACTCATGATGTTGATCTGGGGCTAGAAACGTTGCGGGCCTTGCAATCACCCCAATCTTCTACCATAGCCATTCCGCGATTTGATAAATCCTGCCATGGGGGACAGGGCGATCGCGTGGCGGCGGAGATGATTCAGCCGGTCGATATTGTGTTGTTTGAAGGATGGTTTGTGGGCGTGAAGCCAATTGATTTCACAACCCTTGTTGATTGGCCAGCACCCATTTTTTCGGAAGCCGATCGCGCCTTTGCCCAGGATTGCAATCAACGATTACGGAACTATTTACCCCTTTGGGAATGGTGCGATCGGCTCTTGATTTTGAAACCCACCGACTACCACTTTTCAAAACAGTGGCGACAACAGGCCGAGCGCGATCGAATTGCCGCCGGAGGGCAGGGGCTGAGTGAGGCGGAAATTTCTGATTTTGTGGATTACTTTTGGAAAGCTTTGCACCCGAAGCTATTTGTTGATCCGTTGCTAGCCGCCGGGGCTGCCGATTGGGTGTTTGAATTTGGAATCGATCGACAGTTAACCCGAGTTACCCGAGTTACCCGATCACCCGGAAGCGACCTGAATTTTGGTCACCCAAGAACCTAATCCCCCAAGAACCTAATCAACTGATACCATCAAGGCTCCCATCCTGCATTTAAGCCACCATGCGACCCCTTGAGGATTTGTGCGCGATCGCCCGTCAAGCCGCCTGGGCCGCCAGCGACGTGCTGCGGGCCTATTACCGAGGCGATCAGTTGGCGATTGAAGACCAAGGCGACGGGCCCGTCACAGCCGCCGACCTGGCCGCCAATCAAACCATCCTCAGTCATTTGCAGCAGGAATTGGGGAGCGCCGAATTTGGCTACCTCAGCGAAGAAACCTATAAATCAGAAGGCATTCCAGCCGATCGGGATTGGATTTGGATTATCGATCCCCTGGATGGAACCAAGGACTTTATTCAAAAAACCGGCGAATATGCCATTCACCTGGCGCTGGTTTACCAAGGACGGCCGGAACTGGCGATCGTGGCTTGTCCGGAGGCGGAACGGTTGTATGCGGCCGTGAAAGGGTCGGGAACGGTGGCGTTCGATCGCGCTGGCCAAACCCGATCGCCCCGGGTGTCGGCCTGTGCCCAACTGTCGGAGCTGACCGTGGTGGTCAGTCGATCGCACCGAGACCAGCGGTTTAACCAATTGCTGGCCGCCCTGCCCTGCCAAAATCAGCACGCCGTGGGCAGCGTTGGTGGCAAAATTGCCGCGATCGTGGAGCAAAAAGCAGATTTATACCTCTCCCTTTCGGGCAAATCGGCCCCCAAGGATTGGGACATGGCGGCCCCGGAATTGATCTTGACGGAAGCGGGCGGCCAGTTCACCCACTTTGACGGCCAACCCCTGCGCTATGCCACGAGCGATCTGAACCAGTGGGGCGGCCGCATTGCCAGCAACGGCCCCAACCATCGGGAACTCTGCCAAATCCTGCAAACGGAACTGGCCCGCCTGCCGTGAGAGGGTGTCTGAAAAGCCAAAATTGCCACCCTGTAAGCTCCAGCGATCGACGCAGACAAGGGGCTTAAGCCCCTTGCCCCCACGGCAATTGATGCTTGGCCCATACTGAAAGATGCTGCTTAGACATCCTCGGAGAGGGGGGATCATCCCTAAGCGCTGCGGCACAATCTTCATGGATCGTTAACATTCCCTTGGCAAGGGGTTAAACGGTCGCCGTTAGCCTGAGTTGGTGTGGGGCACTACAGTTTTGACCCAGTTATTGCAGAGGCTATTGACAAGCTGAGACCTCCAGCCTCGCAATCACTAGGGTTTTGCCGATGATTTGGTTATTGCTTATTGAAAATTAATGTCAATTGATCAAAAACTGATACGATCTCAATTGGCAGTCATCGAGCACAGATCATTCAAGTCCCAACTCCCAAGACTCAGCACCCGCAATTTGCGTCCTGGGATCACACCCCATCGCCCTCTGCTTCCCCTCCCATGCCCAAAATGATCCGATCGACCCTGGCCAGTAGCACCGACCTGGAACTGCGCCGGTTGCTCGAAGCCCAATACCGCAGCCAAAACCTCGAATCTTTTCGCACCAACCAAACCATTCCCCTCCAACCCGATCGCCTCTGGGTTGTCTATCGCGGGGCCGTGGCCCTCGAAACCCTGCTGCCGGACGGTTCCGAAGCAATTTTGGGCTTTGCGAGCACGGGGACATTTTTTGGACAGGTTCTGAGCGCGGTGAATCCTTACCGGGCTTCGGCCTTGGCTCCCACAGATCTGTTGCCCCTCTCGATCGACCAGGTGCAACGATCCCCGATCCTGGCCCGTAACCTGCTGTTCCATGCCCTGCGCCGTTTGGATCAGGCCAGCGACTTGAAATCCTTGCTCACCCTGAAGCGCGCCGATGAGCGTCTTTGGCAATTGCTGCAACTGCTCGATCGGGAATTTGGGCAGCCCCTTGGCTCAGCGCGTCGTTTGAACTTGCGCCTCACCCATCGGCAATTGGCCAGCGCCGCCCAAACCACCCGGGTCACCGTGACTCGGCTGTTGCAACTATTCCAAGCCCAAGGCCGAATCGAGATTGATGCCGATCGACACCTTTGGTTTCCCGCCGGAGGCAAGAATTCGCCTGATGCCCGCGGCCTTTGATACCAGAGGTCTTGGAGACCAAAGGACTTTGGGAACCTGCCAAGAATCCGGGGTGAAAATTCGTTAGAATGCTTGCGCCAATTGAATGTTGAATTGTGCGCCCCATCCGCCTGAAGATTCCATGCCCAAACAACGCAAGAAAGCCGACTTTCCCACCAAAGTTTGTGTCGTTTGTGGCCTGTCGTTCACCTGGCGCAAAAAATGGGCAGACTGCTGGGACGAAGTGAAATACTGCTCCGATCGCTGTCGTCGCCGCAAAAATCAAGCCGATCGCCCCGAGTCTGCCTCCTGAACCGTTGCCCAATCAATAATCTTGACAATCACAATCTTGACAATCAACAACCCTTCAATAACCTTTCAACGGAATTTGAAGTGATTATTGGATCATTTGAAGTGATTGATTGGATTCAGGCTATTGGGTTCAGGGTAAATCAAAACCAGCGAATAGCCCCTTCCACAAAGTCCAACCCCAAAATCGAATGGCCTTGGGGATTCAGCAGAGGACTGTAACAGGCGATCGATCCTTGGCCGGGCTGGATTGACCAAACCACGCCGCTCACGCCGGACTTGGTGGGCCAGCCCACGTGCGCCATCCAGGTTTCCGAATCTTGGTAGAGACCCCCCACAGCGATCGCCCCTAGGGTTTGCTGCACCAATTCAGCCCATTGGGACGGCGGGTTGGCAAACCAACAGCCCAAAGCCGCCAACTCAGGCATCGTGATCCCCAGGCAACAAAGCCGGTTGTAAATCTCCAGGGCAATTTCCGGCTCTGCCACCCGGCCAGAATCCACCAAGGTTTGCACCAAAGCACGATTGCGGCCGTTGGGCAGGCTTTGCACCGAAGCCAGCACCGTCTCATTCACGGGCATGAGGCAGCCCGTTTCCCGATATAACCAAGCTTGGAACCGCCGCACCCGATCGCGCGCGGTGGTTCCAGGCAGGGCCCCCGCCAGGGCCAGGGCCCCACTGTTGAGCATGGGATTGCGAGGATGGCCCGCATCTTCCAGCAGTTGATCCAAGTCGTTATAGGCCTTGGCGGATGGTTGACAGCCCACCAAGCCGCTCACAACCTCGGGGCCCAGAAGCGCAAGGGCATAAAACAACAGCAGGGGTTTCATCACGCTCATCAACACCACCCGCCGCCCCGGGGGCGATCGATCCCAACTGCGGCCATCCACGGCCTGCACGGCGGCCGCAAACTCTTGCGGATTGGCCTTGGCCAGAGCGGGCACGTAGTCTGGCAAGTAGCCACTGATGCCCGATCGCGCTCCTTGTCGAGCCAGATCATCCAACAACAACCGAGATGTTGCGATTAGTCCAGTCATGTCGCCTGCATCGCCTTGGGCCGGCATACAGGAAGCAGCCACCAGCCCTGCTAATACTCTAGAGAAGGCCAGGGAGCCTGATAAGCAATTGTGATCAAGTGATGAGGTTTCTTATCGATCGCTGATTGAACACTTACCGGGAACTCCCGCTCTCTTTGAACTTTTCTGTGATTTTGTTGAAGTTCTCATCGGGAGCGTCACCATTCCCGGTGGGATCGGCCACACTGGAAGCACATTTCCCGGCCCAACCGAGAGGGCGGGACACTCGCAACGCTCTCAGCGAGAAGTGATCATGGCTCAGACCTTGCTTGAACAATTACGCACAATGACGATCGTGGTGGCCGATACCGGCGACATTCAGGCGATCGAACGACTCAAGCCCCGCGATGCCACAACGAACCCTTCATTGATCACCGCCGCGGCCCAAATGCCGCAATACCAGGAAATTGTGGATCAAACCCTGCTGGAGGCCCGCACCGAAAAGGGCAAACAAGCCAGCGCGGAGGAGGTAGCTTCCTTGGCCTTTGAGCGCTTGGCGGTGGCCTTTGGTAAAAAGATTTTGCAAATTATTCCCGGTCGGGTCTCCACGGAGGTTGATGCGCGCCTGTCCTATGACACGGAAGCGACGATCGCCAAGGGCCGCTATCTGATTTCGGAGTACGAAAAAGCTGGTGTTTCACGCGATCGAATTCTGATCAAAATTGCCGCCACTTGGGAAGGCATTCGCGCCGCCGAAGTGTTGGAAAAGGAAGGCATTCACTGTAATCTCACCCTGTTGTTTGGGTTGCACCAGGCGATCGCCTGTGCAGAGGCGGGCGTGACTCTCATTTCGCCCTTTGTGGGTCGAATTTTGGATTGGTACAAGAAAAAGACCGGTCGCGATTCGTTTCCAGCCCCAGAAGATCCCGGTGTGTTGTCCGTCACGCGGATTTACAACTACTACAAAACCTTCGGCCACAAAACGGAGGTGATGGGGGCGAGTTTTCGCAACATGGGCGAAATTGTGGAACTGGCCGGTTGTGATTTGCTGACCATTTCGCCGGCCCTTTTGGACGAGCTGGAAAGCAATCAGGGCGAGCTAGTGCGCAAGCTGAGTCCTGACTTGGCCGGTGCAGAGCCGATCGAAAAAATCGAGATGAATCGCGAAGTTTTCGATCAAATGCACCAAGACGATCCAATGGCTTCCGAAAAGCTCACGGAGGGGATTGAAGGCTTCTCGAAAGCGCTGGAATCTCTGGAGTTGCTGTTAAAAAATCGTCTGGCTCAACTGGAAGGCCAAGAAGCCCTCAGCCATGCAGCCGATGACATTTTCCATGTCTACGACTTGGATGGGGATGGCTTCATTACCCGTGAAGAATGGGCTGGGAGCGATGCGGTTTTTGATGCCCTAGATTCCAACCGAGATGGCAAAATCACCCCCGCTGAAATGGCGGCCGGTCTTGGGGCAGCCTATCACCACCACTTGGTAGGTGTTTAGGGCCTGATTTGGGTCACGGCTGCAAGATTCTCCAGTGGGGAATCTGAGGAACTGACGAAGGATTTTTAAGGATCTAGTCAGGATCTAGTGAAGGCGGCGAATGCGGATCCGATCGAGTCGGGCCCCATTGGCCGCTTCAATTTCAAATTCCAAACCGTTGTAACGAAAGCTTTCGCCCACTTGGGGAATTCGTTGCAGGTGGCAGAGCACAAACCCGGCCAAGGTTTGGTAATCGTCGGCTTCCGGCAGGGTTAGCCCCAGACGGCCATTCACCTCGTCGATCGTGATTTGGGCGGGCACGCAGGCGGTTTGTTCGTCGATCGCCTCGATCGAGCTGTCGTCGGCGGCCAGGGGCCCCACAATTTCCTCCGCCACATCGGTGAGCGTGACCAAGCCCGCCGTGTTGCCAAATTCATCCACCACGATCGCCATGGGTTGTCCCGATCGCCGGAGCGATCGCAGCAAGTCCGCCGTATTGGCAAATTCCGGCACAAAACAGGCGGGCTGAATCCAAGCGCTCAGGGGCGTATCCAGGCTCAATTCCCCAGCGGCCAGGGGCGTGGCTAAATCTTTAAACCGCACCATTCCCACAATGTCATCGATCGAGTCACCCATCACCGGGTAACGCAGGTGGCCGGTTTGGCCCACGGCCGCCAGCAAATCTGTCACGGAATCCGACTGCTCCAGCACCACCATCTGGGTGCGGGGAATCATCACATCTCGGGCCGTCACGGCTCGAAAGGTCAGAACATTTTGCAGCAGGCGGCGCTCATCGGCTTCCAAGTCCGGAGACTCTGTGGAATTCCCAACAATTTGTTGCAACTCCGAAAGGGCGATCGGGCTGGCCCAATGGCGATCGCTGGGCCGCAATCCCAAGGCCCGCAACACCCACCGCGTGGAGCGTTCCAAAAACCAAACGATCGGCTGTAAAAATCGCCCGATCGTGACGCTGGGCGGCCCCAACACCAAGGCCACCTGTTCCGCATGACGCAGGGCGATCGATTTGGGGCCCAATTCCCCAAACACGATTTGCAGATAGGCCACCAACAGGAACGCGGTTCCCACGGCCACCGCCTGCACCAAAGGGCGATCGGCCGCAGCGGGCCAGTAGTGAATTGCGCCGCTGACCAGGGGCGCGGCCAAGACCGACTGACCCAACCAACCCAGGGTGAGGGCCGCCAGGGTGATCCCCAACTGGGTTGTGGACAGCAACCGATCGACATGTTGTTGCAAATACTGGACGCTGCGAGCCGCCGGATCTCCACCCGCAACGAGTTGATCAATGCGCGATCGCCGCACAGCCACCATGGAAAACTCTGCCGCCACAAAGAACGCATTCAGCGTGATGGGCAACAGCAGCACCCACAAGCTCAACGTCCAGCCTTGACTATCCACCGCTACTAGATTCCGTTTAATTGAGTTTGATTGAGTTTGCTTGATCCTGGTTAAGTTTGCTGGATTTTGCGGAATTTTGCTGGGTTCTATTCAGAAACCAAGACTCGGCCATCTTGCTGGCGGGGATTTTTCAAAAGGAATTTCTCAATCAAATCTATCAATCCGATCTTGAAATCAATAGACCTCTTGCGCGAATTGGCTAGAAGCCCTCATCCCCCAACCCCTTCTCCCAAGGAGGGCGAAGGGGAGCCAGAAATGCTGGTTTACGGCGATCTCGTTGGTGATGGTCAAGTCCCTCTCCCGACTTGGGAGAGGGATTTAGGGTGAGGGTCTTGATTGATGCAAGAGGTCTAATGGCTGATGGAGCTGTGGCCAAGGGCGATCGACCCTAACGCACGGGAATGCCCTGAATTTGAAGCTGTAATTGCTGATCGGGATAATCGGTCAGAGACAGTTGCAACGACTTCACGCCATCCAGCAACACCGTCGGCACGATCGCCTTGCCCCGAACGGTGGCTCCGTCGGCCGGTAGCTCACTGGGCAAATCTTCCACGATCGCGCTCAGGGGATCGCCCCGATCGTCCGCCATTTCCAAAAAGCTATAGAGAAACTGCACCGCCCGATCGCCTTGATTGCGCAGCGTCAACTCCAGCACCAACGAATCGCCCACCCGACTGGCTCCCACCACCGTCAGGGTCACACCTTCCGCCTTGGCCGAAATGGGCAACTTGGCCACCGCCGTTTGTGACAAAGGCTTGGCCTGAGGTTGAGTTTGGGTCAAAGCCGGATCCACCGGCTTGGGCGGCGCATTGCCCACGGGAGCCGTTTGGGTGATGGCCTTGGTTTTGGCCAGCAACTGTTGCTCATTCAGCAGTTTCAGGGGAGCCGGTTCCGGTCGCTTGCCGCCTCGTCCTGAGGAGTCCGCCGTGGGGCGAAAGTCCGGCTGCACAATGCCCTTCAGCGCCTCCCGTCCGAGGTTGTAGCCCCAGGAGGTGCTGGCGATGCCCGTGCCCGCCATCAACAACAACAACAGAATGGTCAAACCAGCGCTGGGATTCACGGCAGTTGATGAAGATTACTTGAGAGAGGTTGAGAGATCCAGGACAGATGGCGGCTGGCTGATCACTCAAGCCATTCAAACTCTATCCAAGAATATTGCCCAAACTAGCGGCCAATGGCAAAATTAATGACGAGTGTAAACTCACACGACTCTCCAAAAGCGATAGACCGCCCCCACAACCTATCGCTGAGCATTGAGTCTTCGACATTTTCCAGGGTTGGCCGAGCGGTTTAGGCAGCGAACTCATAATTCGCCTCAGACAGGTTCAACTCCTGTACCCTGGATTGTTTTACGATCGAACCGACTTGATCAAGCCAAATCGATCGAGCTGGCTCACTCGAACCGGCCTGATTGAACTGGCTTGATTGAACCGGCTTGAATTGAATGTGACTGTCTGAAATTGCTGCGTGAACCCAAGGTTGAGGCGAAGGTTGGAGCTATGGTAGCAAGTGCGATCGGGACGGCCCAAACCACCGACAAGAACGACCCATTAACCTGGAATTTAGCCGATTTATACGCGGGATTTGATGATCCCCGCTATGAGGCTGATTTGCACTGGGTGAGCGATCGAGCAGAGAATTTTCGGATCGCCTACCGCGATCGCGTGGCCCTGCTGACGGCGCAGGAGTTGGCCCAGGCTTTGGAAGAACTAGAAGGCATCTACCAAGCGGTGGGCTATCTTTGGAGCTTTCCCTCGCTCACCTTTGCGGCCAACACCCGAGACACCACCGCCCAAGGGGAGGTCGATCGAATCCAAACGGCCTTGACCACCGTGAATAACGAGCTGGTCTTTTTTGACTTGGAACTTCAGGCCATGAGTGCCGACCACTTGGCGGAGTTGCGACAGGCCCCAGAACTGCGGCTCTACGCCCATTACCTGGAATCCGTGGGGCGATTTGCGCCGTTTCGGTTGCCGGAAGTGGTGGAACAAACGCGCAACCGAGACAGCCTGACCGGGCGGCAGGCCTTTATTCAGTTGAGATCGATCCACTTGGGCGAACAGACCTACACCCCCGTCACCACGGCCGATGGCAAAACCGCCACCACGGAAGCCGAACTTTCGGCTCTGTTGTTTCAGGGCGATCGCACCGTGCGCGAACAGGCCTATCACTCGGTGCGAGTCGTCAGCCAACAGCACAACACCCTCTATGCCTACATCCTGAGCACGATCGCCCAGGATCACGCGATCGAAAACCAAATGCGCGGCTATCGATCGACCCTGGAAAAACAGTTAATTAGCGACGAAGTGCCCGAAGGGGTGTTTTGGGCCGTGATGAATGGCACGCGCGATCGCACCGAAATTTGGCAAAACTATTACCGCATCAAAGCAAAAGCCACCGGAGCCGCCATTCGCACCTGTGATGTTTATGCTCCCTGGAGCACCGAACCGATCGCCCCGCTCTCGTTCTCAGAAGGCATTCAAATCCTGCTGGCGGCCCTGGAACAATTCGACACCACCTATGCCCGCCGGGCCGAAGAGTTTTTCCTAAACCGTTGGGTTGATGCTGCCGTGCGGCCGGGCAAACGAGGCGGCGCATTTTGCAACTATACCCACGGCAAACATAGCTATTTGTTTTTGTCCTACACCGACGATTACAGCTCTCTATTCACCTTGGCCCATGAGATGGGTCATGGCTTGCACTTTGCCTGGATTGACGATCATCAACGCTATTTCAATAGCAATCCACCTTTGGTGTTGGCGGAAGTGGCTTCCACCTTTAATGAACTGCTGCTGTTAGATTATTTGCTCGATCGCCATTCCGATCCGAATATGCAGCGCAGTTTAATTACGCGCCAGCTAGAAGATCAACTGAGTTTGCTGTTCCGACAAACCACCATCAGCCGCTTGGAATTGGCCCTGCACGATCGAGCCGAAAAGGGGCGATTTGATGCTGAATTTTTGAATGACGTTTGGGATAGTCTCTACCGAGATCTATGTGGCGATGCGGTTGAAATTTTGCCAGAGCACCAATACGACTGGGCCCGAATTGGTCACATTTTCTTCAAGCCCTTTTACTGCTATCAATACGCCGCTTCGGACATCGTGAGCCTGGCTTGCTATCAACAATATCGCCAGCGAGGCCGAGATTTTGTACCCGGCTATTTACAACTGCTGGCCAGTGGGGGCAGCGAAAACCAAATGGCCGCCCTTAAGCATTATGTGGGTGTGGATTTGGAAGACCCGGCAACCATTTCCCAAGCGCTAGATTATGTGGCGAATTTGGTCGATCGCCTGGCCAGCACCGTGCCCTAGCGGAAGGCTGCCCAATCATTCAGGCTGGAGTTGACCGGGGTTGCATTCTATTGGTTAAGCTCCGATGGAGAATTCGATTGATGCCAAGGAGCAAACCAGGGCAACAATGCCAACCCCGGCAGCGCCGCCCCGATCGTGAGCAAAAAGAAGCCGGGCCAACCCAACTGTTGGGCTAAAGCACCAGAAGGAGCCGAAAACAAATCACGACTCACAGCCATCAAACTGGACAGCAAAGCATATTGGGTGGCGGAAAAACGAGCATTACAAAGACTCATCAAAAATGCCGTAAATCCTGCTGTTGCTAATCCACCGCAGAAATTTTCTACATTAATTGCCAACACCATGGCGGTAGCATTTTTTCCCACCCAAGCCAAAGTTAAATAGGCAACATTGCTCAGGGCTTGTAATCCCCCAAAGACCCAGAGCGATCGCCCAATGCCAATTTGACTGAGAATTGCACCGCCCGTTAAGGAGCCGACAATGGTGGCAATCAAGCCCATCACCCCTTGAATAGCGCCCACTTCCGTTTGGCTAAAGCCCGTTTGCAACAAAAAGGGCAGGGCCATATTGTTCACCATCGAATCGCCCAAGCGATAGAGCACAATGAAGGCCAAAATGGCCAGGCCCCGTTGCCAATGGTAGCGATCGAGGAAATCTTTAAAAGGTAACCAAACGGCCTCCGACAGGCTGGCGGGTGGTTGTTGGGGGGCTGTGGGTTCTGGGGCCAGCCAACTCAACAGAATGCAGCCCGCCATCAAGACCGCCATCATGCTGTAGGTAACCGGCCAGGTGAAGCGATCGGCCAGCACCAGCGCTGCTCCGCCCGCAATGAGCAGCGCCCCGCGATAGCCCAACACGAAGATGGCCGCTCCGGCTCCCATTTCCCGAGGAGTCAACACATCTGTGCGATAGGCATCGGCGGCAATGTCCTGGGTGGCGCTGAGCAGGGCCACCAACACCGCCGCGATCGCCACCCCCTGTAGCCCCTGTTGGGGATTTTGCACCCCCAACGCCAACAGGGCCAGGGCGATCGCCCCTTGGCTGAGGGCCAACCAACCCCGCCGCCGCCCAAAAAACGGTGGTACAAATCGATCGAGCAAGGGGGCCCACAAAAACTTGAGGGAGTAGGGCAATCCCACCAGGCTAAAGGCCCCGATCGCGCTCAGGTTCACCTGCTCCATCGTCATCCAAGCCTGAAGAGTACGGCTGGTTAACAGCAAGGGCAACCCCGAGCTAAACCCCAAGAGCAGCAGAGCCGCCATCTTGGGCTGTTGAAACAACCGGGCGATCGAGGCGAGGGGGGACGGAAGAGGAACTTTCACGGGTGTTGGGCAACCGGCATAGAGAAACATTGGGTTGAGTTTACTGCTGTTAACCAACCGAGAGCGATCCGACGGGAGTGGTGCAACAGTGGTGTGAATACCAGAGACTCCCCCCTTTCACTGCGGCTATTTTTAGCCACAACCCCTTGAGCCTCAATATCCTAGTGCTAACTTTCTCCCACGAGATCGCGTTATGCCCGTCAATTCTCCCGGCTATCCTCGTCGCCCCAGCCGCGCCAATATTACCCCCGAGCAATATCGGCTGATTCAGCGCCTACGGGAACGAAATCCCGCTGAGAACCCACCCAAAGAAAAAGCGGATTTGGGTTCGCATCTTGCTGACTTGGTGGCTTCAACGGTTGGCTCTTGGAAATTTGTCATCATCCAGTCCATTTGTTTAGGTTTTTGGATTTTTTGCAATGTCAGCAACAAGACTATCCATTGGGATTCCTATCCATTCATTTTGCTGAATTTGATGTTGTCATTCCAAGCAGCATACACAGCACCAATCATCATGATGAGCCAAAATCGGCAAAATGAAATTGATCGCCAAGAGGCTAAGCATGATCATGAAGTGAATCTGAAATCAGAGCTGGAAATTGAGCTGCTGCATGACAAAATTAATCTTCTGCGCGAGGCAGAGTTGAGCGAAATTCTGCACCTGCTGCGTGAGCAACAAAAACAGATTGATGAACTCCAAAAGCAACTGAAAGCCGCTTCCATCAAACCTGATTCAGCGTGAAGGACAGGATCCTTTTTTTGAATTTCAGGTGAGTTCAGAGGATCACAGCTCATCGCAGCTAGACAATGCAGGATTTTTCTGAGTGCTCAAGTATGGGGCGATCGCTCATGATTCCATTCCTGGGAATAGGATTTCTTGGAACGATCGAGCATCAATGCCATAGCGCGTTAGGTGCTTGCGATTTTCAGTGACCAAAACCACATTGACCCAGGGTGAAAAGAGCGATCGAACCTGAGCCGCCAAAATGGGATCGCCGCCCAAGTCACGATCGGGTTCCGTTTTTTGACCCCGGTAGCGCGCTTCGGCCCAAAGAGTTGCTGCAAGATTCAGATCAGTAATCGTGATGGGTAAGTATCGAACTGATTGTAAAAATCGGTTTAATCGCTCAACCCCTCGATAGTTCGGATCTTTAAGGCGCTGTAATTCTAAAGATCGCCGCATTTCATAATCAACAATTCCTGGTAGAAAAACTTCAGCATCAGAGAGCAATATTGCCCGAAACCATACTTTCAATTCAGTAAACTTTGTAGGACTAGGGTTTAGTAATTGACCTAAAATATTCGTATCAAGAGCAAGCTTATTAATGATTTTCATTTCATTGAATTAAGAATAATAGATTGGCATGACAAAGCAAAAATCTCATAAATTTGTCATTACTTCGTCCCAGGTGTGATCTAATTCATGATCAGGGTTGTTATTCCACTCATCGAGTAAATTCAAGAGTTCTTGATTTCGTGTTTTGATTTCCTGAAGACGATCTGCATGGAGTGATTCAGCATCAGGTACTAAGCTAGGATCCAATTTGAGTTCAATACTAAATCTGCTAGGGTCTGAAATTTGGTACGCAGACTGTACTTGTAATTCAGAATCAGAGGTTAACAAATTTCGATTTTTATCTACAGAACCATTTTGATGCTGTAGACAAAGTTCTAGCCCAGACATTGCAAGGCTCTGCAAAATGGCTGTCGCCTGAACATGATGTTTTCCTTGGGATAATTCAATCAAAAAATTCACAAAATTTTCATCAATAATGATGAATCTTTCAGGTAATTCCGTTTGTGTGTTAATTGCAACCAAAAATTTTAGTTTCGGTGAGAGATGGTGATTTTCAAGCGCCAAAAACTGTAAAACAATGCTTAAAGGAAATGCATAGTCAGTTTGTGAAAATTGATAGGCTGGAAGCGAAGTTTCTCCCACCGCAATTGTGCCGCTAGAAAGTATCGTTGGATGAGTTGACATAGGATTTCTCTGATTAATTTAATTTTATGGAGTGTGGTTAGCATTATGGGCAGGATAGATAGACTCTCTGTCCTGCCCATAGTCTAGCAATTACGATCCTTCGCGGAGTTTGTCGAGCACGGAGCGATCTTCGAGGGTGGAAGTGTCCCCAGAAACCTCTTGGCCCGAAGCGAGCGATCGCAACAAACGACGCATGATTTTGCCCGATCGCGTCTTCGGCAGCGCATCCGTAAAGCGAATTTCACCGGGCCGGGCGATCGCCCCGATTTCCTTCACCACGTGCTGTTTCAGTTCCTTGATCAGTTCCTCGCTGGCCGCCGCCGTCCCTTCCAGGGTGACAAAGGCCACAATGTCTTCGCCCTTCAGGTCGTCTGGCTTGCCCACCACGGCTGCTTCCGCCACCGCCGGGTGCGACACCAGCGCCGACTCCACCTCCATCGTCCCCAGCCGGTGGCCCGACACGTTCACCACGTCATCGACGCGGCCCATGATCCAGTAGTAGCCATCAGCATCGCGGCGCGCACCATCCCCCGCAAAGTAGAAGTGCTGGCCGTCCTTGGGCGCGATGTGCTCCCAATAGGTGCTGCGGAATCGTTGGTCATCGCCAAACACCGTCCGCATCATGCTCGGCCAGGGATGCTTCACGACCAGATAGCCACCCTCGTTGTCGCCTACCGGGTTGCCATCGAGATCCACCACATCCGCCAAAATGCCGGGGAAGGGCTTGGAGGCGGAACCGGGCTTAGTCGGAATCGCGCCCGGCAGCGGCGTGATCATGAATCCGCCGGTCTCCGTTTGCCACCAGGTATCGACGATCGGGCAGCGCTCGCTGCCAATCACTCGGTAGTACCACATCCAGGCTTCCGGGTTAATCGGTTCGCCGACGGTTCCCAACAGCCGTAGGGAACTGAGGTTGCGGGCCTTGGGCAGATGCTCGCCCATTTTGATGAAGGCGCGGATCGCCGTGGGAGCGGTGTAGAAAATCGTCACGCCGTATTTTTCAATCACGTCCCAGAAGCAGCCGGGATTGGACGATCGGGGCGCGCCCTCATACATCAAGGTGGTGGCTCCGTTGGACAGGGGGCCGTAGACGATGTAGCTGTGGCCCGTAATCCAGCCCACATCGGCGGTACACCAATAAACATCGGTGTCTTTGATGTCGAACGTCCATTTGAACGTCATGTGGGTATAGAGGTTGTAGCCCGCTGTGGTGTGAACCACGCCCTTGGGTTTGCCGGTGCTGCCGGAGGTGTAGAGCACAAACAGCAGGTCTTCGCTGTCCATCGGCTCGGCGGGGCAATCGGCGCTGGCGTTTTGTTGCAGGTCGTGCCACCAATGGTCGCGGCCCGGCTCCATGTGAACGTCTTGTCCCGTGCGCTTCACGACCAGCACGTTTTCGACGCTGGGGGCGGCGTTGTTGTCGAGGGCGCGATCGACCTGCACTTTCAGGGGCACGGCGGTGTCTTTGCGGAAGCCCCCATCGGCGGTGATCACCAGTTTGGCCTTGGCATCGTTGAGGCGATCGCGCAGGGCTTCGGCGCTGAACCCACCAAACACGACGCTGTGGGCCGCGCCAATCCGGGCACAGGCCAACATGGCGATCGCGGCTTCCGGGATCATCGGCATGTAGATGCCAATGATGTCGCCCTTTTGCGCGCCGAGGGATTTCAGGACGTTGGCAAACTGGCAAACTTCCCGATGCAGTTGGGCATAGGTGAGGGTGCGCGAGTCGCCGGGTTCGCCTTCCCAAATCAGAGCGGCTTTGTTTTTGCGCCAGGTGGTTAGGTGGCGATCGAGACAGTTATGGGAAATGTTGATTTTCCCGCCGCCAAACCATTTGGCAACGGGGGGCTGCCAATCAAGAGCGGTGTCCCATTTTTGGAACCAGTCGAGTTCTTTTTCAGCGAGTTCTGCCCAAAAAGCGGTGGGGTCGGCAGCGGCGCGATCGTACAGGGCTTGATAGTCGTCCAGGCTTTTAATTTCGGCATTGGCCGCCAAATCCGCAGGCGGCGCAAAGGTGCGATTTTCTTGAAGGATCGATTCGATCGTCGGTTGTGACATGACAGTTCAACTGATCAGCGTTTGCTCTCAGTCGAATGTAGTACGAGCCGGGACTACGGGCGATCGTCTGGTTAAAAGTTGATACATGTAAAATAAAGGCTAATGATCTAAAATTTGTTTTGTAAGTAAACACAAGCGCTCACATGACCAATCAAAATTCAAGTAGCCTGTACCGCTACCGGCAGCAACCGCTCACCCCAGTTATGGCAGCAGAACTAATTCTTGAACTACTATCTGGTGAAATCATTGAAACAGAGAAGGTTCGTAAGATCATTCTTGACGAGCA
The DNA here is from genome assembly GCF_014698235.1 of Limnothrix sp. FACHB-406. Lineage (NCBI taxonomy): Bacteria > Bacillati > Cyanobacteriota > Cyanophyceae > Pseudanabaenales > Pseudanabaenaceae > Limnothrix > Limnothrix sp. FACHB-406. The sequence continues at coordinate 47,776 of NZ_JACJSP010000003.1, read as the reverse complement.
TATTCAGAGAGGAGGAAAGCCCCCTTCTGGAAAAACGGGAATTATAAGCTGCATTAAGCACGCTCTGAGATATTTAAAAAATCAAGAGCAAGCAGTTAATTCTTCCAGGAATAATTGGACAATTTTGGGTGGTAAGAATCTACCCTCTTCCAGTCCAATCACTGATTTTGAAAAGATATCGGATGATCTAGAAGAAAAATTTCCAGTGTTAATTCAGGGGATAGTATCTGATACGAATGGCGATTCAAGTATCAATGATACTTTGAGACCGGAAGTTGAACTAGGTAGTGGAGAATCATGTGTATATGTTTTTTACTTGAAAACATATAAAGAATTTGCATTGATGAATAATCAAAAGCGTTGGCCGTGCAAGATTGGCAAGACAGATGGAGATCCAACGCAACGAATTTTGGCACAAGTGGGAACAGGCCTACCTGAATATCCACAATTTGCGGTTCTTCTGCGGACTTCTAAACCGTCTGATTGGGAGTCTAGTATTCATAGAATTTTGAGAATTCGTAATCAAGATAAAACTGACGCGCCGGGGAATGAATGGTTTTTGGCTTCACCAGAAGAAATTATTGACATCATCAAAATCATAGATCCATCACTGTTTCTGAAGGAGTAGCAGGGTGAGCATTGCTAACCCTACGAGTTACCCGAAAAGAAAAGATTAAAAATGATCATGGCTAATTCGCAAGCTTGATCGGGAGCTTCAGTATTATGGAAGAAATTTTGACATTACATGAGCTATTGCTGGCTGGCGATGTAGCTGGTGCATTGGTAATTGTTGAGGAACTCGAAGAGATGGGGCGCAGCGCGATTGTCGATCAAATCTATAGCTATGCGATCGTCCTCCTGACTCATCTCATCCAGCAAAAGGTAGAAGAGCGATCGACTCGTTCTTGGGAAGTTGCTATTCGAAATGCCGTCCGCCACATTCAGCGAAAAAACAAACGCCGAAAATCTGGTGGTTATTATTTATCGGTTGATGAATTACAAGAAATTCTCGATGAAGCCTATGCTAGCGCGATCGATCGAGCTGCGCTAGAAGCTTTTGAGGGGCGCTATGAGGCTGAAGAGTTAGCGGCGATGGTCGATCGCATTGCCATCTTGAAACAAGCGTTAACTATGATTGACTCGCAAGCTCAAGCAGGAGCCTAAGTATTATGGAAGAAATCTTGACGTTGCATGAGTTATTGCTAGCGGGTGATGTGCATCGGGCGCTGGCGATTGTGGAAGAGATGGAAGAAATGGGACTAACTGCCATTCGCAACAAAATTCGGAGTTACAGCAAAATTTTATTGATTCATTTAATTAAACAAGCAGCCGAAAAGCGATCGACCCGTTCTTGGGAACTCTCGATTCAAAATTCTGTAGACGAAATTTTAAACACGAACCAACGATCGTCCGGTAGCTACTACATCAAACGGGATGAACTGACAGCAATCCTTGAAAAGGTTTATGGACTAGCCCTGAAAGCAGCAGCGATTGAGGCCTTTGAAGGGCGACATGAGGCCGAAGAATTGGCCGCAATGGTCGATCGCCCCGAAATTTTGCAACAGGCATTGAAGATGATTGCCCCTGAGTAATAATTTTCTTGATCAATCAGCGTTTATAACTGACACACACCCAGCCACAGCCCGAAACATCATGAATATTGTGCAATATCACGAAGTTTGTCATCGGATGCGATCGGGAGATGTGATTGCCTTTGCGGGGGCGGATATTCTGTCGGGAACGGTGCGCCTTTCAACCCAATCCACGGTTTCCCATGTGGGCGCTGTATTTCAGCCAGCATTCATGATCAATGGGCCCAGCAGGATCAACGTTGATGGTAAGCCAGATGGCGAAGTTGATTCAGATGCCAAAGGTGACCAAAATCCTAGTGCAAGCGCAACGGAGGATCAGGAACATATCAGTTTGGAGCTAGCTTCCTCCCTACTCGAAATTGATATGCTGACCACGGATCAACCGGAAATTTATATTATTGAATCCCATCCCCTTTGCTTTGACCAAGACACGGGAATTGCCAAAAGTGGCGTACAAATCAATAAATTAAGCGCCCTGATGGATGGCTATGATGGCCAAATTTGGTGGCTACCGTTGGGGGAGCAACATCGCTCTCGCTTGGATCTGCAAAAGTTCACGGATTTCATGCGCCAAAGCGAAAAGCGTGCCTACGATTTTGTGCAGGCTGCGTTGGCGGGCTTGGATATCTTAGATGAAGTGGGATTAACCTGCGCCCAGGAAGATCACTCTAGTTTTTTCTGCTCTGAATTAATTGCAGCGGCCTTCCAAGCGGCTGGGTTAATTCAGGGGGTTAACCCATCGGAAACAACCCCGATCGACCTTTGTCGCTTTCCGATTTATGCGGAGGATTATTACTTGCTCTGGGGCGACCCGATCGAGATCCCTGGCTATAACGCTGCTGATTTTCCGAGTACCTTGAAAGATTAGTTCCTGTGATCAATTTAAATCACTACAGACAAGGGGTTTAAACCCCTTGCTGCCAGGATTTTGCGTTGTCATCAGGACTTGAAAGTGTCCTAAAATTGCTGACCCACAAACACAGAACGTGTTTCGCCATCTCGTCGGAGGGTCGCGGCTTGGTTGGCCACCTCCACCAAAGTCCAACCACTGGCCCCGATCGCCTCGCCCATGCTGACCCGTCGGGTTACGCCGTTCACAGAAACCAAGGCTGAGGAGCGATCGCCCAATTCCAAAACCCCCACCAGAACGTAGGTCATGCTGGGAGCAACCGCAACGGGCCCCGGTGACGCGGCTGGGCTGGCGGTTGGTTGAGGGGAAGCGGCCGGCGCGGGGCTGGGGCGGGTGGCAGCTCCGTTGGGTTGGGGTAAGTTGGCGGACAAGTTGGGATTCCGTTCCAGCAAACGGGTTAAGCGCTCGATCGCGTCCACCAAGTTGCTGGACAGGGGAAACCCAACCGGGGCCGCAGGCGTGACGGCAGCGCTGGAGGCCGGTGGCGCGGGGCTGGGGTTCGGAGGATTGAGGGTGACAACGTTCGGCAATTGCGAGGGCACTGGCGCGATCGCGGGAGGCTGGGGCAACGGGGCAACGGGGCCGCTGCCATTGGTGCGCCGCTCGATCGCATCCAAGGAACGGGAAATATAGGCAGCAAATTCCGTATCGTCGGGGGCGCTGCTGCCGTCGTTGGCCACGGAAGCAACGGGAGCCGCCGGGGAGCCGTCGGCCATCACCGCTGCCGGTTCGTTGCGATTGGCGAACCACAGGCCCACGGTGGCCAACAGGGACAGGGCCGCCGCGCCGATGGTTAAGCGATCGAACAGGCGCACCGATTGCCGGGCCCGTTCCGCGTCGGCCACTGCTTCGATTAGCTCTGGATCTGGCTCTTGAATTTTGGGCGGCGGCGGGGGCGGCAACACCTCCGCTGGCAACACCAAGGGCGGCACGGCGATCGATTGCAGGGCGATCGGGGGCGAGGGTTCCGGGGGTGGGGTCAACAGTTCCACACCCTCTTCGAGCGATCGCTCCAAATCCCCAAACAAGTCATCCATGAGCTGGTCGGCATACCAGTCAGCGGCCGAGGTCGATCGGGGGGCGATCGTCGGGTTGGATTCGCGAGGCTCAATGGACAAAGTCATACCACCACACCAAATATGGGCAAGGGACGCAGCCGCCATCCCCAAGCACCGCCTTGCCCAGACACAACGTTGGGTTGCTGGAAGGGGGCAAATTTCGCAACGGTCAGACTTTCAACTCGGCTGAACCACCGAAAGATTGACCCTGGGCAAGGCTACGGAGTTGGGGCCGATTCTATTGAATCGTCGCCAGTTCGTCAAACGCTAGGGAATCTGAATGCTAGGGGATCTGATGGATTGATGGATTCGCCGCTGGTCGGCGCTGCGGGCCTCATACGTCCTCGCAGCGCCCTGACCGGGAGCGGCCGTTACTGATCCAGACTGAGCCAGTCCAGACTGAGCCAGCCCTTGAACCAGCGATTCAGCCGCTCAGTGAGCTAGTTATTAAGCCAAAATCCACTCCACCAAGGTACGAACCCCGTAACCGGTGGCCCCGGCGGGATTCAGTCCTGAATCCTTGTCGCTCCAGACGGGCCCCGCCACATCCAAGTGCGCCCAAGGCGTGTCTTTCACAAACTGCTTCAGGAACAGGGCAGCGGTGATTGAACCACCCGCGCGGCCGCCGATGTTTTTCATGTCAGCCACCACGGATTTCATCTTGTCGAAGTAGGGTTCTTCGAGGGGCATTTGCCACAGCTTTTCACCGGCCTTGGCGGCGGCGGCTTTCAAGCCGTTGGCCAGGGTTTCATCGGTGGCCCACAGGCCAGCAATCTCATCGCCCAGTGCCACCACGCAAGCGCCCGTGAGGGTGGCCAAGTCCACGATCGCCTCCACGCCCAGCTTGTCCGCATAGACGAGCGCGTCGGCCAGGGTCAGGCGGCCTTCTGCGTCGGTGTTGCCCACCTCGATCGTTTTGCCATTGGAGGCGGTGAGGATGTCGCCCGGGTGCATGGCTCGCCCGCTGATCATGTTTTCAGTGACGGCGGAAATGAAATGCACTTCCACATCCGGTTGCAACAGGGCGATCGCCTGGGCCGCGCCAAAGGTTGCGCCCGCGCCGCCCATGTCGGTTTTCATCATTATCAATGCTGCTGCCTGCGCCGGCCTTGATGTTCAAGCCGCCGCTGTCGAAGGTCAGACCCTTGCCCACGATCGCCAACTTTTTGCGGGGCGTGCCTTGGGGCTTGTAAACCAAGTGGATAAACTTCGGCGGCAGGTCAGACGCTTGGGCAACTCCCAAAAAACTGCCCATACCCAGTTTTTCGCAATCTTCCTTTTCCAAAATCGTCAGTTCCCAGCCGGGGTTGGCGGCGATCGCCTGGGCCGTTTCGGCCATGGTGATGGGGGTGACCACGTTGGCCGGAGCGGCCACTAACTCGCGGGCCAAAATGGTTCCGGCAGCGATTTTTTCCCCCCGATCGATCCCTTGGGCGATCGCTGCTGAGTCTGTGGTTCCATTCCGGAATGGCAACAGCTCGATCGTCTCGGGCTTGGGGGTTTTGCCGTTTTCTTCGCTATCGGACTTGAAGCGGCGATCGCGATAGAGCGACAAATGCACCCCTTCGGTGATGGCTTGGGCAGCGGCGGCCGCCTCTTGGTTGGCCAGCGGAAACGCAATGGCCAGGCGATCGCACTTTTGGGCCCGGGCGGCCTTGGCGGCGGCGGCGGCCCCTTGGCGCAGCCGATCGAGCGGCAGATCCTCTGAGTTGCCCAACCCAATCAAGATTAATTTGCGAACGGGTGTGCTGCTACCCACGCGCAGGGTTGCAGTGTTGCCGGGCTTGCCCTTAAATTCGGCCTCATCGATCGCCTCGCGCAGGGCCCCACCCAGTCGATCGTTCAAGGCCGCCAAGTCACCCGCCAGGGTTTCCAGTTCCGACTCAAACAGCCCGATCGCCAAACCAGCGCCCGTCCATTCGATCGGGCTGCTGACACTTGCTCGAAATTCCATGATTGCCTTGTGATGGTTGCGTTTTGCCGCTTTCTACTCTAGCGGTTTGGCTACACTGATAGACAGGGTGAACCCGGAAGCCCCGGGAGTCGCTCTCCTCCCATCACCGTTGACTGGCATCATTAGCACCCAAGTGCATCCAAAAGCATTCAGTCGCGTTTAGTCGCGTTTAGTCGCGTTTAGTCGCATTCAACCGTTGTATCTAGAGGTTCGATCGATGGCTCAGCTTGCAACCCTCGTGATTTTTGGGGCTTACATCTTCTTTGGGGTGAAATTTTGGAACGGCTTTCAGCGAACCAACTTTACCCAAAATCGAATTTTCCTAACCCTACTTTGGCCAGTTTTGCTAATTAATGGCTCCTATCGTAAAAACTTCCAAAAAGCTCTCAAAGGTTAACCATCATTCCCCGGTTTCTAGAGCAATATTCAACCCCAATTTTTGAGGGCGCATTCATTGGTTAACTGGAGCATTGCCGAACTTCAATCCCGTGATTGGAACACCCCTGAACTACAGGCCCAAATCCAAGCCGTTGCTGCTCGATATAACAAAGAATATCGCGGCGAAGCCTTTGAAGTCCCCGACGAAGTGGCCGCCTTGCCGCTCTATCCTGAATTCGCGACTGGATCCCTCACCAGCCGCATCACATCCCCCTTTTGGGAATTAGCCAAGCCCCAAAAAGGTTGGCGCTGTTTGGATTTGGGTTGTGGGGGCAGCTTTTTGTTTTATCCCTGGCGCGATTGGCAAGCCTTTTTCTATGGGCAAGATGTGGCTCGCGTCGCCTGCGATTTGTTGACAGCGCGGGGCCCACAACTGAACTCCAAACTGTTTAAGGGCGTGCATTGCCAACCGGCCCATGAACTGAACTATGAGCCAGGATTCTTTGATTTGGTGATTGCCACAGGGGTGAGCTGCTACTACCCGATCGACTATTGGGCTGCTGTGGTCGATCGAGTCAAGCCCCTCCTAAAACCCGGTGGTTTATTTGTCTTCGATGCCATTTTGCCCGAATTACCCCTAGCGGAAAATTGGGCAATTTTAGAAACCTATTTGGGGTCAGAGGTTTTCTTGGAAGAGCCGATCGCCTGGAAAAAACTGATTCAGGCCGCCGGTGGCAAAGTGACCGCCACACGCGAAGGCGATGTATTTGCCCTCTATCGCGTCAAATTCAGTTGAAATGCAATCCAAACTTCGGTTCAATGGCGATCTGCCATGACTCACTCCATGACCAACTGCCTTGATGGTGTTGAGTGCGATCGAGCGAAGCCTCTGTGTCGCTCAATTACGCTTCAGCCAGGCCTCACCGTTGATTGTCAAAAATTGATGTTGTTGTGTGATGATTGGCAGATCACTGAAGTTGCATTATTCGGATCAATTCTTGGCGATCAATTTCGGGATGATAGCGATGTGGATTTATTAATTAGCTTTTCCCCGATCGCTAAGGTTACACTGCTGGATCTATACACAATTGAATGTGAATTTAGCAGGCTTTTTCAGAACCGCCCCGTGGACTTGGTGACTCGACGCGCCATTGAGAAAAGTCATAATTCTATTCGGCGTAACAATATTTTAGGAACTGCCCAAGTTATTTACCGAATTAATCATCAAGATTGATCATCCGGTTACCGTAACCCCATGAATCATGATCGAGAATATTGGTTGGATGCAATCAATGCTTGTCAACAAATTCTGGATTTTACAAAAGGCTTGGATGAGGATTCCTTCCTCCAAGATCGTAAAACGCAATCTTCGGTTCTTTACCAAATTACAGTTCTCAGCGAGGCAATGAACCGCTTTTCAGATAGCTTCATCACCCAAAACTCCCAGATTTCGATTGCGGCAATTCGAGGAATGCGAAATCGAATTATTCACGAATATCGAGAGGTTGATCTATGGATTCTTTGGCAAGCGATTCAAATCAACATTCCAGAGTTACTAATTTTGCTAAATGACAGTCAATTCCCTGAGCAGATGCCTGAGAAGTAACTTGGGGTACTTGCAAAGCGCTAGTAGTCCTGGGTAGCAAGGGGGTTGCGTATCTTGTTCTTGTCGATTAATGAGACCCACAGGCAATGAGACTTACTAAGGTAAGGGTCTTGATTGTTCAGACATGCTCTCAGGTTTGCTCGGAAATCTTCAGCAATTCCTGACCGATCGACCAAGGCCAACGGCTCATGGGTGGTAGATTATAGAGCTTTAGTTATCCCTGCCTTGTCAGCTTCTAACTCATTAACCTGCTATTCGGGAAGGATCGGTTCGTGGTTAAACTAACGCCAAATCCCAGTTTCAGTGTTTCGTTGCGTCTTCAGTTGCCAAACCAGGTGGGAATGCTGTCCCAGGTCATTCAGGCGATCGCGGATGCGGGGGGCAACTTGGGCGATATCACCCTCGTGGAGCAAAATCGCCAACAGACCATCCGGGATTTGGCAGTGGATGCGGCCAGCACCGAGGGCGCGGAGGCTATTGTGGCAGCCGTGAAAGCGATCCCGGAGGTGTTGGTGCTGGCGGCGGCCGATCGCACCTTTGCCTTGCACCAGGGCGGCAAAATAACCGTCAACAGCAAGATTTCGCTCGATCGCCAAGCGGATTTGGCCATGGCTTATACACCGGGGGTGGGTCGCGTTTGTCGGGCCATTGCTGACCAGCCCGATCGGGTCTATGAGCTAACGGTGAAGCAAAACATGGTGGCGATCGTCACCGATGGCAGCGCCGTGTTGGGGTTGGGCAATTTGGGGCCCGAAGGGGCATTGCCCGTGATGGAAGGCAAGGCCATGCTGTTCAAGGAATTTGGCGGGGTGGATGCTTTTCCCATTTGCTTAGCCACCCAAGATGCCGATGAAATTGTGGAAACCGTGAAGCGGATTGCGCCGGTTTTTGGGGGAGTGAACCTGGAGGATATCGCCGCGCCGCGCTGTTTTGAAGTGGAAAAGCGGCTGAAGGAGGAGTTGAATATCCCCGTGTTCCACGACGATCAACACGGCACGGCGATCGTCTCCTTGGCGGCCCTGACCAATGCCCTGAAATACGTGGGTAAAGCCCTATCGGCGGTCAAAATCGTAATTAACGGTGCGGGAGCGGCGGGGATCGCAATTGCCCAACTGCTGCGCACGGCCGGAGCCACCGACATTGCCATTTGCGACTCGAAGGGGCTGCTGACGATCGATCGCACCGATTTGAACCCCCAAAAGCGAGACTTTGCAGTCGATCGCCCCGGGCCGCTCACCCTGGCTGATGCGATGGTCGGTGCTGATATTTTCCTGGGGGTCAGCGCGCCCGGGGTGGTGTCCGTGCCCATGGTGGAATCCATGGCCAAAGACCCGATCGTCTTTGCCATGGCCAACCCGATTCCGGAAATTCAACCGGAACTGATCATCGGCAAAGCGGCCATCATCGCCACCGGCCGCAGTGACTATCCCAACCAAATCAACAACGTGTTGGCGTTTCCGGGCCTGTTCCGGGGGGCCCTCGACAGCCGGGCCAACAAACTCACCCAACGAATGTTCTTGGATGCGGCCTTGGCGATCGCCTCGTTGGTGGACGATGAGCAGTTGGGCCCCGAAACGATCGTCCCCTCAGCCTTTGATTCGCGCGTGGCTCCAGCGGTGGCCGCTGCGGTGCAAGCGGCCGCTCGCTTAGACGGCGTTGCTCGTTTGTAAGGCGATCTCCCAGCGGGGTGATGCTGAATGATTCAGGCGTTGATTGGGGAATTGCGGCCGCAGCTCAAGCTCAAGCCATTCTGGAACCAACTAGGATGTTTAAGATATGCTCTAGGCAACTTTCCCCGATCAAAGCTTCTTACTGAATCATCCCCTGGAAATCATCCTTTAAATCACCATGCTCAGTCGCGTTGCGGACTCGATTTATTGGCTTAATCGCTATGTGGAGCGGGCGGAAAATGTGGCCCGATTTGTTGATGTCAACCTCAAGCTAAGTTTAGATTCTCCTGCGGGCGTGACTCAACAATGGAAACCCCTGTTGATGACCACGGGAGACTTGGCACTTTTTCAGGCCAATTATGGGGAAGCTTCCGCTGAAAATGTGATTCAGTTTCTAACATTTGATGCGAATTATCCCAATTCGATTTTGTCTTGCTTGAAATCAGCGCGGGAAAACGCTCGATCGATCCGAGAGATCCTGTCTACGGAAGTCTGGGAACAGATTAATGCGTTTTATTTAATGGTTAAAGAAGCGGCCGCCAGCTACAGCGCGGGAGCCGTTGATCTAGATAAGTTTTTTAATGAAGTGAAGCTGGCGAGTCATTTGCTCTATGGCGTGACCGATGCCACCATGACCCACGGCGAAGGCTGGCACTTTGGACAGGTGGGCCGATTCCTGGAGCGGGCAGATAAAACATCGCGAATTTTGGATGTGAAATATTACATTCTGCTGCCTTCGGTGCAGGATGTGGGCACAACGCTCGATCGCCTCCAATGGATTGCGTTGCTGAAGTCCGCTAGCGCCTATGAAATGTATCAAAAGTGGCGCAATCACCGCATTTCGCCCACGGGAGTTGTGGAGTTTTTATTGCTCGATCGACAGTTTCCCCGTGCGGTGCAATTTTGCCTGTTGCAATCCCAAAAATCCTTGCATGAAATTACTGGAACACCGACGGGCACTTGGAGCAATCCTGTGGAGCGGCCCCTGGGACGGTTGTTAGCAGAACTCAGCTATTTTTCAGTGGATGAAGTGATCGATCGGGGTCTCCATGAATTCATTGACAATTTGCAGCAAGAACTCAATGTGATTGGCGAGCGCATGAATGAAACATTTTTTGCGCTGCGACCGGTGGGTCTTTAGACCTGTTTTTGGGAATTCGGACTCAACTTCGGCTTTCGAGTGGTCGGATGACCCTAGCGGCGCTTAATTCTCGGGGCTTGGGAGAACAAGCCAACCATTCCGTAATCATGGGGCTGTGCTTCCCGTTTGGAGTTGAGCGGCGATCCGGTGATGCCGGAATTTCGGTTAGATTTACGAGCCATTTGGCCTCCCGAATCCACAGGAATCTCACCAAATGCGCCCTAACCTTCCCTTGCCACCGCTCAACAGCCTTGGGCGATCGCGGCCTAACTAACCGTTTGCCAATGCGGCCCATTCCGTGTGGAACGTGCCCGGCTTGTCGATCCGCTCGTAGGTATGTGCGCCGAAGAAATCGCGCTGGGCTTGGGTGAGGTTTTGGGGCAATCGATCGCGCCGGTAGCTATCGAAATAGTCCAGGGAGGCGCTGAAGGCCGGAACCGCGATCCCCGTTTGGGCCGCCGTTGCCACCACCGATCGCCAAGCGGCCTGGCGATCGAGAATGGTTTGCTTAAACTCCGGAGCCAGCAGCAAATTCGGCAACTGTGGATTATCCGTAAAAGCTCGCTCAATCTTGCTCAGGAAGCCCGCACGAATGATGCAGCCGCCTTTCCAAATTCTGGCCATTTCCGCCAAATTTAAGCCATAGCCAAACTCAGCGGAAGCCTTTGCCAACAGGGCCATCCCTTGGGCATAGGAACAGATTTTGGAACAGTAGAGCGCATCCCGCACTTGGTCAATGAATGTGGCTTGATCCACCGGGGCGATCGGGCCGGGGCCGCTCAGCTCTTGGGCCGCCGCCGTCCGCTCGGCCTTGATGGATGACATAATCCGGGCATTCACCGCCGCGATGATGGTTGGGATCGAAACCCCCAATTCCAGGGCGCTCATCACCGTCCACCGGCCGGTTCCTTTTTGCCCCGCTGCGTCTTGAATCAGTTCCACCAACGGTGCTTGAGTGTCGGGATCACTGACCTTAAAGATTTCAGCGGTAATTTCAATCAAAAAGGAGTTGAGTTCGTCCGTTTGGTTCCAAGCCGCAAAGGTGGCTTGCAACTGGGCTTGGTTCAGGCCGCCCACGGTTTTCAGCAAGTCGTAGGCTTCGGCAATGAGCTGCATATCGCCATACTCAATGCCGTTGTGAACCATCTTGACGTAGTGTCCAGATCCGCCGGGGCCGATGTAGGTGACGCAGGGGCCGTTATCCACCTGGGCGGCGATTTTGGTGACGATCGGCTCAATTTTTTCATAGGCCGATCGCGTGCCACCGGGCATCAAGCTAGGGCCATTCAGCGCCCCTTCTTCGCCGCCGCTCACGCCCATGCCAATGTAGGTCAGGCCCAAGGCTTCCAGATCTTGGGTGCGGCGTTCTGTGTCCTCATAAAGCGAGTTGCCACCGTCAATCAAAATATCGCCCGGAGCCAGCAGGGGCTTGAGCTGTTCAATCACCGCATCCACGGGCCCGCCGGCCTTGACCATAATCAAGATTTTGCGCGGTGGTTCAAGGGCAGCCACAAATTCTTCCAAGCTGTAGGTGGGTTGCACCTGCTTGCCCTGGGCCCGGGTGGCCATGAATGTGTCGGTTTTATCGCGGCTGCGGTTATACACCGCGATCGGGAATCCATTCCGTTCAATGTTCAGGGCAAGATTTTCGCCCATCACAGCAAGACCGATGAGTCCGAAACTTTGAGCCATAGGAAAAATCTGGGTCGGCTAACAATCGGCTGAGTTGTGGTTGGCGGGCCAATCATGCAGGCCCCAACCAACATCACGGGAGTCGCAGTTCAAAGTTTTTAGCTCAAGCACTGTTGCGGGCGCTGTCGTGGATGTTGCAATGGGCTGGCCGAGGAAGCGCAGGCTATTCGGATTAGGGGGACGGAATCGCAACACCCGAGGCCACAACAGGGGCCAACCACTCAGCACCGTCATCCTTGATGACAACTTGCCTCAGATTAGCCCGATCCCCTGGGGACGGACTGGAAGATTCCGTTAAAAGTCTGCTCAAGAACCATCGGGACAACATCGAAGACTATTGATTGAAGACTATTTAAAGACTGCTGAAAGACTAAAAACTGGTTAAAGACTAGCCAAAGGCGGGTTCAAGGCAGATTCAAGCTCATTAATCGCTGTAATCGCTAATGGGATTGGGGTTGCCGGAAGTCGCCCAATTGGGGCGATCGGGGCTAATCTGGACTGAACTTGGACAGGATCGAGAATGCCACGGAACGCAACGTGGAAGGCAATTGCGCCATTGTCTAGGTTCAAGTGCTAGCGTTGGGTCAGGCGAGATTTTGACAGGCTGTCTCGGATGCGATACCGGCTTGTTGATTTGCGGGAACTCTGCGGGAATTCTGTTTTCATCGCAGTTCGTGACCGCAGCTCTCGATTGCAGTGTTTGATTGCGGTTCTTGATTACAGTTCGTGACCATAATTGGTCATTGCAATTGGTCACTGCAATTGGTCACCAACAACGCATCACCACAGATCAACTCAACTCGCATCTAGCGGGGAAAATGGGAAGGAGCGGTGCTTTTGCAGTGCCGGTTCTGGATTTGGGTATGGAAACGGGCGATCGGGGGACGCTTGGCAAACTGGTCGCGAGGGGAGGGCGATCGCAGGGGACATCTCAAACAAACCGATTGCGTTCAGAGCGATCGGGCAAGGGGCTTAAACCAGGCTTTAATCAAGGTTGGACGGCTTAACCACAGCCTAAACACGAAAACAGCGAGGCAGTGATGGGGCCGCAGCGGGATTGGTTAACCGGACTGGGGCATGGGCGTTCTGAAAAACTGGTCTGGCCCCTCACCGCTTGTGAGCCTGAGCGCTGTCGAATAGGGTGTAATGCATCGATCGGTTAACGTTCTCGGCGCTGTTCCCGGTGCTATTCTCAGCGTTCCAGTCGATGCGGGTTTGGCGATATTGATTCGATTGCTGTGAAGCAGAGTAGATGGCATGGCTGAGATCCAATTACGCCTTCAGGTTCCCGGTAGCCCCGATCGACTGATTCCCGTGGAAACCGACTCCGTGACGATCGGGCGGGCCAGTGATTGCGAGCTGCCCCTTTCTCCCTATGGCGTGTCGCGACACCATGCCCGAATTAGCCGCGCCGATCGGGCTAGTCCCTGGATGGTTGAAGACCTGCAAAGCAAAAACGGCACACGCCTGAACCAAACCCCCCTCCAACAGCCAACTCCCATCGCCCACGGCGATCGGATCTATATCGAAAATGTTTGCATCACCGTCCTGTTGGCAGGAGTGGGCACGGCCAACGCGGTCGCGAATCCCACCATCACCCGATCGCGCCAATCGCCCCAAGGGCCCAAAGCCGTCTATTCCCAACGGGTGCAGGTTCCCTTAAACCCCGAGGCTTTGCCGCCCACCGTGTCCGTGGTGCGGCCCAATCTGGTCAAGCTGCCCCTGATTGATGCCACGGCCGATGGCAAAATGCGAATTTCACGCGATGCCAGCGACCTCAAAGAACAGTGGCTCCGCACCAGCGAAGGCAGCGGCGACAGTCTTTATGAGCGCGATCGCACCATTGCCCGCTTGCGCGATCTCGTGGAAATCGCCAAAGGCCTCACCTCCGCCGCCAGCAGCAACGCCATCTTCTCCCAAGTGCAAGAAGTGGTGTTTCGCTATCTCACCAACATTGAGCGCCTGGCCCTGTTGGTGGATGTGGAAGGCAATGGCCAACTGCAACTGCTGAACGCGGCCGCCCGCGAAACCGAACGGGCCCGCGACCTCACCCTCAACAGCGGTTGGATCAGCCAAAGCATTTGCCAAAAAGTTTTCAAAGAAAAAATTGCCCTACAAACCGCCGATGCCCAAGCAGACGAGCGGTTTGGCGCAGAACAAAGCATTCTCTATAAAGGCATTCGCAGCGCCATGGCCGTGCCGCTTTGGAACGAAGACAAAGTGGTCGGTGTGCTCTATGCCGATGCCAACCTGTCCTCCGAAAGTTGGGTGCAAGAGGGCGAAGACGATCTCAGTTTCTTTTCCGCATTGGCCAACCTCGTGGCTGCCAGTGTTCAGCGGTGGTTGCTCACCCGCAAACTTCAGGAAGAAGAGCGCCTGTGCCAAAAGCTAGAGCGCTATCACTCGCCTGCGGTGGTGCAACAAATGATCGCCGCTGGCACCCACGAGGATGGCCGGATTCCCACCACTGATGGGGAACTCAGCATTCTGTTTGCGGATATTGTCGGGTTCACGGCCCTTTCGGAGCGCCTGAGTCCGGCGGAGGTGGCGGACTTGTTGAACCGCTTTTTTGAAGAAATGCTGCAAGAGGTGTTTGCCCTAGGCGGAACCCTCGATAAGTTCATTGGCGATTGCATCATGGCCTTTTTTGGTGCGCCGGAACCACAACCGGATCATGCCGATCGCGCTGTCATTGCTGCCCGGCGAATGCTGGAACGCTTGGATGATTTGAACAAACGGAACGTGTTGGGCGAGCATTTGCAACTACGGATTGCCATCAACAGCGGTCGGGCCGTGGTGGGAGATGTGGGCAGCTCCCAACGGATGGATTACACAGTCTTAGGCGGCGCGGTGAACCTGGCGGCCCGGATGGAGGCGATTTGTCCGGTGGGCCAGTGCATCATCAGCGCCAATACCTATGACTTGGTGTCGCGGAAGATGAATTGGGTGCAAATGGGAGAATTTCGGTTCAAGGGCATTGAACGGCCAGTGCCCATTTTCCAAGATGGTCACCGCGCCCAAGAGCTAGAGTTGGTGAAGCTGTTGACGGAGCCTTCTTGAGAACTGACTGCGGATTTGGGCGATCGCCTCAGGGCCAAAACTAGCGCTCTCGGGGCGATCGTAATCCTAAAACTGTTTGCTATAATTCCGGTTGGGTTTTGCTGCAATGTTGGTGACTGCCAATAATTGTTTTGCGATCTATGTTTGTTCCAATTCGGGGACTCACCGAATGTCTTAGTGGCAGTAGACTGAGCGAGCGTTTAGGCGCTTTGTTAACTCAGAAACTTTAAACGGAGACAAGAGTACCCACCTGGTTTTTCCAGGTCGGAAGCTGAGGCAAGACGGCATTTGCGGTTAACCCAACTCCTCAGAATTTGCTTCAACCAATTGATCAACAATTTGGTAAATAACACGGGCCACCACTCGCCTCAGCGACGGTGGCCCGTGTTTTGATTTGAATTTGATTGATTTGAATTTGCCAGTGGCAAATGGGTCGGCGCATATTGTTGGGCGCACATTGTTATATATCCTCCGCCATCATTAGATCGATCGAAACGAATTGACCCTTGGAGATCTTGCGTACCGGAGGGCGCATGGCGATGCGCCCCTACGGGATTTTGGGGGCTATGGGGCGATCGATTCATGGGCCACGGCGCGATCGACCCACCTCGCATTCAACGACCATCCCCGATCGGTTGGGCCGCCCCATGCCAACGGTGCGTAGGGCACAAACCCAATCGCCGTAAACCGCCCACCGTTGCCCTACGACACCCTACGGGTCGGTGATGCTGCGTCGTTGCAGGATGGATTGGGCGATCGGAGAAGTCAGCGGCGCAAAATGTTTAGAGTTTAAGGAAAATAGCGATAGATCTCGCGACGATGTAGGGCGCGGACAAAAATAATGGTGTTGTCTTCTAATCGAAAGCCAAGGCGATAGTTGCCTACTCGGAGTCGATAGGTATTGGGGTGGCCTTCGATCGCTTTGATTTGACTCAACTCGCTTAAATGTTCGGCTGCTTCGATCGACAGTAGGGCGGTTTTGATGGCTTGTAATGCTGGACGATCGCGAATGGCCTGCAAGTCTTTGAGAAAGCGCTTGAGAAATTG
Source organism: Limnothrix sp. FACHB-406 (assembly GCF_014698235.1). Taxonomy (NCBI): domain Bacteria; kingdom Bacillati; phylum Cyanobacteriota; class Cyanophyceae; order Pseudanabaenales; family Pseudanabaenaceae; genus Limnothrix; species Limnothrix sp. FACHB-406. The sequence goes on along the minus strand of NZ_JACJSP010000003.1, from coordinate 31,668 downwards.
AACCTGCATTGTTGATCTAGTCCAACGCTTAACTATCCAACAGGGCAAAAATTTCAGCGCGATCGACAGGTTCTTCGTCTTCAGGCCCCAAGTCATTCATGGCACGACCTAACGCCAAGTCTTCCAAAATTTCAAGCAAGAGGTCGCGCAACAGATCGCGACGATCGCGCAATAGTTCAATCAGCAGGGGTCGCATCAGATCGCGGAGGCGATCATCGGTCAGGGTCAGATCATTCATGATGATTTGCGCAAAACTGGAGAGGGGCGATCGCGTTGTCTCAATGGTAGCGCGGGCTTTTGGGCGATCGACCTTATCGATCGAAAGGAATTGACCCTCGGAGATTTCGCGGCTCGGAGAACGCATGGCGATGCGCCCCTACGGGATTTGGGGGGCCATGGGGCGATCGATTCATGGGCCACGGCGCGATCGACCCACCTCGCATTCAACGACCATCCCCGATCGGTTGGGCCGCGTTCAATTTTCGGTGCGTGGGAGGAACCCATTCAGTCTTTTTGTGACTCACTTTAGTGACTATGTAGCCTTGCTCCCTACGGTTGATCAGCGGCGGGGCGATCGGGCTGGGTGAGCGTGCTGGGAACCACCACGGGCACAGGTGTAAGCGAGTCCAGCAAAATTTGGCGAGAGTCGGCCGTGAGGTGGCGGACTGTGGCGGAATCCAGATAACCCCAAGCGTATTGGTCGCCCAAAATCCGTCGTTGATATTCGGAAATGGCTTCAATCCATTGAATTTGTAGCACCGTTTGGGTGGCCTCCCCGCCCGGGGGCAAGGAGCCGGAAATGGTTCCATTGCCATAAAACAGGCCCGGCTTGCCCAGAGCAGCGGCGATCGCCCGTTGGGAGCGCTCCGTGAGGGCCGATCGGGAAAGCCGCACGAGGGGCCGATCGGGATCCTGCGTCAGGGTCACCATTTCTTGGGTGAGCTGATTGGTAAGGCCTTCGATTTGGCTGCGGGTGCTGTCAAATTGGATCAGGGCCAGGCGCTGCTGTTCTGGGCTAAGGACAGGGGGGCGAGCCGTCAGGACGCGGGGAATGAGGGCGGGGACTCCGGGGGTGGAAAAGTCGAGGGCTTCTCGGCTGGCAATGATGGCTGCGGAGACCAAAAAACAGCAGCCCAACCCGATCGCAGAAACCCAAGCGCTCGATCGGGAATAGCCGGGAGCCAGCCAATAGTTGCGGGCGGTGACGGTGGGCGGCAGGGGGCGCAGGGGAATCGTTTGGATGCTGGCGGCGGTGGGCGGCGGGGTCACCACCCGGGGAGCCTTGCGGTGCATTTTCGCCAGTTGGATATGCTCGCCGCGCCGGATGGCGGCTGGAGAGGGAAAGGGATCGCGCCCTCGGAACTGCCGCGCCCGATCGCACCAGGGACAGGAACCCTGATGGCCAAAATAGACATGCTGGGGATTGGCGCTACAGGTCACAAGGTTGTTTTCGGCGCTGTCCAAAACGGCTGCCCACTGACGGGCGCTGGGCCGATCGGCGGGGTGGCGGGTTTCAAAGGCCTGGCGAAAGAGGTTTTGCAATAGCGGATCGAGGCCCGCAAAGGGCGGCGCGATCGGCTTGGGCTTCCAACGGGGCGATCGGGCACTGTAGGGAAATTCTCCGGCCGCAATGCGTTGGTCAATCAGGGGCGGATCGCCGGATCCCAAAAAAGCGCCGTCAAAGGGGTGGGTTCCCTCCATCAACAATTGAAAGAGCAACACCGCCAACCCAAAACAGTCTTGGGCCGCAGTGCGATCGACCTCTCGAAAGTTGCGCCCTTGCAGTTCCGGGGGCGTATATTCCGGCTTGCCCACAGGACAACGGAAGGTGCGCCGTTGCTGGCGATCGACCACTTGAAACGAATCCGTATCCACCAGGGTGACCAGGGCGGTGGGGGCGGCCAGCACGTTGGACTCGTTCACATCCCCGATCGTGTAGCCCTTTTCATGGAGCACATCAACGGCGGCGGCCAGGTTACGAGCCATCCGCACCAGGTAGCGATAGGTGAGGCCCGGCAGCTCGCGCCGTCGCATCTTGGGCGTGTAAACCTCGTGTAGGGGGCGGGTTTCGGGTGCTTTGGGCATCAAAAACCCAACAATCGCCCCATCCACCACCACCGCATCCACGGGCCAGGCAATCGTAATCGGTGGTTCCAACGGATCCAGCGGCGGATCGTTCAACATGGCGGCCAGTTTGGCCACTCGATCGGGCGATCGTTGGTCGGGGTGATAAATCTTGGCCAGCAGGCTAGATTCTTCCGCAACCTGATAAATTTCCCCTTCGCCGCCCGCTTTCCCCGTGGTGCGCAGCGTGATCCGCTCGCCCGTCATGGCGCGTTGGGCCAGGAGGGTTCGGCTCCGTTTGGTTAGGTTCGATCGCTGCATGATCTGGGTTTTGCGCCGCCACCCTAAACATACTGAATTTCAGGGGCCAATTGCGGGAGCAACGTTCGAGCTAATGGCGGGGGCAATGGGAGACAATCGGAGGCAAATTCAACCGGACAGCGGGGCGATCGAGCCGCTCAAACCATGCCGCACCAGCATTAGTAATCTTCGTATTCCGGTTCCCGTTGCCGCACCTTCTCGGGAATCTCCAGCTTGGGTGCGCGGTAGCCCGGTTCCTCATCAGTCCAAGCATCGGAATCTACGTTGTCATCGTAGCGATCGTAGACTTCCTCATAGTCATACTCATCTTCCCGCACATACTCGCGATCCCGTTCGCGGCGCGGGGGCTGATCGCTCCAGTTATCGTCCTCGTCGTAATCTTGGCGGCGTTGTTGACCATAGCGCGGGGCCGGCTCTTCCCAGGTTTCCTCTTCCCAAGCTTCCTCTTCGTAGCGGCGCTCGGCTCGGGTTTCGGTGCGAATTTCTGGGCGGGCTTCGGTGCGCAACCCGGAGGCTAACTGGTTGCCGGGGGCAGCGGTGGGAGTAAAGTACAGATCCTCTTCATCCCGTTCCCAGGGAGGGCTGCTGAGGCCCAAGCGCTCCAGGACACCAACGCTGAGTTGAATCAGGCGGGCTTCGGCCCCTTCAAACACAATCAGCCGATCGGGGCCCGTGCTGACCACTTCTTCGATCGGGAGTTCATAGGTGCTGATCACCTGTTCGGGCACTTGGGGCAAGCCGATCGAGGCAATGACGATCGAAACCAGCTTGCCATCCTCCACATCAAACTTGAACCCGCGTACCTTCCCCAGCAGTTCGCCGGTTTCGGTGATCACCTCACAACCAATCAAGGTGTTGTAGGCATCCGCTTCAATGTAGTCCTCGATCGCCCGATCGTCCTCCACCAGAATCACATCACCAATTTGGCTGATGCTATCCAGGTTCATGAAGCGCGGCATCGCCGAAACGGCGAGGATATTGTCCTTTACGCCAAAGCCAATAATCTCCTGGCGATCAATATCGACCCAAACCTGGCTGATGATGCCCAGGCGCTTGCCGGTGTTTCGGGTAATGATTTGCGTTCCAAGCAGGTCAGAGCGCTGGCGAATCGATTCAGAGGTCATTGACTGCAAAGGGGGATGGATTGCAACAGATCCGAAGTCGGGATGCTTGTCGATAGTAAAGCATAGGTTGACGGATTGAGGGCGGGCGGCTGGTGGTGTCGATTGCCGAACGCGATTGATTTAGACCTAACTAGCTCGGCAAGTCTATTTCCGTGGGTCACGTCATCCGTGGGTCAAGTCAAATGACTGTTACCGTGACCCGATCGTCAGGTAATAGGGGGCTGACAACAAGGGGCTGAGTCGCTCGTAGGGTGGGCACTGCCCACCGAACCGTTGCTTCATGGCATTTGCGATATGGCGTGCCAATTATTTTAGGTAAAGGCTGTATCTGGTGAATATGTAAAGGCTGTATCTGGTCAATATTTGGCAGATGTTTTATGTATAGAAATTAATAATTGTACTAATTTCATTAATTTCACTAAAACTCAAATTCTGGGGGACATAATGATCAATTATTGCTGATCATGTCCCTAGGGCATCATGCTGATCATGAGTGATCCATACCCCCGTCCCCAGGAACCGGTATCCCATACGCCGCCCCAAGATTCCAATCGATGGCATGGCCTGCGCGACCATTTGCAGCAAGTGGCTCGCCTAACCGCACAATTTGCCGCCCCCCTAGGAGCCGATCGCCTAGGTTACTACGCTGGCCTTTGGCATGATCTGGGCAAATATAACCCTAAGTTTCAGGACTATCTCTACCACTGTCACCAGGCAACCCGGCACGGACAAAATAGCCCAGCGCCCAAGTCTGTTCCCCACGCAGTCCACGGCGCAAAGTTAGCAGAGCAGCAACTTCCCGGCGAGCTGGGCTGCAAACTGGCCATGATCATTTTTGGTCATCATGCCGGTATTCCTAACTTGGCAGATATGGGTAGCAAGCTAGCCGGTAACCATAGAGCCAAAACTGAACAGGCCTATCAAGCGGTCTTGCGGGAAGCGGAAAAAACCGATCTTGAATTGGAGCCAGATCAGGATTTAACTGATTATGCTCCGGCAGAAACCGATGATTGTTACCAACAGGAAGTTTTTTGGCGGTTTCTGTTTTCTTGTTTGGTTGATGCGGACTATTTGGATACGGAGCAGCACTTTAAGCCCACAGAATCGAGCCAGCGCCACTTGGGAATCACAATTGCCCAATTGCAATCGACCTTTGAGCGTGCCTATGCCCAAAAAATCCTGAAACCCTTAAAAAATCCCCAATCTCCCCTCAATTGCCTTCGAGCTGAAATCTATCAACTTTGTCAGCAAGCGGCGAAACAACCGCCGGGTGTATTTCGGCTCTGTGTCCCCACGGGCGGCGGCAAGACTCTGAGCGGCCTGCGGTTTGCCCTTGACCATGCGGTGGCCCATGGGCGATCGCGTGTCATCTTTGCTGTGCCCTACACCAGCATCATTGAACAGACCGTCAATGTCTATCGCGATTTGTTTCAAGCTGAACTGGGCCCTGAGGCGGTTTTGGAACACCACAGCGCTGTTTGGCAAGAAACACCTTCCAAAAACGAAAACGAATCTGTGATGCGTGGCGACGATCGTGCCGAGGATGCTCGCCAGGCCTTTGCTCGGGCCCGGTTAATTGCCCAAAACTGGGATGCTCCCTTGATTGTGACCACAACGGTGCAACTGTTCGATAGTTTGTTTGCCAATCGGCCGAGTCGTTGCCGCAAATTACACAACCTAATCAACAGCGTGATTGTGCTGGATGAGGTGCAAACCCTCCCGATCGAGCTGTTGGATCCGATTCTTTGCGTGCTGCGTGAGTTGGTCACCCGCTATGGAGTGACGGTGGTGCTTTGCACGGCCACCCAACCTGCCCTCGCCGGTCAAAATGCCTATCTTCAAGGATTTGCCACCGACCAAGTGCGGGATATTGTGCCCCCGGAACTGGCCAAAGCTCATTTTCAACAGTTGCAACGGGTGAACTATGTTGTGCCGCCGAAATCTTGGTCTTGGGCGGATTTGGTGATGGATCTGCAAAACCGGCAGGCAAACCAAGCACTCATCGTTTTGAATACGCGCCGCAACGCTTTGGATGTCGTGGCTGCGTTGCAAGGCGCTGGCTGGCCCCGCGAGGCGCTCTTTCACCTCTCCACCTTGCTTTGTGGGGCCCATCGTCGCCAGGTGTTAGCCCAAGTGCGCGATCGCCTGCGGGCAGGGCTGCCTTGCTTGCTGGTGGCTACTCAAGTGGTGGAGGCGGGGGTGGATATTGATTTTCCGCTGGTCTATCGGGCTGAGGGGCCGCTCGATCGCGTTGTGCAAGCGGCCGGCCGCTGCAACCGAGAGGGCAATCTTTGTGATCAGTCAGGCGAGCCAATTTTGGGACAAGTGGTGATTTTCTCTCCCCAAGAGGGCCGGTTACCTAGTGGCAGCTACGAAACCGCCGTTGGTACGGCCAATCGCTATCTTCAGACCGATCGCGTGAATCAAACCTTACACGACCCCAAAACCTTTGAGCAGTACTTTCAGAAGTTATACCAAACGGTTGGGCGCGATCGGGGTCAAAAGATCCAGAACAGCCGAGAAAGTTGGAGCTATGCCGAAGTAGCCGAGCAATTTTCGTTGATGAAAGATGAGACCGTGCCCGTGGTGGTTCAGTACGACGATCGCGCCAACAACCTGATTCAAAAAATTGAGCGCTCCGGTTCCCTAAACAGGGGCGATCGCGATGCGCTCCAGCCCTACATGGTGAACCTGCGCTTCTACGAATTCAACCAATCAGCCCATTGCCGCCGTGAGGTTGTCCCTGGGCTGTGGTTTTGGAAAGGGGGCTACGATCGGCAACTTTACGGAATTGAGATCAATGGACAACCCATCCAACACGACCCAGCCGACCTCATTCCCTAGTTCACTATCAAGTGGGTTAATCAACAATTCACTGACTTTCCAGCATGGAGATTATGAAAAACCTAAATTCATTGAGGGTGAAATTTACCGCGCCCTATGCTTGCTTTACGCGCCCTGAGTTCAAAGTAGAACGCATTTCCTATGATGTGCCCACCCCAAGTGCAATGCGGGGAGCCTGCGAAGCCATTTTCTGGAAGCCAGAAATGCGCTACAAAATTCGCGAAATTCATGTTCTGAAGCCCATCAAATACTTTTCAATTTGGCGTAATGAGGTGAATAGTCGCCAAGTATTTGCCACTGCCCAAGGTTGGGCCAAAAAAGGCGAAGGATCCTATTTTGCCGATGACGATCGGGCCCAAAGGCACACCCTTTGTTTGCAAGATGTGGCCTATGTGGTTGATTTGGATATTGAAGTTTTGCCCCATGCGGCCGCTGATGTGGCCAAATATCGCGATCAGTTCCAGAGGCGAATTGAACGAGGCCAGTGTCACCATCAACCCTATTTGGGAACGAGGGAATTTTCAGCATTCTTTGAGAAGCCAAATCCCGATCATTCTGCTGATTGTGCAGATCCCAGTCTCAATCGTGAACTGGGTTTGATGTTGTATGACGTGGAATTCCAAGAGCAGCCGAAGGGGCCGGTTAGCTATCGCAAACGAGATCAATCGGGCGATCGAATCGTTACGGCTCAGGCTCATCCTCGTTTTTTTCGAGCTTCCTTAAAACAAGGTGTGCTGACCATTCCTGAACAACCCTTATCCTAGGAGGCGCTTATGCTTCTGAGCGAGTTGGCCAAGCTGGCAACCCGAATTGATGAAACACCATCAATGTATGGTTTTTCGCCAGTCAGTTGGCTGATTGAAATTGATCAACAAGGAAGACCGATCGGAACAAGCCTGATGACTCCAATGGTCGAGGAGTCACGAAAGGGGAAAAAACGAGGCAAGAAAATTATTGTTCCCCACATTGGCCGCACAGTAGGCATTCAGCCCAAGCTGTTGGCAGATACGGGGGAGTATGTCCTGGGAGCCGCCCGATCGACCTCTAAGCCAGAGCGTGTTGCCGAATGCCATCGACAGTTCAAAGACCTAGTTGCCAACTGTTTTAGTGCAACTCAAGAACCCGCTGTAGAAGCCATTTTGAAATTTTTGGAAAGTTGGGATCCCGTTCAACAGCGATCGCAATTTGCGCCCAATTTGCAGCTTTCTTCTGAGTTTGATGCCAGTGAAGTTGTCACCTTTCGAGTTCATTTTTCCGATGCCCCCGCACTCATTCCCGCAGAGAACAAGGCGAATCTAGAAAAAGTTCAACAATTTTGGGCTGCTTACACATCTGGTGAAACAGTATCAGATAGCCGAGAACGTCCCATGGGTTGGTGTTTGGTAACCGGAACCTATGGCCCATTGGAACAACGATTACCTTTTTTCATTAAAGGTCTTCCCAATGGACAACCTTCAGGAACAGCTTTGGTTTCTGCAAATTCCGTTGCCTTTGAATCCTTCGGGCTGGCAAATTCCCTGACTTCTCCCATTTCACGGCCAGCAGCGGAAGGATTTGCTAAGGCGCTAAATGCCCTTATTGCCAGTGAAAACGACAGTCTTCGCATTGGGGATAGTGTCTATGTTTGGTGGGTGCAACAGGGTGCTGAAGCAGTTGATTTGAAGATCTTGGGCAAGCCGCGTGATCCATTGAATTCAAAAAGAATTCAGAATCTACTGAAATCACCAATGACTGCTCAGGAAATCAGCGAGAAGACGAGTGCAGCCCTCGCTCAACGTTTTTTCGCAATTGCGCTCACTGCCAACAATGCCAGAGCGGTCATTCGTAGCTGGATTGATGTGACGATCGAGTCAGTCAATCACAACCTGAAAATTTGGTTTCAGGGGCAGAAAATTGACTCGCTCTATGAGGAAGATCGCGAATTCTTTGGACTCTATGAACTAGCCGCTTGTGCTTATCGCGAGCCTAAAAAAGATATGTTGTCCCGAACTCCAACAGCGCTGTTTTTGGCGGCTATTGAAGGGCGGCCATTGCCTGCTGACTTGCTCGATCGCCTCCTGCGTCGAATCCGAGTCGAAGGGGGCAGCATCACCCACACAAGGGCTGCTTTGCTCAAGCTAATTCTGACCTTGGAAGGAAAAATCAACATGAATGAGCCTCAAAATGCGATGGAAAGCCTAACTCGCAATCCGCAATTTCAAGACGAACAATTGGGCGATCGGCTCGCCTACCATGCTGGTCGCCTGTTGGCGCAAGTTGACAGGATTCAGTATGCCGCCTTGGGCAAGGTCAATGCCCCGATCGCCGATCGATACTATGGCTCCATGTCCATCAGCCCTTGCTATCTTCTGGGAAAAATCATTGGCAAAGCCCAGGCCAATCTATCCAAACTTCGCAAAGAAAAACCAGGTTGGCACAACCAGTTTCAAGAGGAGTTGGAGGAAATTCTTAGTAAAATTCCCGATCGCGACCTGCCCAACTTGCCCAGTCGTCTTTCAATGCAGCAGCAGGCTATTTTCGCCATTGGCTATTACCACCAACAAGCACACAACCGCCAGCAAATTCGCGATCGGGCTGCTAATTTCTCTTAGCCAAGCCTATTGCTAGCGCCCAGTCATGCTGTTTGCTTGATCACTTGAATTAATTTTCTGGAGCTTAATCATGTCCGCAATTCACACTAATGCCCAGCGTCGCCACGATTTTGTGCTGTTGTTTGATGTGTTGGATGGAAATCCCAACGGCGATCCAGATGGTGGCAATCTTCCACGGGTTGATATGGAAACCATGCATGGTTTGGTAACGGATGTTTGCTTAAAACGCAAGATTCGCAACTGGATTGCTACCTATGGCGATCTGATGGCAGAAAATAGTGAAGAAGCAAGGCGGCTTAAGCTTTTTGTCAAGCATCATGGCGTTTTGAATGACCAAATTCGCGAAGCTTATTTGGCTGAAGGTCTACCAGTTGGTCAACCGTCAGAAGAAACGGTTAAGGACTCCAAAGTTTTGGAGGCACTATACCAAGTTCGTGAATTCCTACCTTCAAGTTTTACTCTGTTTGAGGAAGATGATGACAACAATGATCCCGTTGTGAAGTTGCGCTACAGCGGTGAACTAGATGCCGATGAATTGAAAGAGCAACTCCAGGAGGCCGAGGCTTCACCGGAATGGAAGACTGTCAAAAAATTGGTGGAAGACCTGATTAAAAATTCTCGCAAGCCCAAGAAGAGCTTGCAAAATACGGAAAAGGCAAAGCACTGGATGTGCGCCAATTTCTTTGATGTGCGAATGTTCGGGGCAGTGATGAGTACTGGTTTGAATGCTGGTCAGGTTCGTGGGCCCATGCAATTAACCTTTTCTCGGTCAATTGACCCAGTTTTTCCAGAAGATTTGGCAATCACACGAGTAGCAGTTGCTGACGCGAAGGATCGTGAAAAGCTACAAACGATCGGGCGCAAAACCAAAATCTCTTACGGTCTATATCGAGGCTATGGTTTCTTTTCGGCTCCTTTGGCCAAGCAAACCGGTGTGACCGATCGGGACTTGGAACTGTTTTGGGAAGCGGTTCAAGGAATGTTTGAAGTGGTGGATCGATCGGCTAGTCGCGGGCTAATGGCTGTGCGTGGGTTATATATCTTTTCCCATGAAAATCCATTGGGTAATGCACCAGCCCACAAATTGTTCGATCGCATTTCGGTGCAAAAGCGTCCTGAGGTCGATACACCGCGATCGTTCGATCACTACGTCATTGAACTAGACGAAACAAATTGGCCCCAAGGAGTCACCCTAACCAAGCTGATTGAAGGCTAATTAGTCCTTGGCGGAAGCCAACTCTCAACCTAGTTGGCTTCCGCACATTTTCTTATCTTTTGGTTCAGGCCAGTTCGTAAACCCTGCAGCGCCCGGCCCCCGGGCTGGGCGAGGATTGAAACATCAGCTAATTTAGATTTTTTAGGGCCAGATTTATATTGCAGCGCCCGGCCCCCGGGCTGGGCGAGGATTGAAACCCGTCCTATGCATGGATTTCCAACCCCAAGGGTGCGGCAGCGCCCGGCCCCCGGGCTGGGCGAGGATTGAAACAATATTCGTGGTGCAACGAGCTTGAATCTAACTCGCAGCGCCCGGCCCCCGGGCTGGGCGAGGATTGAAACTTTCGAGGGTATGGGCCATGGCAGCGGCAGTTGGCCGCCGCAGCGCCCGGCCCCCGGGCTGGGCGAGGATTGAAACACCCTGTCGGCCAAGACGGTCGATCGCCACAAGGTGCGCAGCGCCCGGCCCCCGGGCTGGGCGAGGATTGAAACCCCAGCCACAACGTTATTGGATTGGAGGTGAAAACCATGAGTGAGCAGCGTCCGGCCCCCGGGCTGGGCGAGGATTGAAACCCCAGCCACTCCGCAATCTGAGTCACCCCGGACTGTGGCAGCGCCCGGCCCCCGGGCTGAGCGAGGATTGAAACATGTGGTGGTCGTGATCCAAGATCATCTGTTGATGCAGCGCCCGGCCCCCGGGCTGGGCGAGGATTGAAACCGACACCGGTTGCGGCCTCGGATTGTTTGACCTCTAGGCAGCGCCCGGCCCCCGGGCTGGGCGAGGATTGAAACGGTTCAGACGGATCGCGCTGGGGTTTTCGTCTCATCGGGCAGCGCCCGGCCCCCGGGCTGGGCGAGGATTGAAACTGCAAAACGGCTGTGGCATTGCCGGTTTTAATCAAATTGCAGCGCCCGGCCCCCGGGCTGGGCGAGGATTGAAACGGCCGCCATGCCGCAAGCCACGGCCCCGGCTCCGCAGCGCCCGGCCCCCGGACTGGGCGAGGATTGAAACCACCACCCGGTCAAGGTCTACTTGCAAGATGAGCTGATTGCAGCGCCCGGCCCCCGGACTGGGCGAGGATTGAAACCTCTTCGAGATCGACCCAATTATCCCTGGCTTCCGAGCAGCGCCCGGCCCCCGGGCTGGGCGAGGATTGAAACAACACCGTCACCACCGTTTGCAGCACCGGCAGCCCAAGCAGCGCCCGGCCCCCGGGCTGGGCGAGGATTGAAACAGCCGAAAAAACGCCGCCGCCCAATCTACTCCCCGCAGCGCCCGGCCCCCGGGCTGGGCGAGGATTGAAACGCGGGTCACGCTTGGCCCATTGCTCGATCGCCCCAAGACTGCAGCGCCCGGCCCCCGGGCTGGGCGAGGATTGAAACAAGTCAGGGTGGCGGCAATTTCACCCGATTTGAGGCAGCGCCCGGCCCCCGTGCTGGGCGAGGATTGAAACGGTGGATTGAGTGATCGCTGTGGTGCGTTGCTGATAGGCAGCGCCCGGCCCCCGTGCTGGGCGAGGATTGAAACGGGGCTACTTGGGCCAGCTCAGGGCCGCTTGGGCCAGGGCAGCGCCCGGCCCCCGGGCTGGGCGAGGATTGAAACAACAGACGGGGGGTATGTGGACTAACCGGGGCGATCGGTGCAGCGCCCGGCCCCCGGGCTGGGCGAGGATTGAAACTGGGGGGTAATCGGTACGGTAGGCGCTGCCGGTAAAAGGGCGCAGCGCCCGGCCCCCGGGCTGGGCGAGGATTGAAACTTGGTTCAGCATGGCGCTTCTGCGTCGAAATCAGGGCAGCGCCCGGCCCCCGGGCTGGGCGAGGATTGAAACTCCTTCCTGACCTCAAGGCTGTAGACGCGAACCATCGCAGCGCCCGGCCCCCGGGCTGGGCGAGGATTGAAACTCGGCAAGGAGTCGCATCGCCAAGAGGTGGAGCGATAGCAGCGCCCGGCCCCCGGGCTGGGCGAGGATTGAAACCGGCAACGTCCCCCTCTGACTCCCGGATCCTGATCAACGCAGCGCCCGGCCCCCGGGCTGGGCGAGGATTGAAACTTGATACCCTCGATCGCGCCTTGGATGGTCAACCGCAGCGCCCGGCCCCCGGGCTGGGCGAGGATTGAAACAGGATTAGCCCGGAATTTCAGGCATTTTGCCGTCGTGCAGCGCCCGGCCCCCGGGCTGGGCGAGGATTGAAACCACCAGGGTTTGATCCACCCATCCGCTCGCCAGGATAGCAGCGCCCGGCCCCCGGGCTGGGCGAGGATTGAAACAGCTCGGCCGCAACCGAAGCGATGTCATTGCCCTCGCAGCGCCCGGCCCCCGGGCTGGGCGAGGATTGAAACTCGAATCAGCCACCCGTGATTTTCATTATCGACGAATTGCAGCGCCCGGCCCCCGGGCTGGGCGAGGATTGAAACGTCGTCGTTTGTATTGCATTCTTCGGGTTCTAGTACGCAGCGCCCGGCCCCCGGGCTGGGCGAGGATTGAAACAGTGCGTGAGTTGCTGGAGAGCTACCTGCTGACAGACGGGCAGCGCCCGGCCCCCGGGCTGGGCGAGGATTAATAGTCGCTTTATAAATCAGCTCTAAATCCGGATTTAGAGCTGCAAAGTCGGCTTTAGATTCTCTGTTATGAGTTAGCTCCTAGGTTTGAACTGGGCTAAAAACCGGCATTTCGGTTAGTTCAAGCTCATGATAATCAGCCCCTGTTGCCCCAGCAGCACTTCACGCAAAAGGCTCACTAAACCAACCCAAATGATCGGGCTGATGTCCACGCCGCCGATCGGGGGGACGATCGCGCGGGTCACCTTCAAAAAGGGTTCCGTCGGAGCCACCGCCAACTTAAAGGGCAACTTTTGGGCATCCACCTGGGGATACCAAGTCAGTACGATTCGGACAATGAACAACAAAATGAACAGACCCAACAGCAGGCTCAGGGCCCACGATCCAATCACAACGGTACTCATGCCGAACTTGGGGTAGAAATTGAGAAGGGCGGGCGATCGGCCTCGGGGGGATGGCTAGCGCAAAATCTGGCTCAGAGGGCAGCGCCCGGCCCAGATGCCACCCAACCCCGCTCGGAGATATCAGCCGCAGCACGGATGATCGTAAAGCTTGACGGATCATTCTGGGAAATTCTCAATTCCGCTGGGGCGACAGAGCGTCGATCGGGCGATAAAATACAACCCTAGAGCCAATTGTGCGTTTTCAATCCGAGGATAACTATGACTGCTTCTTTGGCGAATTTCCTGTGGAGCCTGCTCTTGGGAGCCGTAATTGTGGTGCTGCCGATTACCGTTGGCTTGATCGTCATTAGCCAGAACGACAAGGTAAAACGCACTTTCTAAGGTTGCTTGTCGTGCCGCTCAGCCCCTGCGGTTGGGATAGCCTCGGCGCGATCGCCCGCAAAGGACGGCGGTTCCGGTAACCCCATCGGAGCCGCCGTTCGTCGTTAGAATAAACCCGTAACGTTCTTGAGGGACGATGGTTAACGTTGGCTTTAGCTGGGGCAGCCTCATCGGCATCATCCTCGCGGTGGCGGGCGCTGCACTCTATTTCATTCGATCGTACAAGCCAGGACTGGCCCGCGATTACGACATCTTTTTCGCGGCGGTGGGTCTGCTGTGCGGTGGCATTCTGTTTTTTAATAGCTGGCGGCTGGATCCGATTCTGCAATTCAGCCAATTCCTGTTGGCAGGGTCAGCCATCTTTTTCGCTTACGAAAGTATTCGGCTGCGGAACGTGACCACGGAGCAGGCCAAGCGCACTGCGCCCCTGGTGGATGACGATCGGCCCGTGAGTCGGGTGTATCGGGCGGAGCTGGATGACATGGAGCCGATCGAACGCCAGCCCTACAATCGCCGGATTCGGGGCAGCGACGACAGCCGCGACAGCCGCGCCGCCGAGGAATATGGCAAGGAATATGGCAGCCGATCGCGCGATGGCCGTGAAGTCCGCGACAGCCGCGATAGTCGTGATGGTGGGTATGATGCGCCGCCGCGCCGCCGACCGCCGACCCAACGCCCCCCGCGCGATGACCGCGATTCCTTTGGTGGCCCCAGTGCCGGAGCCAGCCCCGATGGTGGTGTTCCTCGCAAGCGTCGGCCCGCCCAGCGCCCGCCCAACCGCCCCGAAACGGGAGCCGATTGGAGCGAGCCGCCCGTGAGCCGATCGAGCCGTCGCCCCGCTGCTGACTCCACGCGAGTTGACTCCACAAGAGTTGACCCAACCCGATCGGAGGAATCTTGGGGCGAAGATCGCTGGGAACAGCCCGATCGATCCCCTCGCAGTCGGCGCGATCGACCCAGCGGCCCCGAGGATCGCGCTCCCACGCGCAAGCGTCGTTCTGGCACGGCTCCCTTGGCCGATGAGCCACCGGTCAGCCGCACCAACTACGTTGACGAACCGCCCGCCCGCAAAAGCAGCTACAGCGATAGCTATGCCGCAGAGGTGGAACCCGCCGATAGCTACGTGTCCTATCAACCGATCGACCCGGAACCCACCGAAGAAGATTGGGATCGCTACGCCGACCAGGCCAGCAGTCGTCCGCCCCTGGATCTGAGTCCCAAGGACGAAGAAGGTGATGGCTCCCTGGGCAGCAGCCGTGACTCGGAAGCCCGTTTTTCCGACGGTAATGGCAGCGATCGCTACGAAGACGACTTCGATCGCCCCGTCAAGTTTGAACGCTAACCTCCAGCGAAACTTCCCCTAAACGCCCTTGTCCGTTTTGCGATCGTCCCTCAGATTGGGTCAACGGGCCCTAAGCCGGAGCGCGGTTGTTCTCAGCACAGCCGCGCTCCTGGTTGCTTGTGGCAACGGAGCCAACCTCAACATTCCCCTCACCCTCAATTCCCGCTATGCCGATGAGCAGCCCAGTCTCAGCGGCGATGGGCGGATGTTGGCCTTTGTTTCCAACCGAGGGGGCAACCGCCAGATTTTGCTATTTGACTTGCAGCAGCGCCGCTTCATTGAGCTGCCTCGGTTAAACCGCCGAGACGCGATCGCCGAGCAACCCAGCCTCAGCCAAACCGGTCGCTATTTGGTTTATCTGGCCAGCGACTACGCCCGCCCAGAAGTTGAGCTATACGATCGGGCGACGGGCCAGGTTCAAGTGCTCACCCAGGGCTATCGCGGTTGGGTGCGATCGCCCCGCATCAGTCCCGATGGTCGCTTTATTGTGTTTGAAAGCGGGGCCCGGGGCCAGTGGGATATTGAAGTGCTCGATCGGGGAACCAACATCGAACTGGATTTGCCAGAAGGACAACCCCAACCCAGCACGGAACCCTAGCACTTCTCAGCTCTCAACCCTACAGGCTGGGGTCTGAGATTCTGGCTAAAGATTCTGGCTAAAGATTCTGGCTAAAGATTTTGGATTGAAGATCCTGGTTGAAGAGTTGGATTGAAGATTCTGGTTGAAAATTTGGAGAGAAACGCTTGGGTGAAGCTCTGGGCTGAAATGGGTTTCTAGGCCCGGGTTTGCTGGCGTTGAATTTCGTACAGCAGGAGCGCCGCCGTCACCGACACATTCAGGGACTCAACCCCCGGCGCAAGGGGAATGCGCACAGCCGTATCCGCCTCAGCAATTAGCTCCGGAGAAAGACCCGCGCCCTCGTTGCCCAACAACACCATCACAGGCGATCGCAAATCCGCCTCCCAATAGCTGAGGTCGGCCGTGGGTACTGTGGCCACAATCTTGAAGCCCTGTTGCTTCAGGTCGCGCACGGTCGATCGCAAATCTTCCGCCACCTGCATCGGCATTCGGAACCACTGACCCGCCGTGGAGCGCAACACCTTGGGATGATCCAGATCAACGCTGTCGTCACTTAACCAAATTTGGCCACAACTGGCCGCCGCCGCCGCCCGTACGATCGTGCCCAGGTTCCCCGGATCCTGAAGCCGTTCCAAGCCCAAGGCAATTTGGAGCGATCGCTGAGGGGCGATCGGGCAACGCTGGGCCACCGCCACCACCCCATCCGGGTTCACCGTGGTAGCAATCGCTTGGAGCACTGACTCGGCCACCAGCTCGATCGGGGCGTGGGCCGCCGCCCGCGCAAAATCCGCCGGATATTTTTCTTGCCAAGTGGGTGTGCAACAAACAAAATCGAGGGAATAATCCACTGCAATTGCTTCTTGCAACAGATGAGTTCCCTCGATTAAGAATTGATTTTCTTCGCGTCTTCCCTTGGCTTGATGAAGCTTTTTAAGCTGCTTAACCAGTGGGTTTTTGACGCTTGTAATCATGTTGGCGTTTAAGATGCGGAACCCGGGACTTGAACCCGGAAGTCCTTGCGAACACAAGAACCTGAATCTTGCGCGTCTACCAATTCCGCCAGTTCCGCTTGCGCGGAATTAATATTAGCACTTTCAGTCTGGAGCGCAACCCCTTTTAGAAATTTTTTTTGGATTTTTTTGAGCAGCATTGAAAAAGTGGGTTCCATGGCGATCGGATCGCCAGCGATCGCCCATGATCTTTGCTCCCGCTCCAACATCCCTCAGACGCTAGCTAACCGCCTCCGAGGAGCATTGGCTCAGGTAATTGACCCGCCCCGTCTGATCGCCCTGATGGGGGTGCAGCTTGCCGGGAAAGTGCCAAAACCGGAATTGACCGATCGCCCCCCATGCGTGGGTTTCGGGATCTGGAGAACATTGCCAGGGAAGTTGAGTTGTGTAGAATCTAAACGAAATTTGCATTCTCGCAACATTTCAGCTTGGCGCGCGTTTTTGGAGGACCACGGCCATAGTTTCCCCGTCTAGCACTTCCCCCCTCTCTGCTTCCCGCGAAGCGGATGAACCCATCCTCGAAATCGTGGGTGGTCAGCCACTCAGCGGCCATGCCTCAGTCAGTGGAGCCAAAAACTCCGCCCTCGTGCTGTTGGCGGCCACGGTGCTGTGCTCCGGAGAATGCCGAATCCGTAACGTGCCCTTGCTGGTGGATGTGGCGCGGATGGGTCAGGTGTTGGAAGCGCTGGGGCTGAAAACCCGCTGCCTGGGCGACACATGGGAAATTGACGCACGCCACATCAACCGCGCCGAAGCTCCCTATGAGTTGGTGAGCCAACTGCGGGCTAGCTTCTTTGCCATTGGGGCCCTGTTGGCCCGGATGGGCGAGGCCCGGT
Source organism: Limnothrix sp. FACHB-406 (assembly GCF_014698235.1). Taxonomy (NCBI): domain Bacteria; kingdom Bacillati; phylum Cyanobacteriota; class Cyanophyceae; order Pseudanabaenales; family Pseudanabaenaceae; genus Limnothrix; species Limnothrix sp. FACHB-406. The sequence continues at coordinate 14,396 of NZ_JACJSP010000003.1, read as the reverse complement.
TCCCCCTGCCCGGCGGCTGCGCGATCGGGGCGCGGCCCGTGGAACTCCATGTGCGGGGTCTCCAGGCCATGGGGGCCGACGTGCATATCGACAGCGGGATTGTATTCGCCAGCATTCGCGGCAAGTCGCGCCTGACGGGGGCCCGCATTTATCTGGACTATCCCAGCGTGGGAGCCACAGAAACCTTGATGATGGCGGCCACCCTCGCGGAAGGGGAAACCATCCTGGAAAACGCCGCACGGGAGCCGGAAATTATTGATTTGGCGAATTTCTGCAACGCGATGGGGGCGAAGGTTCGCGGCGCAGGAACGGACACGGTGGTGATTGAGGGCGTGGAAAAGCTCCATTCCACTGAACATTCCGTGATTCCCGATCGCATCGAAGCGGGAACGTTTTTGGTGGCGGCAGCGGCCACAGGATCAGACCTGTTGGTGGGGCCAGTGATTCCCGATCACATGAGCGCCACTTTGGCCAAGTTGGAGGCGATCGGGGTGCAAACGGCGATCGAGGGAACCAACATTCGCGTTTTCCCCGGCCATGGCCTGTTGGCCACGGATTTGGAAACCTTGCCGTTCCCCGGTTTCCCCACGGATATGCAAGCCCAATTCATGGCCCTGCTCACCCTCTGCGAAGGCAGCAGCACCATTACCGAAACGGTGTTTGAAAACCGTCTGCGCCATGTGGCAGAGCTGAATCGCATGGGGGCCAACATTCGGGTCAAAGACCGGGTGGCGATCGTCAAGGGCGTGCCGTTCCTGTCCGGTGCGCCGGTCACCGCTTCGGATTTGCGGGCGGGGGCGGCCTTGGTGGTGGCAGGCTTGGCGGCCCGGGGCAAAACCACGATCCGCGGCCTGCATCACCTCGATCGGGGCTATGAAAACATTGAGAACAAACTCCGCTCGATCGGGGCCAACATCCAGCGCCTGAATGGGTTTGCAGAGGGCGCAGTGCCCGCAGCCGTGAGCTAAACTCAAGCCAGAGCCAGGGCCCCGCGGCCCGTCCTCCAAATCTTCCTTTTTCCAACACCATGGCTGACGGTTCCGAGCATTCCACCTCCCCAGCGCCTCTGCGGTTGTTGGGGCTGCGTGCCAACCAGTTTCGACACCCCCTCGATTTGGCAGCAACCCAATCGCTCGATCGCTGGCCGGGTTTGGATTTGCTGGTGCGTAATTTGGTGGGCCCGATCGCGGAAGAGGTGATGTATCTCGAAAACATTGCCGCCAGCCTGTTGGTGGGGCCCCACCAACTGCCCCATCTGCACCACCTGTTGCAAGAGGCAGCCCAGCGGCTGGACTTGGAAGCACCGCAGCTTTACGTGCGCCAACACCCGGTTCCCAACGCCTACACCTTTGCCATGCGAGGGCGGCGGCCCTTCGTAGTCATTCACTCGGCCCTGTTGGACTTGCTCACCCCCCTGGAAACCCAGGCAGTGATTGCCCACGAGCTGGGTCATCTCAAGTGTGAACATAGCCTCTATTTGACCCTTGCCAACGTATTGGTGTTGGCGGCGGGACAAGTGCCCGAGTGGGGACGGTGGTTCGCCCAGGGTTTGCAGGAGCGGTTGCTGGAGTGGTCTCGTTGTGCAGAATTCACCTGCGATCGAGCGGCTTTGTTGGCCGTGCAAGATCCTACGGTGGTGGCTTCGGTGTTGATGAAATTGGCGGGTGGCTCACCGAATCTTGCGCCCCTGTTGAATGTCGAAGCATTCCTGGCCCAGGCTCGGGCCTATGACGCGATCGACCAATCCCAACTGGGAGCTGCCCTCAAACGCGCTCGCACCGCAACTTTGACCCATCCCGTTCCCGTGTTACGGGCCCGTGAAATTGATCGTTGGGCCCACAGCCGAGAATATCGAGATTTGTTGCACCATTTTTCAAAAAATCCGCTATAATTGCAGAGCGCTACGGGCAAGTGGCGGAACGGTAGACGCACCGCACTCAAAATGCGGCGGAGAAATCCATGAGAGTTCGAATCTCTCCTTGCCCACTTTTGATTCATCAAATTAAGAATCAATCAGGTTAGAAGCCGATCAAACTAAGTCACTCGATTGATCTAAATCGCTCGATTGGTAAGGTGATCAGATCACCCAACTGATCAGCCGATTCGTGATTAATTAATATTGAATTAAGCTCGGGTTGAATTAACCTAGAAAGCTTCCTAAATCAACATTTCGATCCATACAGCCTTTGCCTAAAATAATTGGTACGCCATATTGCAAATGCCATGAAGCAACGGTTCGGTGGGCAGTGCCCACCCTACGGGCTACTGTGCTTAGTAATCGAGGTAAGGGCTGTATTTTTGATCTTTAACTTCGATCTGTAACCCAGAATCTCTATCCGCTATTTCTGAAGCTGAGTCACCAAGTGAATTAGCTCCGGCAGAATCAGAGAATCTAAGGCAAGGCTAACCGCATTGCTCGATCCGGGCATCGAAAACACCAACTTTCCTTGGCAAACCCCAGCGATCGCCCGGGAAGCCATGGCCCGTGAGCCAACCTCTGCAAAGCTCAGTTGCCGGAGCAGCTCACCAAATCCGGGCAAAGTCTTGTCGAGCAACCGGGTGATCGCGTCGTAGGTTGTGTCCCGAGGCGCAATGCCCGTGCCCCCATTCAGCAACAGGGCATCAATATCCGGGTTTTGGCACAGTTGCAACACTGTTTCCGCAATCAGCGCCGGTTCATCCTTCAAAATCTGGTAGGTCACGATCGAGTGGCCCGCCCAGGTCAGGCGATCGCGAATCAGTTGCCCACTGCGATCGGTCTCAAAATTGCGCGTATCACTGACGGTGATTACCGCACAACGCACCTGAAGAGACTCGCGATCGGGATGGGGCCCCTCCAGGGACTGTGGCTGACTCATGGGCGATCACCCCCTCGGGCATGGTTCTGAGATGGTGGAATGGTCGGGCGCTGAGTGGCTAGGCGTAATTGAGTAGCTAATTGAGTAGTTGGGCGATCGCTAGCTGTCAGCTTTCGTGAAGCCCAAGCCGTTCGCTTCAGCGTAGCGATTCATAAACCGCATAAACCGTTCCCAATCGTTCTCCGAGGTCATGACGTAGTAGGCTTCAATGCCCGACGGCTGACCGTTAACAAACTTGCCTTTCACATCACGGGTCATCAACTCACCCTCTTCGTCGATCAGGTACATGCCGGTGATTTCTTGATCGGCGGATGCAGCCAACGTTTTAGGGTTATCAAAGATAAAGATGGCGCGGCCGTTGCTCCCATCACGCGATCGCGTCAAGCGGACATCAGGTACCACCTCTTCGTTAATGCCTCGGATGAATTGAATGACTGCCATATTGTTAAAACTGGTAGTTGAAGCGTGATGAACCGCCAAAAAGCGTCGTTCGATCATCGCACAAAACCTCCACCCCACCAAATGGGCAACCGCCGCCGATCGCCGTGCATCAATGCCTACAAACCCGCGCCTAACGACCCGAGCCTAGCAACCTGCGCCTAGCAACCCGCGCCTACAAACCCGCACTCCAACGAGCACAACAGGACTGGTTATGAAACCTAACCGCAACTTGCTAACGAATCAAGCTTGGATTGCTCTGAGCTGTGCCGCCGCCCTGGCCGGAGCGGGCCTGGTGGCGACTCTGGCAGAAGCAGCCACCCCAGCGAACCCGGCCAGGGCCGCAGCTCCCGCCATTCAAGGGGCGATCGAACAATCCTGGGAAGGGATGCTGGCGGTTTCCCCCCGAGGCTTGGCCCAACACCTGCGGCAAATTGGCGCAAAAATGTATGGAGCCTACTGGTGCGGCCATTGCCAAAATCAAAAGGAATTATTTGGTCAGGCGTTCAACCAAATTCGCTACATTGAGTGCGACCCCCGAGGCCGCAACCCGCAGCCGCAACTGTGCGCACAGGCGGGGATCGAGGGTTATCCTACCTGGGAAATTCGGGGGCGAAAATATCCGGGTGTCCAACCCTTGGCAACCCTGGCGCGACTGTCCAACTATCGTGGTCAGTAACTTTGCTATGGCCAGTGATTTTGCCGCGGCCAATGTTTACTACGGCCAATAATCGCCTGGTCAATGCTTGGATTTGGCCGTTCCTAGGCCAGGCCTAACTCCCGTTGGAGATGGTTCATGGATTGGCTGCCGATGTAGTTTTCGCAACAGATCACCTGCGGGGGGCGGATGATGTCTTCTCGGTGCGCGGAAACGGCGGCCTTGACCTTGGGGAAGCTGTCCCGATCGCACCCGATATAGCGCACGGTTTTGACCAATGCCCCGAGCTTGTAGGTGTCGCTGGGGAGGGTGGTCATCACCAAAATTTCTTCGCCCCGGAAGCTATGGACAATCACTTCCGAAGCCCGCAGCCAACCGGGACTGATGCTGACCAGACCGATCCGCGTACCGGCCGGGAGATTCTTCACGAATTCAATTTCTTCGGCATAGTCATAAATATCCACGGGGATGACGCGGGCCGATTTGGGGGCGGCAATTTTTTCCGCATCGCCAATGAAGTAGCGGCTGGTGACCACGGTGGCAGAAGCGGTGCGATCGAGCGCGGCTGGCAAATCTTCCATGGCCACCAATTGCACGGGAATTTGCAGCGATTGCTCAATTTCACCGGCCATAATTTCGCCCACCCCCAAGTCCTGTTGAGGGGCGGTGACAATCACGCGGGCGCTGCATCGTAACCGCCAATCCACTTCCCCCAAAAACAGTTCCCGAGCGGTGCTGAGGCTGCAACCGGCTTCGATTAGCCGATCGAGGCTTTGCTTCACCAGTTGATAGGCTTCGGGGTTTTTGTCAAAAACGGGCGATCGGAGTTGGGCCCCGCCTTCATGACCCAAGGCCCGCACGTAAATGCCAGAGCCGGGCTGGGCTTCCACTAGGCCGTTATCTTCAAGCTGGCGATAGACCTTGCTGATGGTGTTGCGATGCAAGCCCGTTTCCATGGCCAGTTGGCGGGTGCTGGGCAAACGGTGCCCCGGCGGAAACTGCCGCGAAGCGATCGCAAACCGAATTTGGTTAAACAACTGCGTGGATGCCGGAATATCACTGTCAGCTTGAATACGGAACCGAACCATAGCTAAAGCTAGAGCCGCTCGCTCAATGGGTTAATGAATAGAACAGACAACGGTAAGCGTAGGGGAGAGAGGCGCTGAAGAGGAGTGGTCACTGAAGCCCTTGACCCAGCGTGCCGACCAGGATCCTTTCAGCGAAAAAGCGGAGAACTGACCGGAGCAGGGCTGGTTTTGGGCTGATCTTGCCCCCCATCATACCCATGGAAATTCCAATCGGCCCGTTGGGTGGCACATCTTCCGCCAAGGAAGCCTGGCGCGATCGCCCGGAGAGACCCCAGCAGACCGGCGCAATTGTCCCAGAGTTGCGGCGACCGATCGGGGCATTGGGCCACAATTCAGACGTGGGGGGTTTCGCGGTTCGCGATAGGATAGGCTCTGCAAGGGGCTTATACGCTGTCTATTTCGCGTTTTTGTCTTGCGTTTTTTAACGATTTAAATGTCACGGTTTCAATGTCACGGATAGTCATGTGGGTTCGGGGTTTGGCACTGGGCAGCGCTATTGCTCGCTGGTGGGGACGACAGGGGCTAGCTCGGGCGATCGCCCTGCTGCTGTCGTTAACGATCGGGGGTTGGGCCTTGGGGGCCCTGCCAGCCCAGGCCACATTGAATGACGATAATTTTGATGGCAATATTTTTGCGCTCTATGCGGGCAACGGTTCTTTGGTGCCGCCTCGGGTGACCTTGGCCCAATCGCGGGAACGGCAGCGACCCACCCTGTTGGTGTTTTTTGTGGACGATAGCCGCGATTGCAAGCGATTTTCCTCCACAATCTCCCAATTGCAGGCGTTTTATGGCAAAGCGGCGGACTTTTTGCCCATTGTGGCCGATTCTCTGCCCCTGGAGCCAGTAGCGGATCCACTGCAACCGGCGCATTACTACCGTGGCGTTGTGCCCCAAACGGTTTTAATTGATCAATCGGGGAAAGTATTGCTCGATCGCGCCGGTCAAGTGTCCTTCGAGGAACTGGACGATCGGTTCCGAGCAGTGTTTAACCTGTTGCCGCGCTCGGAGTCCGTGGAACTGCGCCGCCGGGAAGTGAATGAGGTGAATGTGGAATTGGTTCCAGAACCGGCCAAGCCGGCCTCCAAGGCGCAATCGACCAACCGCGATCGCTAAGGAGGACTGCTATGCCGGTGAATGATGACCTCGGGTTACTCGACTTAGATTCAGCAGAGTCAGATCATCTGAACATTCTCGAAACTCCGCCCCCGAGCGAAGCCACGCCGCTCCCCGATCCAGACGTGATGTTGCAACTGTTGCAAGATCCGGATCCGGCCCAGCGTGCGGTGGGAGCCAGGGCGTTTTGTGAGCTGCAAGACCCCAGAGCCAGCGAACGGCTGATTTTACTCATTAACGATGTTTGTCCGTTGGTGCGGATGAGCGCCGCCTATGCCTTGGGCCGCAACCCAGATCCAGAGGCGATCGACCCCTTGATTGGCCAACTCCAACGAGATTGGAATGGCTACGTGCGCAAAGGCATCGTTTGGGCCCTGGGCAATGGGCGCGATCGCCGGGCCTTGGCTCCGTTGGTGCAAACCCTGCAACGGGACATTGCGGCCGTGCGCCTGTGGGCGGCCAGTTCCCTGGGGCAAATGGGAGCCGTGGGTTATGAGGCGATTGTGGGGGCCGTGCCGCCGCTGATTTTAGCCCTGCGCCAAGATCCTGTTCCGGCCGTACGCAGTAACTGTGCTTGGGCCCTGGGGCAACTGTGCCGCGACTTGCCCTCCAATGCGATCTATGCGGGAGCCGTGGATGGGTTGATTGAAGCCCTGGTGGAAGATCGCGAACTCGGCATCAAGGAAGACGCGCGATCGGCCCTCTTGAAGCTGGGAGATTCCCGCGCCCTGCAAATCATTGCGGAACTGGAGCAGGAAGGCTGGTTATAACCAGGCCGTCACACTCCACCCCTAATCCGAACGTGAATTCGGGCTAAGGGGAGCGAAGGAAAGACGGGACTGGTTAAGCTGAGGCATTAACCAAAACAACACTCAGCCCAACCCCGTCATGCTTAGTCTAGAAGCTCTGTTCTGCAAAATCGATGACTGCTGCTTTGTCGCCCCCAATGTGCTCACCAGCATCAGGTGTTTCAGGAGTTAGCGGCCTGGGGCAGAACCTCTATGGGTTGGTTCTTTGGTCTCAAGCTGCATCTGGTGGTCAATGACCAAGGTGAACTGCTCGACTGCTGCTTAACTTCTGGCAATACCGATGGCCGCAAACCGGTACGCAACTTACTGTAAAGACTGTTGGGGCAAAGTGTTTGCTGACTGAAACTATGTCTCAAAAGCGGTAGCTCATCAGTTGTGGCAGGACTATGGCCTGCAATTTCTGGTCAAGCCTCGCCGCAACATGAAGAATTCCTTGATGCGGTATCCCGCGTAGTTTGTTTCAATCCTCGCCCAGCCCGGGGGCCGTGGCGCAGCGCCCGGCCCCCGGGCTGGGTGATGACCCCAAATACCTGTTTCAATCCTCATTTAGAGCTGCCAAGATTGAAAACCTCGGCTTTAGATTCTCTTCATGAATTAGCTCTAAACAATATCTGCAACAACATTTGCTGTTTAGGTAGGCTGTCGATCGCTGTTGCTGGCATAGACCGGACAACAACCATCGGGAGCCACACGCCGATCGGCCAGAGGAGAGGCGGGATTTCGGCAATGTTGCCCCCGATAAAATTGGCAAGTTTGGCAACAGATCAAGTCCGGCGTGTCGGGCCAGGCGGTGTTGCGATCGAGCACTTCCCGAGGGGACATGCCTCGCAACACCAAATCCGATCCCTGCCAGCGCACTTCCACCAGCCCCGTTTCCGCAAAGGCTTTCCAGCGGGGACTATGGACGATCGCATCAGGCAGATGCACCGTGGCGGCTCCCTCTCCGGTGCTAATTTCCCCTTCATATCGCTCGATCGGGGCGGCCGGTTGGGCAAAGCTTTCCCCGATCGGCAACTCCAAAGCAGCACCCGCACTGGGGCAATGGATTTGGTAGCGGCTGTTGAGTTCATCCAGGGCCGCCAAACCCGACAAATGATCAATGCCCCCATGGACAAACACCACATGCTGAGGGCGCATGTTGTGAATCAGTTGCAGCGTGCCCAAGCCGTCCGAATGTTCCGACAGTTCATAGGTGCTGTAAAGAATTCGATCGCCCTCATGGGGGCTGCGGAGAGGTTCGGCTTCCAACCGGCCACCCGCGGCCGCCTGCACAGACACCAACCAACGTCCTGTCTGACAGAAGCGATCGCACAGTTGGGCCACGGGCAAATCATCATCCACCAACAGCAGGCAGGGGCCTTCCAGGGCCAAATCGGGCCCGTTTTGATCGCTCGACAGCCGCCGCACAAGTGGCCGCACCCGATCATCCCAAAACAGATTTTGATGGCGGGCAAAATTCTGCACCGACTCCGGCAATCGATCGAGAATTGCTAAATAGGCATCACAGCCGGCCGCCACCTGGCGATCGACCCAAATGGTGAACTCGCGCCCCGTGAAGTAGTGGTGGCTGCGCAACAGCATCAATAGTTCTTGGCCCAGACCCAACAGCGGCACGGGCAACAGCACCGATCGCCCCTGGGCCAGGGCTTGGCTGACCTGATCCGCGAGGTCATTTTCCTGGCGGCGACGACGCGATCGGCGGGCCACCCCGTAGGATCCCTCCACGATCAACACATCCGGCGCAAGGCCGCGCACCTCCGTGAGGGGCATTCCTTCCACCAACCGGCCATTAGACAGGAAAAAATCCCCGCTGTAAGCCACGCAATATTCGCGCGATCGATTGCTGCGGGATTCGGCCCGGGACTGGTATCGCAACAGAGTGAGGGCCGCTCCCGGCAAATGACCAGCGGGCAACAACTCCACCGTCAAATCATCAGCCAAGGCCACGGGCGATCGCCAAGGAAGGGCCTGACAAAACAGCGGAATTGACTCCAGAGGGCGATCGAGCCAATTGGTGGGCAACAGTTGGGCTGTTTCGCCGCTGGCAAAAATCGGCAAATGGGGAAACTGCTCATGGAGCTTCAGCAAGCCGCGTGCATGGTCGCGGTGGGCATGGCTGCAAACCACCCAATCGGCCGGCATTCGGCCCCAGCCCACCATGCCCGATCGCGGTCGGATGGGGTTTGGATGATCCCACGCTTCACCCAGGAGGGGCGACAGGCTCCGCAAGCCACAATCCAACATGACGCGATGGGTTCCCAATCGCACCACCAGACACATCCCTTCGCCCCCATGGCCCACGGCATAGGGCAAGCACTCTAGCTCGGTCACAGGTTTGGGTTCCTTGATCGATCGGCCGCCACTGGGCCGATCGCCCTTCGTTAGTGAGCCGAACCGTTGCCGTGATAGTTATCCGTGTCGTAAAACCCGTTGCGCGTGCCAAAAAACAGGCAAGCCACCGTAAACAAACCGGTCAACACCGCCAAAATCAATTTCACATCCATGGGACGCAACCACTCACACCAGCTAAAGGAAATAGGGGGGGAAGCTTGGGGAAATGTTAAATTCCCGAATTTTCCCAAATTTCATTGATGCCCCGGGCCGAAACCAAGGATCCGGCGGCGGGTTTGAGGCTTCGAGCCTTTCTTCTACCGTATCGAGCGGCTCCCGGGCTGTCAAATCGGGATGCAGCCAACGGCCCTGAGCCGATTGGGGCCAGGACAGATCAGACCCAACTGAGACCCAACTCAGGCCCGATCAGTTGGCATCAAATTCCAAAAAATTTCAAAAGTTAATTCCAAAAGCTAATTCTAAAATCCAATTCAAAAGCCCAATTCAAATCGGGATTTCCTCGATCGCGTCCCACAGGCGATCGAGCGGTTCCGCCAACGTCCAAGGCAAAGCCGCCACGGCCGATTCCGCCACCGAGGGCGATCGGCCGCAACGGCTGGCAAAGGAACACGATCGACAGGCGGGGCTGTGGGCCGGCAATTGTGGCAGCGCCTGCCCCCCGTGATAGGCAGCGATCGCCTGATCAATCGCTTGGCCCATCTCCAGCAATTGTGCTTGGGTTGATTGGTGCCAATCGGCGCTGTATGCAAACGTTTCGCAAGCCAACTCCGGCCCGTTGGCGGCGGTCGAAGCGGCCGGCGATCGGACAAACCAATAGCTCATGGCCAGGCGATCGGGCGGTAAATGGCTCGTTTCCGCCAACACAAAAAGATACAAACGAGTTTGCCAATCCTCTTGCAGTCGATCGCGCGACAGGGGTTGGGCGTGAGTTTTCCAATCAAAAATCTGCGCTTCCGTGGGCCGGGTTGCCAATAGGTCATACACCACAGTGAGTAGGCGATCGCCCATCACCCAAGTGCGGCGATGTTCCGCATCCAGTTCCCAATCGCTGGCTCCCGATTGATCCCACCACTGGCGCAGGCTATCCCAAGTGCGATCGACCGCTTGATGGAGCGCTTGGGCTTCCGCATCCTCTTCTGCCTGCAAAACCAAGGACATCTTGGCCGCCGATTCAGCCCCCAATTCAGTGAGTTTGCAGTCCGTTCCACGGCTCTGAATGGATTGTTGCATCAGCCAATGGAATCGACTTCCCCAAACCATTCGTTCCTGTTGGTGGGGATTGGCCGGCAACAGTAAACAATCCAAATAGAGATGTTGAAACTGTCGCGGACAGGTCATCCAAGCATTCAAAACCCCTTGGGACAAATGCTGCATCATGCAAAACAATGTGGCTATCCAAAGCCATTAAAAATCAAGTTCTTGAAATAGTTCAGCGATCGGGAGGCTGAAATCTGGAATGATCGCTTCACCATCGAGGCGATCGGCTGTTTTAAGAAGGCGATCGGGTTCTTGGGGCGATCGATAAACCAAAATATAGCGCTGCTGTGGATTAATCACCCACATTAAGCTTGTACCGTTAGCAAAATATTCCGTGATTTTCCCGTCAATTTCTTCGACGGTGTTTCCTGGCGATAATACCTCAACGGCTAAGTCGGGTGCGACTTCGAGAAAACCGGTGGGTAGGGTGGTGAGTCCTTGAAGTTGGTTTTTGGCAAAAAAGGCTAAATCGGGCGATCGTCTGTTGCCATTTTGCATCTTGAAGCCAGTGCTGGGGTCAAAGAGCAATCCCAGTTTTTGGCTCCGAATATAACTCCCCAATAAAATCATCAGGGTGCTACAAATGTGGCCATGTAAGAGCTGATTTATAAAGACAATATTAATCAGCCATCCCCGCTAATCGTTTCACCATCAAATGCATTAAGCAGCCATAGATCATCCCTTCACTCGTCTCCGAATACAACTCATAGTCCTTGCTCAATCGCCGAAATCGGTTTAGCCAGCCAAACGTCCGCTCGACAATCCACCGCTTGGGCAACCTCTCAAACCCTTTACCGATTCGGCTGATCACCTCCACTCGCACACTCTCGCCACACACACGCTTCACAGCATCCGCAAACTTTTTCCCGGAATACCCCTGATCAACCCAAATAACCTCTAGCCGAGATAGCTTCTCTCAGAAGTGTTGAATGACAGATTCAGGTACTCATCATTTGCCGGTCAGCCAAGTATTTGGCTTGATGATCTGTATGTGGATGACAAGATGAGAAGTCAGGGTGCAGGAGCAGCATTAATGGTTCAATTAGCTCAAATTGCTAAGGAAAATGACTGTACCCATCTTGCTTGGAATGCTGATGCCCGGAATACCCGTGGGCTTCATTTTTATAATCGGCTAGGCGCAGAAATTGTAGATCAGCATGGTAATCGATGTTTTTGAGATGGGTTCCGTGGGCAACTGCATAACAAGTCGATGAAGCGGACACTTGAGAGATTTTGGTAGAGTTGCGCAAGTTATCTGCTGCCGCTTATCTTGGTCGTTAGGCGGCATTACGCGCATCACACTTTCAACACCATGAGTTCATCGCAGGTCATATTTGTTCTGGTGCATGGGGGACATGCGGGATCGTGGGTATGGGATGAGGTCAGGCCGCACCTGCGTCGGCCTGCGTTGGCGGTTGATTTGCCTGGGCACGGGGAGCGACCTGGTGACTTGTGCTCATTGAGTTTTGCTGAGTGTGTCCGCAGCATCCGGGCAGAGTTGCCGGAGCAACCGAGGCTTATTCTCGTCGGGCATTCGTTGGGCGCGGCGGTGGTACTGGCGCTGGCGGAGAGTTTGGCAGAGCGAGTGGCTGGCCTCGTGATCATCGCCGGGCCGGTGCCACAACCGGGTGTTTCGATTACTGGTTCGTTTCCGTTCCTGATGCGCGTGGCCAGCCGCGTTGTTTTGTGGCGCAGCGGTCCGGTATTTACCCAGTCACCACGGATGGCGGAGCGGACGATGCTCAACGGTCTGGATGCGCGGCGGGTGCAGGCGGCGTGCACCCGGTTCACGGCGGAGTCGAGGTCACTGGTGCTTGAGCCGCTGCGTTGGAACGGACGGCCTCCGGCACCTTGCACTTATATCCAGTGCCTGCGTGACCGGGGAGCATTATCTCCGCAGTTTCAGGAACGCATGGCGGCCAATCTGGGCGCGGATGTCCGAGTCGTATCGCTGGACACCTGCCACTATCCGATGCTGGAGCGGCCGGAGCAGGTGGCGACCACACTAAATGAGGTAGCCGATGAGGTCATCACCCATGCCGCCTAACCATGCGCTGCAGCGACCCCGGCCATCGCGCTCCGGTTGCAATCGTGGCGTCCCGCGAGCCGGGTCGCTGAGCTTGGGTCGTTAGGTGTCATTCGCACGTCTCTATGAATTCCAAGCACCAACAGTTGGTTGAGGTTCTCCGAGAGGTGCGCCAGTTCCTTTCGCGGCCCGACAATAACTTTGATTGGTCTTCATGGCAGGATGCACCGGCAGCACTTCGAGAGATTGACAGCATTGTTTCTCGCATTGAGTCTGGCGACATACCCAAGCGTTCCGACATTGAGCTTTTGTTTCTTCCCGCCGGCCCAATCCAGGAGGTCAGTGTGAGCAGTGGTTGGGGGCAGGAGTTCTGCGAGTTTGCCAGCCGTTTCGACACCGCGATTGCGAGAGCCTACGGCGAAGACGTTTTCGCGTAGTTAGGGCGATTCTTGCCGGAGAGTTGGAGGCCAAAGTGAGGAAGTTACAAACTATGACACCTAGTGTGCAATCGTTACGCCCCGTGCGCCGGGTCGCTGAGCTTGGGTCGTTATCTTGCGGTGGATGATGCACAGCGTTCGATCGCCTCTTCGGCAGTGATGCGTTGTTGATCGTGACCAGCGGTACGAGTGCAATGCTGGAGCCGATCGTCTGATGAGCCTCAATGGTTTGATGGCTGAGAACCTGGCGAAACGGGCGATCGCGCTGTTGGGCTGGGGCTGTGGCGTTTTCAGGGCGATCGGTAAGGTTATAGACGTGTCTGGCAGATCCCTTGTCAGTCGTCAAGGTTAATAGCTCGAAGATGGAAGGTTGTTAGCATATCTGTAGCGCTGGGAATGAGGCAGAAAATTGGATTACACCGTTAGTGACCGACAGCAGTATGAACCAATTTTGAGAGATTTTGTTGGGAAAAATTGCTCCCACTCGATCGCTTGTAATTCAATCAAAATCAGATTTGAAGAAAGAGGCCAGTTAAAGAGGAAAGGTTACATTTGGATTGACCCACCTTGGTCATTCATGCAGCATGGAGAACTGATTACAGATGCCTCCTTCTGCCCACATCATGAAGATATTGATTACAAGCCAAGATTCAAAGAATGGTGCAATCTATTTCATCCGTTAAATCAAAGCGTATTCACAGGATATGAATTTTTGAAAGATAGCAGTCTCAATTTGTTTTTTCAAGATTCTTACCAGATTCATATTCCAAAGTATGAGGACTATCCAGATGATGAGGATTTAGAACTGTGGTACGTACAGTGGTACGCAAACCCATTTCAAGAAGAGGAAACTAGTTGATAAGTACCAGCAGTGGAACAAACCTGTTAGAGCAAACTGAAAAAGTTGATTCGGTATTACAGCAACGAAAAAAACCGATAGAATGGGCGATCGCGATTGAGCACCAAAACCGAAATTTTGATTCATGAAATCCGACTTTCACGCGAATTTTCGGTGCAATGTCGAATGATTTTGGCGGGGACACCGCCCACGATGTAACCATCGGGCACGTCTTTGGTAACCACTGCACCGGAAGCAACCACCACGTTGTCACCGATCGCTACGCCGGGGTTGATAATCGCGCCGCCGCCAATCCAAACGTTATTGCCGATCGAGATCGGCTTGCCAAATTCCTGACCCGATCGCCGCAAATCCGGGTCGATCGGGTGGGTTGCCGTCAAAATGCTGACCCGAGGGCCAATTAGAGCTAATTCATAAAGAGAAGCTAAAGCCGACTTGGCAGCTCTAAATTCGGTTTTAGGCTAGACCTACCCGAAGTATCACCCAGCTCATGAGTCGTCT